>CAKPUX010000016.1 GCA_934193095.1 uncultured Dialister sp. | reverse complement strand
CAACCGTCAGGGAATTGTAATTGATGGTGAAGGTTCAAAGGTTATTTGCAAAGACTAATTTGAAAATTCAAGTTTGTCGAACTGATAAAATCCCTTTAGCTCCTAAAGGACGCACTACTCTCTGTCGAGAGTAGTGCGTCCTGCGGAGCTTCATTCCCGGTCAGCAGAAGAAAACTGCTCGACCGAGCATGTTTCGTCACTTCGTTCCGTCAAGGTGGCTACACCCCCTTGCGACGCTTGTGCGTCTATCCCTTGTGGACTTGCCGTCCGCAAACAGCATGAAATGCTGTTCGCCGCCAGCAAGTTTGGAAAAACAAATACTGAAAATCAGACCGTTTGGCCATAAAAAAATCCCCCTAAAGCAGTTTGGTTATTTACCTTGTCTGCTTTAGGGGGATCATATCATTTGGCGCGTGTGTCTTTTTTGTTGCGGCATACGGAGAAAACGTGTTGAGGGAACGGAAGTGATCATTGGAGATCTTCGCGGTGCTTTTTTCGCCGCGCCAGCCCTCTGCAACTTTAGGGAAACGCTGATTAAATAGCAGAGCCGGATTTCATATGGATTTTTATACATAGCTTCGTCATCATCTTCCTTAAATAGATTGGTATTCGCGTCAGATGATTCCTTGCTCTGTATAAAAATCCAAGAATGAAATCAGACAACGATTTAATCAGTGTTTCCCTAGGAACTGAGCCAACCGCAGAGCCCAATCGGATCCGTATGTTCCCGATGCCTGCTATTTTCTCAAGTCGATCCCGCGGATCTGCTGACGGAGCGGAAGTACGGAGTAGGGGGCGACGGAGAATTCATCGACGCCCATCTTAAGGAAGGTCTCCGTGATGGAGAGATCACTGCCGAGCTCACCGCACATGCCGACCCAGATGCCGGCTTTGTGTGCATTTTCTACCGTCATCTGGATGAGCTTTAGGACGGCAGGATGATGCGGATTGAAGAAATCGGTCAGGTTGCGGCTGGTGCGGTCGACGACCAAGGTATACTGCGAGAGGTCATTCGTACCGATGGAGAAAAAGTCGACTTCTTTCGCGAGCTTGTCGCTGATGAGTGCAGCCGCCGGTGTCTCGATCATGATGCCGATCTCCATCTGCTTATCGTAAGCGATGCCTTTCTTATCGAGCTCCATCTGGACTTCCGTCAGGATCTCCTTCGCCTTCCACACTTCCCAGACGGAAGTAATGAGCGGGAACATGATGGCTGCTTTGCCATAGGCGCTCGCACGGAGGATGGCACGGAGCTGGACTTTGAAGATCTCAGGACGCTTCAGGGAGATGCGGATCGCGCGCAGACCGAGCGCCGGATTATCCTCTTTCGGCAGATGGAAAGAGGAGGCTTCTTTGTCTGCACCGATGTCGAGGGTACGGATGATGACACGCTTGCCGGCCATGGTCTCGATGGCGAGTTTATAGATATTGAATTGTTCTTCTTCCGACGGCAGTGTTTCACGGCCCATGTAGATGAATTCGCTGCGGAAGAGGCCGATGCCTTCCGCGTCATTCTTGAGGACAGCAGAAAGGTCGGAGGCAGAGGAAACGTTTGCTGCGACCTCGATGCGGTGGCCATCGATCGTTTCGCTCGGGAGGCCCTTCAACTGCAAGAGGAGTTCTTTCAGGTGGATGCTCTGGCTCTGTTTCTCTTTCATACCGGAGAGGATAGCCGGTGTCGGTTCGAGATAGACAACGCCGGAGAAGCCATCGATGACAGCGGTCTTCCCATCGTGGGTGGCATCGACATCCGTTCCGGTCGCAACGATTGCAGGGACGCCGAGCGCACGGGCGAGGATCGCGGTATGTGAAGTCGGAGTGCCTTCCTTCGTCACGAATCCTAAGATCTTTGTCGTATCCATCTGAATGGTCTCGCTTGGTGTGAGGTCATCCGCATAGAGGATGCAGGGCTCATCCGAAGAGAAGAGAGCCTGCTTCTGACGGAGCGTGCGGAGCAGGATGCGTGCGACTTCCGCAAGGTCGGCGATCTGGCCATGGACATAGTCATCCGGATCCGCTTCATAGATACGAGTGAAGTTTTGCTCTGCCTGCTGGATGGCGTACTCTGCATTGACGCTCTGCTTCCGGATGATAGACTTGACAGCGTCAACGAATTCAGAGTCTGTCATCATCTGCTGATAGACTTTGAAGATAGAAGCGTTATCCAGACCGACATGAGAGATGGCTTCCTGGTAGAATTCCTTCATCTTGACAGCGGCTGCATTGCGCGCGGAGTCAAAGCGTGCGACTTCGGTCTCCGGCTTTTCGATCTCTGTGCGGGCGAAATCCATCGGCTGGTGTCGGAAGACACGCAGCGGGCCGATCGTGACCATGCCGGAAATACTTTTGCCATGAATGGTAAGCATAGGTGGTATCCTTTCGTTTTGTATTTGTAAATCAATCGGGCTCAAGGGGCGTTTCTACAAGCCTTTTTATTTCAATTCTCTATTCCCTTTCGACATTCCACGCCCTTGTCGTAGTAATGCCGGATCTTTTTCATTTCTGTGATGAGGTCGGCGGCGTCAAGAATGATCTTCGGCGCATTTCTTCCCGTGAAGACGAGTTCGCAGTCCGGGCTTCTGGCGGCGAGGATGCGCTTCGTATCCTCCTCGGTCGCAAGGTCATACCAATAAGCCATGTTGTATTCGTCTAAAACAACGAGATCATAGTCTTTGGAGACTGCTTTGACCGCATCCTCGATCCCCTTGAGGACCATGTCGCGATATTCTTTCGGCGGATGTCCTGCGGGGTAGACGCGCAATGCGGAGCCCCAGGCTTTGATCTCTTCTTCTGAGAGCATACCTTCTTTGGCAATGAAATATGGTTTACCCAAAGTAATGAGCGTCAGGCCCGGAAGTCCCTGCAGGATCTTCTGCTCGGAATAGGCGAGTGACTTCATAAACTGAATAAAACAGACTTTCTTTCCGGCACCGACGGCACGGACGGCAAGTCCGATGGCAGCGGTGGTTTTCCCTTTTCCGTCGCCGGTATAGACTTCGATATATCCTTTCATAAAAGACCTCCTTAGGGGAATCTGACAGGCAAAGGAATGATGAGTTAAATCGCTAGATCATCCATCTATTGATGCCTATATTATTATACAATACGAAGGGAAGAGGAGAAAGTGCGAAAAAGAGGAATGAGGCAGGACGTGTTTCGCTACGACCTACCGCTGGGCGAAAGTGGGGCGTTGGCTGAAGCGGAGGTGCCCCGATCAGCAGGGAAGATTTTATCTTTCACACCTTGACTTCCATAGTTTGCAATCTACATTGGCAAGCATTTTTGAAATGTCTCAAAAATAGATATTTATTGGCTCTATATAACTGGGGCTTTTGGTATCTATTGGATTATGTTATAGAAATAGCTCTTTAGCATCAGCTGCTATAGGATATTTCTGATTGGCTATGTGTTGTAATAGTATAAAATATCTATGGAAAAATCAGATTTTATCGATACTGTTAGTTTGAACCTACTCTTATTGTTAGTTTTCATTCCGGATAATTCCGGTTATTTTCCGTTTTCCCTACTTGCTAATCTTTAGTAAAAGCTGTAACATATTCTCTAAAGAAAGTAATGAAAATCTATCATTTTGAGGAGGATATGGGAACATGAAAAGAAGTACACCGATTCTTATAGCCACTTTATCACTATCTATACTTTATACGCTGCCGGTTTCTGCCATAAAGGCATCTGAGCCTTTTATACAGCAGGAACAGCTGAACCAAGCTCGGCAATTGGAACAATGGAAAAAAGACAGAGCCGTTCTGCCCCGCATAAAAGTAGAAAAAACAGCCATCGAGAAAGAGACACAGGACATCTCTCCCTCGATGGCTGCTTTTTATGTGGACGAAATTCATCTAGAAGGTCTACCGGAAGAACTGGATTTCTTGAACGACAAGGTGCATGCCTACGAAAAGCAGAAATTGAGCATGAACGACATAGAGAAACTAGTGAGAATACTCAATCAAAAGCTGCAAGATAAAGGCTATGTGACCACCCAGGTCGTGATTCCTGAGCAGAATATTTCTGCAGGCACTCTTCATTTATTATGTTTGCCCGGTAGACTGCATCAGGTCATCTACAGCCAGGGCAGTAAGAAACTTCCCTGGCAGAACGCATTCCCCATCCGGGACGGAGACCTCTTGAACCTTCGCATGCTGGAGGAAGGCCTGGAAAATATGAAACGAGTATCGTCCCAAGAGGTGTCCATGAAAATACTTCCTACGGCTAAGGCCGGCTATTCGGATCTAGAACTCACCGTGCAACAGGGAAAGCAAGTCCATGGGATGCTATCGTCAGATGACTCCGGCATGAAAGAAACAGGGAAATACCAATGGAATGCAGGCATTGTTTTTGATGATGTATTTCATGCCAATGATACCTTACAACTATCTGCTGTATTGGATGGAAGTCGGAGAGGCTCTGAAAAGGGGAGTCGGTATCAGAGCTTTTCCTATACGATCCCGAAAGGGAAAGACCGTCTGACTATCAGCCACAATCGCAGCCGCTATCATCAAACCGTTGCCGGTATCCCTTATGACTTTATCAGCAGTGGGAAGACACAGACCACCCGCTTCACCTATGACCATATGATTTCTCGTTCCCAATCAGAAAGAAAAGCACTGGATATTTCTATGATCAAGAGAGACTCCCATTACTTTATTAACGACATGGAAATCCCCGTACAAGCCATGGATACCACTGCTTTAGAGGTTGGTTTATCTGATCGCATATATATAGGAAAAAATACCCTCTATGTACGACTGGGGCATAAACAAGGGACCGGATGGCTAGGAGCCCAAAAAGAAAATACCTATCCCGATTCTCCAAAAACAAGGTACCAGATGTGGCTCTTTGACATCGACTGGCAGCAGCCGTTTACAATGGGGCATCGTCAAGCATCCTTTTCCAGCTCCCTTCATGGACAATGGAATACAAAAGGAAATAGGCTATACGGCGTAGATGCCATAAGCATAGGAAATAGATATACCGTCAGAGGCTTTGATGGAGAATATACCCTAATGGGAGAAAGTGGATGGTACCTGAGAAATGAACTATCTTCCAACATTCCTATCCTTCATAGCGATATCTACCTGGGACTGGATGTAGGCAGCGTATACGGTGTATCTACTGATGTTCTGGTGGGCCGCACCATAGCAGGTATGGCATTGGGCCTTCGTGGAAACTTTTCCTCAGGGCTTTCCTACGATGCCTTGATCAGCCACAGCCTGTACAAACCCGAAGGCTATCACACCAGGAAATGGGTTCCCGGATTTACTGTAAGCTGGAAATTTTAGTATTAGTTAGCAAGAATTAGTTAGTGGTAGGCAATTGGTACTCAGCAGTATATCAATGACGGCTAACCTCCAACTGCTAACTGCCTACAGATATAAAGGAAGCATCATACCATGAAATCCATACCATCCATGTCTCTCAAAACAAAAGCCATGAAATCCTTAGGACGGAAGATACTCTGTGTCTTACTGAGCGGTGTCTTTTTCGGTGATACCATCGCATGGGCAGAAGCCCCCATTCTTCCTGATACAAAAGCACCGGGAAATCGGTATCCATTAGTGCAGGAAACAGCCAATGGGATCCCCTTGGTCAATATTTCTGCTCCCACTGTCGGTGGCGTCTCTCGGAATGACTATGAACGATTCAATATACCTACTAAAGGGGCCATTCTGAACAACTCCTATACCCTATCCAAAACGGAACTGGCCGGTTACGTGCAAGGCAATGCCAATATGGCACAAGGTCCGGCGAAAATCATTGTGAACCAAGTGACCAGCGGAAATCCTACGACGATGAATGGGTTTCTGGAAGTAGCAGGCCATAAAGCTGATGTGATCATTGCCAATCCGAATGGTATTACCGTCAATGGTGGCGGATTCATCAATACAGCTCGTGCCATTTTGACCACGGGCAAACCGGAGTATGACAACAAGGAACGACTGAAAGATTTCCGCATAGATAATGACGCTACCATTCTTATCACCGGAAATGGGCTCAATGGTAAAAAAGCAGACACATTGGAACTTTATACCAGAGCCGCAGAAATCAAAGCGGCTATCTTTGGGAATACCGTACATGTCACCACCGGTGCCAATGTGATTGATGCCAATACAGGGAAAGTCACTGCTATCGAAGGAAAAGGAAAGAAACCGGAGATTGCCATTGATGTGAAAGACCTAGGCGGCATGTATGCTGGACGTATCTTCCTTATTGGCAATGAAAAAGGCCTTCCTATAGACATTAAAGGTGCCATCGAAAGCCAGCATATGGTGCTGGATAACCAAGGAAACTTATACCATGCCGGCACCACCCACAGCACGGAAGATATGACCATCCATGCGAAAGATATACAGAATACTGGCACTATGGCAGCTTCCGGAAATATGACGTTACGCGCTGACGGGCAGGTTGTCAATGATAAAACCATCGGAAGCGTTGGAAATATGGCAATCACTGCCAACCAAGTCACCAATCACAAGACCATTGCTTCTGAAAAAGACTTGTCCATTACCACAACCAGTGAAGAAGAAAATGCGCTGGACAATTCCAATAGTGAAATCCTTGCCAATGGAAATGTGACTATCCAAGCCAGTCATACGGACAACATGAATGGTAATATCGCTTCTGGTAGTACCTTGTCTATCCAAGGAAAAACACTAAATAACTCTCAAGGGAAACTAACTGCTTATGGGAGCAATACCATTTCTGTATCAGACAAACTGGAAAATGAACAAGGTCTAATCGCTGCCAATGAGAATATTTCTATTTCATCTGATCTGATTCATAATGCCCAAGGAACCATCACGGCTGGGCAGAATGAAACTATCACAACGAAAGATATTCAGCTGGATGGGAAATTGGCAGCAGGTAATAATCTGACTATCACCACAGATCATGACATCACCAATGACAGTGCGAAAGAAAACTACGGTATCACCCAGGCAGATGGAAATCTGACCATTTCCGCCAAAGGTAACCTGACTAACAGCAAGAAACTGGAATCCAAAGGGACACTTACACTCAGTGCCAAAGATATTTCCAATAAAGAAAGTGGTGAGATCAACGGTGGCAGTGTTTCTATCACGTCCACGACTCTGACAAACCGTGGTTTAGTGAGTGCTGACCAAGCAAATACAATCACCACAGATATATTACAGAATATAGCTACCGGTCGCATCTATGGTGAAGACATTACCCTTCATGCTAAGACGCTGGAAAATAGAAAAGATAAAGTACTGGAAGAAAAACTATCTGCTGCTATGAAAGATTTAAAGCAGAAAGAAAAAGATCTGGATGATGCCTTCGCCATCGACGTGACCGCTTTCAAGAGCGATAGTGAAAAAGAAAACTATTTCAAAGAAATAGAAAATAAGCAAGCGGCCTATGCTACTTCCAAAACGGCTGTCGAGGCTATTTTAGCAGATATGGCACAGGTGAAGTCTGCCACTATCGCTGCACGGAATGGCATGATCATTACAGGGGACACCTTGCTGAATAGTGCCTCTTCTCTGCTCTATGCCGGTGGCGACATGGCTATTTCCGAAGCCAAAGACATCACTAACCAAGGAGCTGACATCAAAGCACAAGGAAATATGTCTCTCACAGCTCCTACCATCACCAATGAAAACGAAGCCTTCTCTGCTAAACGAGTATGGACCAGCCACACCACGAATCCGAACCGTATCCGTATTGATCAGCAAGACCATCCGGAACAAGGACAAGTCTTTGATGAAAGTGAATTCTCTGAGCTGGGAAGCGGCTATGGGGCGTACCATAACAAAGGTATCACCCCGAAAACACTCTACGAAGAAGCCGGTTATGACAAGATAGAACAAATCACCGAGGAAGAACGGAAAGACGGTGAAAAACCAGTCCCCGACGATTTAGTAGGCCAAGAAGCACCAAACTATGACTACAATGATCCCATTTTTAAAGAACTGGGTGTCAAATCCATGGATACTCCACGCCCCGGCTATGATGATCCGAAGCAAGCCGATTGGGACAAGCAGTATAAAGAAATATTGAATCAACTCAATGAAAAGATAAAAGCCTACAACGAAGAAGCCAAGGCTTACAATGATTCCATCGGTGCTATCGAAAGTAAAGCCATCAAATACTACACCATCATTCGCACCATCACCCACACGTCAGAAAAACAAGTGCAGGAAACGAAAGCGGGCAACATTTCCAGTGGGAAAGATATGATCCTCTCTGGCAACGTGACCAATGAAAACAGCCGTATCACCGCTGGGAGTACCCTCACGGCAAACAGTGGCACATTGGACAACATTGCCGAAAAGAATCAAGTGCAGAAAATCACCTTCGGTACAACTCAGGGAAGCTATACCAAGAAAAAGCATTTCCCTCACAAAGCATGGAGACGACACTATCGAGATCAAATCTTCAAGACGCCACAGAAAGAGCTGGACAACCCCACCTCTCTTGATGTTGGATCCTATGAAGGAAATACAGGAAAGAATCCAAATAAAGAAGACATCACCCAGACCATGCGTGACAACGTTCAGCAGAATTTGAATCCATTTGCTACTGGGAAAGAAACCAATCCAGGCAGTACAGCCGGAAAAGAAACAGGTGGCACGCTGTCTTTTATCCCAGATAGCTCTCTCTACAAGCTCCATCCAGAAGAGAAGGCCAAGTATCTCATCGAGACCGATCCGGCCTTCACAAACAAAAAGACATTTCTCTCGTCTGATTACATGTACAACCAGCTTCTCTGGGATAACGACAAAGTAAATAAACGGCTCGGTGACGGATTCTATGAACAAGAACTCATCCGGAACCAAGTGACCCAGCTCACTGGTATGCGTTATCTCAATGGCTATAGCAATGACGAAGAAGAATACAAAGCCCTCATGGATGCAGGTATCGCCTATGCGAAAGAATACAATCTGAAACTAGGCATTTCTCTCACCAAAGAACAAATGGCAAGCCTCACCAGTGACATCGTCTGGCTAGAAACCACCACGGTTACCGTAAATGGCAAGACATACACGGTTCTTTATCCTCATGTGTATCTCAAAGCCAGCACGGCAAAAGCCCTCACCGAAGACGGCAGCCTCATCAGTGCCAATACCTTGATTACAGATACCAAGGGTACTTTGACGAACCAAGGCACACTCAAAGGAAATACCATCGTCGTGAAGTCTAAAAATATCGTTAATACCGGTACCATTTTCGGAAATGACCTCTCCCTCAAAGCAAGCCAAGACATATTGCAGAGTGGTATCATCGAAGGAGAAGATAGAATCTCCCTAGATGCGGGCAGAAACATTACCATGAAAAACACCATCCAGCATGGAAAGAATCAGGACATACTGGACACCACTGCTGGCATCGCAGTGAAAGGGCAAGAAGGTGTACTCCTGATGCAAGCAGGGCAAGACATTACTATGACTGGTGCTACGCTAGCCGCTTTAGGTAAAAATGGCTCTATGATCTTCTCTGCTGGGCACAATCTCACTATGGATACGGATAGTCTGGAAGCCAAGAAAGATATGACTGAGAATAGTGACAACTATATCCGCACCTATCGCAAAACAGAAACAGCGAATACTTTGACCGCCGGGAAAGATATCTCGCTCATTTCAGGCAATGATATCAAAGCGAGAAGTACCACCGTAGCTAGTGAAAATGGGCAGGTTTCCATGAAAGCTGCTAATGATGTAACCATCGAAAACGGATATAACGAAGCCACGGACGACTATGGCTTGAAGTACAAAGAAAGTGGTTTCCTCTCCAAGAAGACCACCGCCATCAAGAGTCACGACGAAAGCAAAACCGCCACCGGCAGCATGCTTTCTGGCGAGAAGGTAGGCATTATTTCTGGGGAAAGCACCACCATCACAGCGTCCAATGTGGTAGGAACGAATGATGTGTCTATCACTTCTGGCAAAAATACGACTATCACCAGTGCAGAAGAAGTAGAACAGCACGACTATGAGAAACGCGTCAAGAAGAGCGGACTTCTTAGTGGTGGATTAGGTTTTACTATCGGCAGCGAAAAACGGAATGATCAGTATAGCGATGCTGACCTTCTTCAGAAGTCATCGACCGTGGGAAGTGTAAGAGGCAATGTGTCGATCGAATCGGGCAACAAGACGGAAGTCGGCGCGTCAGCCGTACTCGCGGGGAAGAATATTTCTATCACAGGCGAGAATGTACAGATTTCCAGCAAGGACAATGTATATCACAGCGATGAAAAGCACGAGTATAGAAAGAGCGGGCTCACTGTCTCTGTAGGCGGTGATACGATAAAGGCTCTTCAGAAGGTAGAAGCACCGCTAGCAAAAGCAACGGCTGTTTCGGATAACCGTCTCAAAGCACTTTATGGCTATGAAGCCTATGATACAGTAAAGTCTGACCTAAAAGGTGAGAACTCCGCGCTGAAAGATCTTTCAAGTGGCAAAGTACACTTGGCCGTATCTGTCGGCATCGGAAGTACATCCAGCCAGTCGGAAAACCATAGCGTAAGAACAGAAGCACAGGGAAGCACCCTGAGTGCTGGAAAAAATGTCTCGATACAGGCTAAATCTGACATGGAAATCAAAGGTTCCGCTGTAGAAGGTGAGAATGTCACATGGCATGTAGGCCAAAACCTGACTATTACTTCAGCAGAAGAAACGCAGCAGCAGAACATGACCGAGTCTAGCAAAGGAGGCAGTCTCGGCGTTTCTATTTCTGCACATGCCCCGATTACTGTAGAAGGTAGCCTCTATGCAGGAAAAGGCAAAGAGAATGATACGTCAGTTTCTTATAAAGAAAGTACTATCCAAGCCAGAAATGAGCTCACTTCCCACAGCGGGAAAGACACGAACCTGATAGGCAGTACCCTGAGCGGAGGTAAGGTCACGATGAATATCGGTGGAAATATGAATATCACGAGCCAGCAGGCCTCTCATCACTATACATCGGAGAATGCTTCGGCTGGCATGCATGTCAGCACACTTCCGGGCAAGGTCAACTTGACCGGCAACGCCTCTCGCGGCAGCATGCGAAGCGATTTTGATAGCGTTACTTCGCAAAGCGGCATCCATGCCGGAAATGATGGATACGAGATAACGGTCAAAGAAAATACCCGCCTCAAAGGCGGACTGATCGATAGCGTAGCAAATGCGGATAAGAACCGCCTCACCACAGGTACACTAGCATGGGAAGATATGAAAAACAGTGCAGACTACAAAGCGGGCGGTCTGGGGATTTCCTACGCTTCGAAGGACGAAGGCACTAGGTTGAATGAGAGGGGCCTCACGCCATCGATTTCCCCTGCCATCAGAGGAAGCGCTGACAGCACGACTAAGTCTGCAGTGTCGGAAGGGACGATTACTATCATAGACAGGGAGCACCAGAAGCAGGATATTTCGAAGCTGAACAGAGATACAAAAAACAGCCTGAATCAGCTGCAAGAAATCTTTGATAAGAGCAAGGTAGAAGAAAAGCAGGAACTGATAGGCATGCTGGAAAAGTACGGCAATCAGGCAATCCATAAATATGCCGAAAGCAAAGGATGGGAAGATGGTTCTACGGAGAAGATGCTGCTTCATGGAGCCTTTGGCGCCCTAATGGGGGACATGGCAGGAGGCAGTGCGGCTTCCGGTGCCTTATCTGGCAGTGTGAATGAGTATATGATGGGATACTTAACCAAAACAAAAGGTCAAGACTGGGTACAGAAACACCCAGATACCGTACAATGGATCAGCGCTGGAGTAGGAGCTGCTATAGGAAAACTTAGTGGTAAAGATGTATCTGATGCAATTAATATTGCCTTGACTGCAACTAAGTGGAATAAATTAGCCTACGAAAGACTTACAGAAGACGATGTAAAAAATTTTCTATGCAAAAAGAGCGGACAACAAATGACTGACAAAGAAATTGAAGGACTGCTACTGGATATCTTAGTCAAAGTCCGCTCATTGGATCCGGAAGCAGACCAATCAAAATATTGGGAATATGGTAATAAAGAATCCGAAAATGCCGTGGTAGATTGCTTAAAGGAACATGGCATTGATGATGAGAATATAGCACGCATTATGGATGTGTATTTTAAAGAATTTCTGGAAGCACATCAGGAGGATTTGAATATAATCAGGAAAACACATGACTTTAATCAATCCAAGTCAGATACACTAGGGAACATCTATGAACTACCTGGCATTAATGTGACTGCCAAGAAAAATCATTCATTATCAGAAGAATGCAATCATTCAGATTGGTATGAGGCTAAGAGGGATCTAGAAAGAAACTTGGCTGCTGACTTGGCAGATTCAAGAGAGAACTTTCTTACGAAATTAGCGCTAAAATCGCCGGAAGTTTCTATGGTGAATTATAGTGGGCTAAAAACAGTAGGATTTATTGGTGCAGAAGCTTCGGAACGGACATTGCATACACCAATTGCCTCCCAATTCTTAAAATATAGCTTAGCTGGAAGTGGAAAACCATTGTCCTTTGCCTATGGCTCTGATGTGTCAACAGATTTGGAAAACTCCGAAATATTAGCGACTAAAGTAAAAGAATTAGCGAGAAACATGAAACCCGGTGAGAAAAAATATTTTTATTCATCTATGGATTTTAACGGCACTAATAATTATGGTTATGCTTCGCGAGACCAACAATTGGCTTATGGCAAAGTAAAGTTGGCAATTGGTATAGAGAAAGATAAAAGTGGTCATATTTCTTATGTAGGAGAAGTTGGTGATACATATAATTTTGATTGGCATGGACTCACCAAGCCAAACTACCAAAATGAACATATTAAGCTTGTCATGAATAATGGAGCAGTGATATATCAAAAAATTGGGGCGTTACAACCATTTAACTGGACAGCTTCTATAAAAGGCCATATATAGGAAGGAGCCAAAACAATGAGAAACTTGACTCTGAGAAAAATAATCTTATGGATAATAGTAATTGTTCTTGGGTATCATGTTATATTTGGCACAGCGAGGGCTATTGAAGATTTTAAGTGGCCTAATGGGTGGTATAATGAAACTATACAAGCTTTTGGGGATAGACTTAGGATTTTAATTGCTTCAAGACCAAACCAAAAAATACCATGGACAATGGTAGATATGCAACCAGAAGAACAATCTGATATTCGCACTGGATTCATTGCAACACACTTAGATAGCAATGTCTATGATTATGAAATGGAAATGGGATGGTTTTACCAATATAAGGTATTATACGTGCTCGGTCGAGATGGATTTTGGATAATACAGGCAGATCCATTTCATATTACTTTGCTACGGAATGAGAATATTCCGGACAAGGATTCCCAAGATTTGGATGAATCGATAGCAAAGTATGAAAAGTATGGAAAACAATTTACCCAGGCTTATTCCGCAGCTGAATTAACACCAGAAGAACGAAAGGCCTACATTAAGTTGCAAGAAAAAGCACAACCTAGAATTCAAGAACTAAAGGAACTGGGATTGTATCCGTAATATCTTGACGAAATAATGTCACCATCACCAGCAAAGACAATGTATATCACAGTGATGAAAAGCACGAATACAAGAAGAGTGGACTCACTGTCTCTGCTAATGGTGGAATTGCTGACATACTAGCAGATACCATTGATTATGCAAAGAAGGCTTCCAATGCTAGAGATAAACAGCTGAAAGCACTCTATGGCGCAGAAGTCTATGAAACCATTGCCAAGGGGAAAGACTCTTTGAACAGCATCCTGTCCGGTGCAGCCTCCGGAGCCACTATGGAAGGCTTGCAGCCCATGTTTGACACCTTCCTGAAAGACCATCCGGATATGAGTATGAGGTAAATCAATCAAGCCCAGAAACAACACCATTTATACCTTTATTCAAAAACACGCTTAAAAATTTTTTCGGCGGTCTTGACATTGGGCTCATTATAGTTTGCGATCTACATTGGCATATTTCCGTGCGATGTATTATAATGTATACGACAAATTGTAAAAATTATTTTTAGAGATCTTACTATATGTATCGCCGCGACGCTGCCCTGCTGTGATGCCTCTGAATCTATGGGCGGCCAAAGGGTAGAGCATGGTAGATGAATATAAGAAATTCATCGGGGTACTGATCCTGGTCATTGCGGCCGCGGTTTCTGTATTCGTGATGAAGACGTACTACCCGGAATTTTATGACCAGACGATTCAGCTGACACTGGCGGGGGATATTGATGGCTTAGGTGATTATATCTCCTCTTTTGGCTATGGAGCCTTTGCGGTGAGCATCGGGCTTTTGATTTTCTGTAATGTCTTCGGGATCCCGACGATTCCTTTTCTTACAGTGAACGGAGCTCTTTTTGGCCTGATTCCGGGACTTGTGATTTCCTGGCTGGGGGAAGTCTTGGGGATCGAGCTGAGCTTTCATATCGGGCGTATCTTCTTTAGGCAGGAAGCGAGAAGCTTCATCGAGAAACGGCATATGCTGGAGAAGCTCGATAAGTATAGCAGCGTGAAGCATATGATACTTACACGTGCGATCCCCTACTCGCCGAATATTCTCTTCACGGCGGTCGCGGTGGTGTCGAAGCTGTCGTCGAAGGAACATTTCAAGGCGACACTCATCGGGAAGATTCCCTCGGTCGTGATCGAGGTGGTTTTGGGACATGATCTCATTTATTTTCAGGAGCACAGCACGCGTTTCATCCTGCTTTTCCTCCTGGTGATCGGTGGCTGCGTGTCGCATCGGATGTATAAGAAGAAACATCCCAATAAATAAGGGCGAAAGGATGCCGAAAGGCATCCTTTTTTGACTGGGGCTGATGGGAGAAAAGAGAGAGATTCCCGTGGATTTTCTTCGGCCTCTTCTGACTGAGGGAGCGTGCGTCTTTGACTCGGGAAGAACGAGGGCGCAGCGCCATGAGCGGGGCTTGCTCCCTTTCCCTTCTTTCTGATAGAGTATATAATAAAAACAAAATGACGGAGAAGAAGGTGAAACACGTGGGACTCTTGCATCGGATTTCTTCCTGTTTTACGAAGAGCTCTTTTGCTTCCTGCTCTTGTGATGAGCGGGGGCAAGCTATAGATGAGGGAGCCGGGCAGATCCTCGCAGCATTGGAAGAAGCGGGGAAAGAGGGCTATATCGTGGGCGGGTGCGTCCGCGATCTTGCGATGGGAAAGGTGCCGCATGACTGGGACATCACCACGTCGGCGCGTCCGGAGGAAATGCTCTCTATCGCTGCTTTGCGTGGTTGGAAAGCGATCGATGGCGGCGGACGCCGGTTCGGGACGGTCATCATTGTCCTGGGCGGTGAAAATTACGAAGTGACGACATTCCGCAGCGAGGTGTATGGAAGTGATGCCCATCGGCCGAGCGAGGTATCCTTTGCAAAGACGCTGAAAGAGGATCTGATGCGCCGCGATTTCACGGTGAACGCCATGGCAATGGATCGCAGCGGCCGTCTTTATGACGAGTTCGGCGGACTTTCGGATATAGAGAGGAAGCGTCTGCGGACGGTGGGGGATGCAGGAGAGCGTTTCTCAGAGGATGCGCTGCGACTGTTTCGCGCCTGCCGGTTTGTGGCGCAGCTCGACTTCATGGCTGACAGCTCGCTGGTGGAGGGGATGGAGAGCGCTTTTCCACGAGTCTCAGGGCTGTCGCTTGAACGTGTGCGCTCGGAGGTGGACCGACTGCTTGTCGCAGCACATGCGGCGCGCGGTATGGACCTCTTGGTACGAAGCGGCCTTGCTCGCTGCTCCTGCCGCATGAAAGAAAAGGGAGCCTACACAGAAGTCCCTATCCTGCCCGAGCTTTCTCATCTGGTGGGGCTGCCGCAGCAAAAAGAATTTCATAAGTATGATGCGTGGTATCATACACTCGCCGTGTTTGAGGCAGCGAGCCCGGAGCCGCTTTTGCGCTGGGCAGCGCTGCTTCATGATGTAGCCAAGGGGATGCCGGGGATCCGCGCGATACGGAAAGGCCGGCTCACGGACTATGGCCATGATAAGAAGGGGGCAGAGATGGCAAGGAATATCCTTACGCGCTATCGCCGGTCTCCTGCTTTCACGGAAGAGGTGGTCTGGCTGGTGGAGAATCATATGCGTTTTCATTTTTTCGCCAATTCACCGGAAGCGGATGCGGAGAAATGGGTACGCCAGCTCGCAAGAGACCATGTATTCTCTTCTTCCGAAGCGATGGCGGGGAGCTTTCTCCATCTCAAAGACCTTTGCAAGGCGGACATCATTGGCTGTGGACGACCTCTTTCCGCGACAGAAGGTCACGAAGCATTCGGCCACTATATGGCAGAGCTCTCGCGGCGTATGCCTGTTACCAGCAAGGAGCTGCACTATCCGAAGGATGTACCCGCTATTCTTGCTCCGCATGTCGCAGAGGGCATGAATAATCTGCTTTTCCGCGTGCAGAATGGCGATCTGGATAATACGGAAGAAGCGCTTCACGAGGCGGCACTGCGATTTAAAAAGAGACACGGTATGTAAGGGAATGAGGATCCGGTGATGTATTTCACAGCATTCCCGCACCGTGAACCCATTTCTTTTCTGAAAGGATCATCGTATGGATCAGGGACAGCCCAGAAATAAAATGCGCATGAGAAGCATCAACATCTCGAAAGCCATCAGTGTTTTGGTGGCTCTTCTTGTGCTGCGTCTTTTCTGGGTGCAGGTCATCGAAGGCAGCCGCTATGAAGAAATGGCGATGAATCAGACGGAGGGGAGCCAGACGCTCTACTCACCGCGCGGTACGATCTACGACAGGAATGGGAAGGAAATGGCTTTTTCTATCATGGTGAAGTCTCTTTATGGCGATCCGGGAATGCTAAATGTCTCTCCCAAAGAAGCGGCTAAGGCGCTGGCACCGATTCTGCACAAAAAAGAGAAAGACATCGAGGAACGACTCTCGCGAGATACGAGCTTCGTATGGCTGGAGCGCACGATGGATCCGGAAGACTCGGACAAGGTAAAGGATCTCATCAGGGAAAGGAAATGGGAAGGCCTCAGTTTCGTGGATGAAAGCCGTCGTTTCTATCCGAATGGCTCCATGGCGGCGAATGTTCTCGGCTTTGTCGGGATGGATGACAAGGGGCTCGACGGTCTTGAAATGTCGCTTGACAGTCTCATCCGCGGCGGCTCGAATAAGCAGCAGATCTTGACGGATGCCAGGGGAAATCCGATCCTGAAGTCAGTACTTACTCCATTCAAGGCGGAGAAGGAACGCTCTGTGTACCTGACCATTGATCAGAACATTCAGTTTTATGCGGAGCGTGCGCTTGACCGTGCGATGAAGACGACCCATGCGACAGGCGGCATCATCATTGTCATGGATCCGAAGACAGGAGAGATCCTGGCATTAGGAAATCAGCCGTCTTATGATCCGAATCATTTCGAAAAAGCGGATGAGCGGCAGTTCAAGAACCGTGCCGTTGTCGATATTTATGAACCGGGCTCTACCTTCAAGCCGATCATCGCGGCGACGGCACTCTCGGCAGGGACCTACGATACGAAGCGGGTCTGGCATGACCCGGGTGTGGTCTGGGCATCCGGTCATCCCATCAAGAACTGGAATGAAGAATCTTACGGTGATGTGCGTCTCGTCGATATCATCAAGTGGTCGATCAATACGGGCTTTGCACATGTCGGTCTTTTGACTGGTGGTGAGACGATGACCGACTATGCGAAGCGATTCGGATTCGGACGGCCGACGGGTATCGAGCTCCCGGGAGAAGGCGTGGGACTTCTCTTTGAACCGAAAAACATGCGGCCCATTGACGTTGCGACCATGTCCATCGGGCAGGGCATCGCAGTCACGCCGCTTCAGATGGTGCAGGCCTACAGCGCCCTTGCCAATGGCGGAAAGATGGTGAAGCCCCATATCATCGCTTCGATCAAAAATGCCGACGGCAGTGACTATCAAGTCACGGAAAAGGAAGTGATCGGACAGCCGATCACGGAAGCGGTCGCGAGTGAAGTGAAGGACATGATGGAGAAGGAGGTCTCCGAGGGCGGCGGCAGCAATGCCCAGGTACCGGGCTATCATATGGCAGGCAAGACAGGCACCGCACAAAAGATCGATGCAGAGCACGGCGGTTATCTCAAGAACCAGTACATCGCCTCCTTCTGCGGCTTCGGCCCGACGGAGGATCCGAGAGCCATCTGTCTCGTTGTCTTGGATACGCCGACGGGTACGTACTATGGCGGGCAAGTCGCGGCTCCGGTTTTCAAAGAAGCCATGACACAGATCATGCGCTACCTGGCTGTCCCGACGATCGAAGACAGTGAGAACCATGCGAAACCTGTCACCCCATCCATTGAGACGAATAAGCCGAAGCTGCCCTCCGAAGCGGAGCGAGAATTCCCTCTGCCCAGTTTTTATGGCTGGTCCATGCGAGACACAGGGGAATGGCTCACCAAAGCAGGTCTTGGCTTTGCACCGAAAGGAAGCGGCTTCGTGGATAAGCAGAGCCCCGGCGCAGGCATCCATGTGAAGAAAGGAGATACCGTGTGGGTGCATTGCAGTGAATGAGGGATCTATCACTCAATAATGTACCATTGACATAGCTGGTGAGCCATGGTAGTCTAGGGTTACAACATGGAGATGGGACAGGGCTGACGGAGTAAAGTGGAAATGACCACGGGTACTGTACTATCTGAAACGCCGACCGTCTGGGCAGAACTTCTGCTCAGACGGTTTTTGTTTAGAAAAAATCAGTGCTGCCATCCCCCGGCACACGCCCCATCCACCTATGCTATAATGAAATGGAAAGCCATTGTGAGAGCATGTCGTTTTTTGAAAGGAGATCCACATGTTAAGCGATATCGAAATTGCACAGAAAGCTGAAATGAAGCCGATCACTGAAATCGGTGAAAGCATCGGCATCCCGGCAACGGAACTGGAAAACTACGGCCATTACAAAGCGAAGGTCTCTCTGAAATTCACCAGAGAGCTGGAAAAGAAACCGAATGGCAAGCTCATCCTTGTGACGGCGATCTCTCCGACACCGGCCGGTGAAGGCAAGACCACGACCACCGTCGGTCTCGGGCAGGCTCTTTCTCAGCTCGGCAAGAAGACGATGATCTGCCTTCGTGAACCATCCCTTGGTCCTTGTATGGGCATCAAGGGCGGCGCAGCAGGCGGCGGCTATTCGCAGGTCGTCCCGATGGAAGATATCAATCTTCATTTCACGGGCGATCTCCATGCGATCACCGCTGCACACAATCTTCTCGCTGCCATGGTGGACAACCACATCCAGCAGGGGAACGTACTCGGCATCGATCCGCGCCGCGTCGTATGGAACCGTGTCATGGATATGAATGACCGCGTGCTCCGTCACATCGTCGTCGGTCTTGGCGGCCATCCGAATGGCGTACCGAGAGAAAGCGGTTTCGATATCACCGTCGCATCGGAAGTCATGGCGATCCTCTGTCTGGCTCGTTCTATCAGCGACATGAAGGAACGCTTTGCCAAGATCATTGTCGGCTACACCTATGACAATGCTCCGGTCACTGCGGGCGACATTCATGCGGAAGGCGCGATGGCAGCTCTTATGAAGGATGCACTGAAGCCAAATCTTGTGCAGACGCTCGAACACGTCCCGGCCTTCATTCACGGCGGTCCATTTGCGAATATCGCGCATGGCTGCAACTCTGTCCTTGCGACGAAGACGGCACTGCATCTCGCAGACTATGTCATCACGGAAGCAGGCTTCGGCGCCGATCTCGGCGCTGAAAAGTTCCTGGACATCAAGTGCCGTTTCGCCGGTCTGAAGCCGGATGCGGCGGTCCTTGTTGCGACCATCCGTGCGCTTAAGATGAATGGCGGAAAAGCGAAGAATGAACTCACAGAATCCGATCCGGAAGCGGTCAAGAGAGGCCTTCCGAACCTTATGCGCCATATTTCCAACATGAAGAAATTTGGCCTGCCGATCGTTGTTGCGCTGAATATGTTCCCCGCTGACACCGCAGAAGAGAAGAAGGTCATCGAAGATGCCTGCGCTGAAGTCGGCGTCGCAGTGGCAGAGTCCAATGTATTTACTGAAGGCGGCAAAGGCGGTCTGGATCTGGCTGAAAAAGTCCTCTCTGCCATTGATCAGGGCGCTAGCTATCACACGCTCTATGATCTGGAAGGCAGCCTGAAAGACAAGATCGAAACCATTGCGAAAGAGATCTACGGCGCAGCGGATGTCGCTTACGATCCGGCGGCTGCCAAGGAACTGAAGCACATCGAAGAGATGGGATTTGCCCATGTCCCGGTCTGCATCGCCAAGACGCCGGCCTCCTTCAGCGACGACCCGACCAAGCTCGGGGCGCCGGAGGGCTTCACGCTCCATGTCAGAGAAGCGCGCATTGCTGCAGGCGCCGGCTTTGTTGTCATTCTTACCGGCAAGGTCATGACCATGCCGGGGCTTCCTCGCCGTCCGGCTGCGGAGAAGATCGATGTGGATGAGGAAGGAAATATCACGGGGCTCTTCTGATGGCAATGATCTTAGACGGAAAAGAAACTGCGGCTGCTCTGAAAGAAGCGCTCGCTCTGCGCCTTGCAAAACTGCGCGAGAAGCACTATGAACCTAAGCTCGCCATCATTCTGGCCGGATCATCCAAGCCGTCTGCTATGTACGCATCTTTTATGCAGAAGGTCGCCAAGGGCTATGGCATTGATGCAGAAATTTTCCGCGCCTCCGATGATGTGACAGAAGAAGAGTTGGGCTCTCTTGTGACAGATCTCAGTGCGGATCAGGAAATCACCGGCATCCTCATGATGATGCCGCTTCCGAAAGGCATCAGTGCAGAGAAAATGATCGTTCTTATGAATCCGGATAAGGATGTCGACGGCCTCACTGAGACGAATGCAGGCCGTCTGACTGCGGGAAAGGCAGGCCTCTTCGCCTGTACGCCGCGCGCTGTCATGGCGATTCTGGATCACTACAAGATCCCGATCGATGGGAAGAAAGCCGTCATCATCGGACGCAGCAATGTCATCGGAAAGCCGGTCTCTCTGATGCTCCTTTCGAAGAATGCGACCGTTACCATCTGTCACTCGCATACGAAGGACATCGCCTCTATTACAAGAGAGGCAGATATCCTTGTCGCAGCCGTCGGTCATGCCAACTATGTGACCGCTGACATGGTGAAGGAAGGTGCGACAGTCATCGATGTGGGGATCAACCGCGTGGATGGAAAGACCGTGGGGGATGTGGATTATGATGCCGTTGCGGCAAAAGCCGGAGCCATCACACCGGTACCGGGCGGTGTCGGCAGCGTCACTACGACCATGGTGATCGAAAATATTATCGCAGCGGGAGAAAAGCTGGCGAAATGATTCGTATTTCCTTAGAAAAACTCAGTCCGAGAGGGCTGAGTTTTTTCATGGAGAGCGCCGCTAGCGTCTGCGTGTCTTTGCGAAATATGGTATAATACAACCGATTGCATGCAAAGGAGAAAATTATGCGCGTCTTAGGCATTGACCCCGGTACCGGGCGCTGCGGCTTCGGTGTGGTTGAGAAGAATGGCACCACCATCACTCCGGTCAACTACGGCGTCATTGAGACGTACAAAGACCAGAGTGACCTCGAGCGGCTGAACATCGTTTACGAAGGCATCGCCGAGCTCATCGCGACATATCGGCCTGCGTTCATGGGGGTAGAGACACTTTATTTCAATACGAATATTACGACGGGCATCAAGGTGGCGCAGGCGCGCGGCGTGATTCTGCTCGCAGGCTATCGCCAGAACGTTCCCATCATCCCGGTGACGCCGCTTCAGGTGAAGCAGCAGCTGACTGGCTATGGCCGCGCGGATAAGAAGCAGGTCATCGAAATGGTCAAGCGCATGATGCATATCACAAAGAAAATCGACCCCGATGACGCTGCCGATGCACTCGCCATTGGACTTACGGCGATTTATCGGGTGGAGCATAAGAATTGGACGTCGGGGGGATAAGGGGATCTGGTGTGGCTGGGAGATTTCCTTACCTATTTTATAAAAGGAGATGGGGGCGCTCTATGAATTGCGTGTCCCTCCTTTCCTGCTGAAGTTTCAGGTATGAGTAGCTACTAATTTCTAGTCACCAGTCACTAGTCACCAGTCCCTAGTCCCTAGTCACTCATCTCTGCTTTCAAACTTAAAGGAATACGTTCTCATGATCGGATATATCAAAGGCCGTGTGACGGCCCTTTTCAAAGATTTCTGTTTTCTGGAAACAGGCGGCATCGGGTATCGGATCTTCATTTCCGATAAGACCCGTCAGCAGCTCATGACCGGGGAGGAGGCGAAGCTCTTCACGTACATGGCAGTCCGTGAGGATGCGATCCTGCTCTATGGCTTTCTCGGACAGGAAGAGCAGGAGCTCTTTCTGCTTTTGATCTCGATCTCCAAGATCGGGCCTAAGGTCGCGATGGGCATCCTCTCTGCCATGACGCCGGCTGCTTTTGTCGGTGCGGTGAAGGCACAGAATGTCTCCCAGCTGACAAAGCTCCCCGGTATCGGCAAGAAGACGGCGGAGCGTCTTCTTGTCGAGCTCAAGGATAAGGTCGGTGTCTTTGCTTCGGTTGAAACAGAGATCCCTTCGGTCTCTGCGGCAGAGCAAGACGAAGGGATGAGCGGAGAAGCAGCGCGTGCACTCATGGCGCTCGGCTATGAGGCGGAAGAGATCGCGCCTGTCCTTAAGAGGCTCGCGGGCGAGTATGACAATGTTTCTCAGCTCGTCGGAGCGGCATTGCGGGAGTTTGGGAAGAGCAGAGGATAGGGGTAGCCCCTTGGGTGTGCCGTCCTTTGATTGGGAGTGAAAGCTTCGCTTGAATGAGAAATTAGAAATGAGAAATGCGAAATGATGGTGCGGCGCGAAAAAATAAGGAAGCGCCGAAAAGCATAAATACGGCGATGCCAGAAGATGGCATTTAAGTCACCAGTCACTAGTCACTAGTCACTCGAGGCCACTTTCAAACTTATTGAAATCTATGGAATCGATTTTCTGAACCTTTTTCAAAGGAGTCTTCATGAAGAACAAATACATCAAAAGCCTTGGCGGTGAAGAGGAAGAGGTGCTCGGCAGCAAGGGGCGCATCGTTTCCACCGAAGAAAGCGCAAAAGACGAGTGGCAGACGACGCTTCGTCCGCAGCATCTGGACGATTATATCGGACAGGAAGCCTTCAAGAAGAATCTCAAGGTGTACATCGAGGCAGCGAAGTCGCGCAAAGAGCCGCTGGATCATGTGCTGCTCTATGGACCGCCGGGACTCGGCAAGACCACCATGGCGAAGATCATCGCCAATGAGCTGGGTTCGCAGTTTAAAGTGACGAGCGGTCCGGCCATCGGGCGTCCAGGGGAGCTGGCTTCCATCCTGACGACATTGCAGGACCACGATGTACTTTTCATCGATGAGATCCATCGACTGAATCGGAATGTCGAAGAAATTTTGTACTCTGCGATGGAAGACTTTTCTCTGGATATTGTCATGGGGAAGGGGACTGGCGCCAGCTCCATCCGCATCGATCTTGCTCATTTCACGCTGATCGGTGCGACAACGCGGGCAGGCTCTCTCTCCGCGCCGCTGCGTGACCGATTCCTCATCACGAATCATATGCAGTTCTATGAACCGCAGGAGTTGAAAAAGATCATTACCCGTGCCGCGCACATCCTGCAGATCGAGATCGAGGACAGCGGAGCAGAGGAGATCGCTCGACGCTCGCGCGGGACACCGCGTATCGCGAACCGCCTTTTGAAGCGCATCAGAGACTTTGCGCAGGTGAAGGGGAGCGCGATCACGGCGGATATTGCCGCAGAGGCGCTGGCTGCGCTTCATGTCGATGAGATCGGACTTGATGATCTGGATAATCAGATCCTGAAGGCGATCATTTATAAATTCAATGGCGGTCCTGTCGGGATCGACACCATTTCTGCCGCTGTCAGCGAAGAGCGCGCGACCATCGAAGATGTCTGCGAGCCTTATCTCATGCAGATCGGCTTCCTCTCCCGTACCCCTCGCGGCCGTCTTGCCACTGAGGCAGCCTATGAGCACATCGGAGCAGCCTTTCCTGCGAAAGGGGAAAAGTGATGCGGAACATACCGCAGCCACATTTCCCTAAATCCCCTATAAGAAGGTATCTGTTTATGAAAAAATACATGGTCATTCTGCTGTCATTATCTCTGCTGCTCCCCTTGGGGTCGGTATCCATGGCAGCGACCCAGCCGGTCCCTGGAAAATCTACAGTGACTATCCATAGATCGCCACGGGTGATCACCCGTAAGACTACGGGGCAGAAGAAGAAGCAGCCATCTGCTGAGTCCCATAGAAAAAGGACTGAGGCAGGACAGAAGCAGTCCGCAGGGCAGATGATCGAGGTCGGGCTTCAGTCGGGAAGCGAGTTTTCTTTGACCGGACTTTCTGCGTTTCATGTGGAAGCGGGGAGCAGCCTCGGCTCTTATCCGGCGGGGACGCGGCTTACGATCTCTAAAAGCGGGAACGGTCTTTCTGTCAATGGAAAAAGCGCGGGAGCCAAGATCTATTTCAGATCCAGCGGCAGCGGGGCTGCCTTTGCCGTGAAGGGAAATCAATATCGCGGCGTGATCAAGGCCATCGCTTCTCCTTCCGGCGTAACACTGGTGAATCAGGTCTCTATGGAGGACTACCTCAAGGGTGTCGTGCCATGTGAGATCGTCCCTTCCTGGCAGATGGATGCCATCAAGGCACAGGCTGTGGCGGCCAGAACGTATGCTATGTTTCATAAGAATGGCTATCGCTCAGCCGGCTACGATGTGACAGACGACACACGCACGCAGGTCTATCGCGGCGTATCGGCAGAGACAGAGGCGACGAATCGCGCCGTCATGGAGACGGCGGGAGAAGTCGTCACCTACGGCGGCTCGCCGATCGATGCGGTCTTCCATGCGAGCGGCGGCGGCTATACGGAAAACTGTGAAAATGTATGGGGATCGGCAGTGCCATATCTCAAAGGCGTGCCGGAAGACAAGTACGCGACCCCATGGAAGAAGACGATCTCTCTTGCTTCCTTCATGAAGATGGCGGATGTCGGTAAACTGAAGGGGATCAAGCTTTCAGCCCTGCATATCGGAGAGGCACATAAGGCGAGCGACCGCGGGATTTCCGGACGCGTAAAGTCTGTGACACTTGTCGGTTCGAAGGGAAATCGAGTGGTTTCGGGGGACCGTCTGCAGCAGATCTATGATTTGAACAGTACACTTTTTGATCTGTCTGTCAGCGGAAATCAGCTCGTTATCACCGGCTATGGCTATGGTCATGGCCTTGGCCTTTCGCAATGGGGGGCAGAAGCCATGGCAGAAAAGCACGGCGGGGCCAAAGATTACTACAAGACCATCCTTACGCATTATTTCACCGGAACGAAAGTGGAGAAGATATATTGAGGGGAGACGCTGGATACGCGCATACTTTGTTGTTTGATTTCATGAGGGATAGCCCACTGAATCAATCAGCCCGTTTCCCCTTTATCATGGAGCATGTATATGAAGAAAAAGATCATATCCGCTTGTCTCGCTGTTTGTTTCTCTCTTTCCCTGGGGGCAGTCATATCTGCAGAGACCATTCCGATCCGGCAGAAGGAAACGCTGGCAAGTCCATCAGCCCAGCAGATGAAAGCGGCTCCAGAGAAGCAGCCTAAGAAAGAAAAAGCGAAAAAGAAAAAAGATAAAAAGAATAAGAAAGAGAATAAAAAGAAGGAGAATAAGGACGAGGCACCCATCTCTCAGATGGACGAGCCATGGATCGAAGTGGGGCTCACTTCCGGCATGCGCCTCTCTCTTACCGGGCTCGAAGCGTGCCGGGGTACGGTTGATGGGAAGACCGTGAGCACCTATCGAAAAGGGGAGGAGTTCTCCATCTCACGCGCAGGGCAGATGATCTCCATCAATGGAAAAAAGCTCGGCACTGCGGTTTATCTCGAGCCTGTCCAGACCGAGCCGTCCTTTGCGGTGAAAGGAAATCGCTATCGCGGAAAGATGAAGCTCATCCCCTCTCCATGGAATGAGGGCGTGGTGATGGTGAATGTGGTGCCGATGGAGGAATATCTTCGCGGCGTCGTTCCGAGCGAAAGCATTCCTACATGGAGGATCGATGCACTGAAGGCGCAGGCCGTCGCTGCAAGGACCTATGCCCTCTATCACAGGAACGGCTATCGCGCATCGGGCTATGATGTGACCGATGATGTGGAGAGCCAGGTCTACAAAGGTGCCGGCGTGGAGACGAAGGCGACCGACGAAGCCGTCAGAGAGACCCGCGGCGAGGTCATCACCTTTGACGGGAAAGCGATCGATGCACTCTTCCATGCGGATGGCGGCGGCTATACGGAGTATGGTGAAAATGTCTGGGGGATTTCAAAGCCGTACCTGCAGGGCGTCCCCGAAGAGCTCTCCCCTCAGACAAAGAAACCATGGACAGTTACGCTGACGCGGGATGCGTTTTCGAAAAAACTGAGCGCGTCCGGCTATGGCGTCGGAAAGATACAGAATATCAAGCTGTCAAATCTGCAGTTTGGCAAAGTCCATTACGCGGGAGACCGCACACCGGCAGGCCGTGTGAAGAAACTCATCTGTCGCGGTAGCAACGGCTGGGTGAGCCTCTCGGGAGTGACGATGAGAAAGATCTTCGGCCTCAGGAGTGCCATGTTTGATATCCTTTTCAAAGGAGATCAGCTCATCATCACCGGCTATGGCTATGGTCATGGTCTCGGCCTCTCTCAGTGGGGCGCGGAGGCCATGGCGGAAAAGCACGGCGATGGGAAAGATTATTACAAAGAGATCCTCGCGCATTACTATCAGGGGACAAAAGTGGAAAAATGGTATCAATAAAAAGGTTCAGAGTTAGCCCCGGGGACGTGCTGTTCCTAGATTGCGTTTGAAAGCCTCGTTTGAATGAGGAATGAGGAATGAAGGTGGCGGCTTCGCCGCGAATATATATGGGGCGATGCCCGAAGGCCGGAGGATAGAAGTCAGATGTCTGGCGTCTGATATCTGATGTCTCCTAGTCTCCCAGTCTAATCCCTACCTATAAAACCCGCTGAACCTCTTTCGCAAACAATCAAAGGACGGCACACCCGAGGGCTAAGTTTGAAAGCAGGTATGAGTGACTAGTGACTGGTAGCTAGGGATTAGGTTTGCGATACGAGAAAACCGCTAGTTTCAAACCTTCGCGGCGCTTCTGCTTTTTATGCGCCGCACCAACCCCTTTGAACCTCTTGAACCTATAGAACCCGCTGAACCTCTTTCACAAACAGTCAAAGGACGCTCCGCCCAACGAGCTAACCTTAAACCCATTTACAAAGGAGATATATTCATGAAACTGGAAGAATTCAATTACGATTTACCCAAAGAACTGATTGCTCAGGAACCGGCAGAGCCGCGTGACTCCTGCCGCCTGATGATGGTTGACAAGAAGACGGGGGAGTGGGAGCATCACCATTTCCGTGATATCCTGGACGAGATCCGCGAAGGAGATGTTTTCGTCTTCAATAACACGAAAGTCATTCCTGCGCGCCTCTATGGCAAGAAGAGGGATACTGGCGGCAAGGTGGAGATGCTGCTCCTCACGCCGAAGGGCAATGATACATGGGAAGTCCTCGTGAACCCGGGCCGTAAGGCACTGCCCGGCGTAGAGATCGA
This sequence comes from uncultured Dialister sp., assembly GCA_934193095.1. Lineage (GTDB taxonomy): Bacteria > Bacillota > Negativicutes > Veillonellales > Dialisteraceae > Dialister. Next base: position 10,569 of record CAKPUX010000016.1, on the reverse strand, counting down.
ATTCGCAGAGAACTGTTACTGCAAAGTGTTGGATAAGACGGAATTCGGCGGACGTCTGGTCGAATTCCACTATGACGGCAATTTCGACAGCCTTCTCGATCAGATCGGTGAGATGCCGACCCCGCCGTATATTCACAAAAAACTTGGCAACAATGATGAGTACCAGACTGTGTACGCGAAGTATAAGGGTTCAGCGGCTGCTCCGACGGCAGGCCTTCATTTCACCCCGGAGCTTATGGAAGAAATGAAGAAGAAGGGCGCGAAGCTCCTCTTCGTCACCCTTCATGTCGGTATCGGTACCTTCCGCCCGGTTTCTGAAGAAAATATCGAAGACCATGAGATGCATAAGGAGTGGTACACGGTCAGTGAAGAAACTGCGAAAGAAGTGAATGCTGCGAGAGCCGAAGGCCGTCGTGTCATCGCTGTCGGCACGACCTCTGTCCGCACATTGGAGTCCGCTGGTCAGAGCGGTATCCTTGAGAGCGGCAGCGGTTGGACGCAGCTCTATATCTATCCGGGCTATCAGTGGCACATGGTCGATGCCATCGTCACGAATTTCCATCTTCCAGAATCCACCCTCGTCATGATGATGGCCTCCTTCGCCGGCCGGGAGCACATTTTGGCGGCATATGAAGAGGCCGTGAAGCAGAAATACAGATTTTTCTCCTTCGGTGATGCCATGTTTTTGCGTTAAGGAAATGCTGAATTTAATCAACTATCTTTTAGACATCATAAGGATCTACAACTATGGTTATTAACTACGAACTGGTTGCCGAAGACAAGAAGACCGGCGCGCGGGCAGGGCTCTTGCACACGCCTCATGGCACGTTCAAAACGCCGATGTTTATGCCGGTCGGTACACAGGCGACAGTCAAGACTGTCACACCCGAAGAACTCGAAGACATGGGTGCGCAGATCATCCTCTCGAATACCTACCACCTGTTCCTGCGTCCCGGCACGGAGCTGATCAAAGAGGCTGGCGAGCTGCATCGTTTTATGAACTGGCCGAAGGGAATACTGACGGACAGCGGCGGCTTTCAGGTCTTCTCTCTGGGAGCTATGCGCAAGATCACAGAGGAGGGCGTGCATTTTCGCTCCTTCCTCGATGGATCGAAGCAGTTCCTCTCTCCGGAGGTTTCCATTCATGCGCAGGAGGATCTGGGGAGCGATATCGCCATGGCTTTCGATGAATGTATCCCCTATCCGGCAGACTATGAGTACGCCGACCATTCCACAGCGCGCACGACGCGCTGGGCAGAGCGCTGCATCAAAGCGCATACCCGCACGGATCGCGGCATGTTCGGTATCGTGCAGGGCGGTATGTACAAGGATCTTCGGAAGAGGAGCGCACTCGAGATTTCCTCCATGCCCTTTGACGGCATGGCGATCGGCGGGCTCTCGGTCGGTGAGCCGCATGACCTCATGTATGACATTCTGGAGTACACCACCCAGTTCCTGCCTGTGAATAAAGCCAGATACCTCATGGGTGTCGGCACGCCGGACTGCCTCGTCGAAGGCGTGGCTCGCGGCATCGATATGTTCGACTGCGTATTCCCGACGCGTGTTGCCAGAAATGGCATGGCCATGGTGCATTCCGGCCGCATGAATATGAAGAACAAGAAGTATGAGAAGGACTGGGCACCGCTCGAGGAGGGCTGCGGGTGTTACACCTGTCAGCACTACAGCCGTGCATACATCCGTCATCTGTACAAGTCGGAAGAGCTTCTCGCCTTCCGCCTCGTGACGATACACAATCTTTTCTTCCTGCTCCAGTTTATGCGTGATATGCGACAGGCGATCATAGATGGAAACTTCACGGAGTTCAGAGAGAGCTTCATGGCGGGCTATCATCGCTGATCCCATCTCCCTTTACAACATTTTGACACATAATTAGAAAATAACTACAGACAACGATCATCAAAGTATGGTAAAATAAATACCATATGATTTGACGGAGGTGAATCAAATGGAACAGGTAATGAATTTCGTCAGTCTGGCATGGCCATTTCTGGTGCTGGTCGGTATTATGTATTTCTTCATGTATCGCCCGCAGCAGAAGCTGAAGGTGGAAAGAGGTCGTTTCCTGATGTCCCTGAGAAAAGGGGATCATGTAGTAACGGCTGGAGGCATTCACGGGACGATCAAAGTACTGCGTGACAAATACGTAGAGCTGGAGATCGCACCGAAGGTCATCATCAAAGTAGAAAAGACCGCTATTCAGCACGGTGATGTGAAGCTCATCGACGAAGAGACTGCCAAGAAAGCCGGTGCGGCTGCCCTGGGCGCTGCTTCGGAAGAACAGGTCATGAATCAGACCAAGCACAAAGATGAACCGGAAACCGAAGTGGTGGAAGAGGTCGTCGAAGTGGATGATCCGAAAGATGCCGGCACAGAAGTGGTCGAGGAAGTCGTCGAGGTCGAAGATAAAGACGCTTCTAAAGACAAAAAAGAGGAAAAGAAATGATAGAGACGGATACTCCTTCCGTGACACGGAAGAAGGAAATCCGCCAGAAGATGCTCGCCTTACGGCGGGCTCTTTCTGCTACTGACATGGAAGTCATGAGCCTCGCTTTGGCGGATCGAATCTGCGGGTCAGCCGTGTATCACAAAGCCCATCGCATCATGGCTTACCTTTCCATGAAGGGAGAAGCCGATCTCGATCCTTTCATCCGCCGCGCTCTTTCTGATGGGAAAGAGGTCTACATCCCGGTATGTCTGCCGGGAAAGCAGATGGAGGCGGGGCGGCTCATGAATATGGAGCATTTCATCCAAGGACCGTATGGCCTGCGGGATCTGCCCAAGGGCTATGAAGCCATAGCGCCGGACATGCTTGATCTAGTCTTGGTACCGGGGACTGCGGGGACAGAGAACGGTGCGCGCCTGGGGATGGGAGCCGGATACTATGACAGGTATCTGGCAAAGATCTCCTATGAAAAAAGGATCATGGCTCTCTGGGATTTCCAAGTCGTAGATTTTCTCCCTGAAGAGCCCTTCGACCAGTGTATGGCCGGTATCATTACAGAGAAACGAAGTATCATCACGAAAAGAGGTTGAAGTTTTGGAAAAGAAAAGGAACAGTAGCGTCAGAAGCGGTGCGCTCATCCGATTCTGGGTCGTTATCGCGGCCATTATCGGGATTTTCCTTGTGAGCGTAGGCTGGCTGGCCGGGCATATCCGTCAGGGTCTTGACTTGCAGGGCGGCACACATATCGTCATGCAGGCTGAGGATACCGAAGAAAATAAGGTCACCAATGAGGCGATCACGCAGGTCATCAATATCATGCAGAAGCGTGTCAATGAAATGGGTCTGACGGAACCGATCATCCAGCGTGAAGGAGCGAACCGTATCATCATCGAGCTGCCGGGTGAAAAGGATCCGCAGAAGGCCATCGAAACCATTGGCAAGACCGCTGTCCTCCAGTTCAAGGATGAGGAAGGCAATGTCAAGCTGACGGGGGAAGACCTGAAAAATGCAAAAGAACAGATGGGGCAGAACAAGCAGCCGCTCGTTGCTCTGGAATTTTCCGATGAGGGGGGAAAGAAATTCGGCGCCCTCACTGCAGCGAATATCGGCCGTCACATCGGGATCTATCTCGATGGAGAGCTCCTGACGAATCCGGTCGTCAATGAAGCCATCACCGGCGGCTCCGCTGTCATCACGGGGCAGAGAACGCTCGAAGAAGCGAAGGATCTTGCGATCCTTCTCCGAAGCGGTGCGCTTCCGGTCAAGGTTTCCGTCATGGAAGTCCGTACCGTCGGTCCGTCTCTTGGACAGGACTCGAAGGATAAGTCCGTCGTGGCTTTCACCATCGGTCTCTCTCTGGTCGTTATTTTCATGCTGGCCGTGTACCGTATGGCCGGCTTTGTCGCGGATGTGGCGCTTCTTGTGTATGTCCTCATCCTTCTGGGCATTCTGAATATGCTGCATGCGACACTGACACTTCCAAGTGTGGCGGGCGTCATTCTGTCCATCGGTATGGCGGTCGATGCGAATGTCCTCATCTTTGAAAGATTCAAAGAAGAGATCGCATCCGGCAAGCTGCTTAGGCTGGCTGTCCAGTCCGGCTTCAAACGTGCATTTGTCACCATCTTTGATGCGAATATGACTGTCATCATCACCTCCTGCATCCTCTTCTTCCTGGGCAGTGCGACGGTGAAGGGGTTCGCCTTCTCGCTCGGTCTTGGTGTCGCTGTATCCATGTTCACGGCGATCACTGTCAGCCGTACACTGCTCATGTTCCTCATCGATGCGAACTGGATCCATAACCCCTGGTGGTTTGGCGGAAAAAGGGGGTACGATAGATAATGTTCAACAGCTTTGATTTTATCGGTAAACGAAAGCTCTGGTTCGGCTTTTCCGGACTTCTGATCATTCTTTCCGTTGTGTCCATCATTCTCTTCCGTTTCAACTGGGGGATTGATTTCACAGGCGGCACCATTCTGGAGCTGGCATTTCCCAAGAATGTCACGGTAGAAGAGGTGCGTGACGGTCTTCGTACGGATGGTCTTGAAACAGCGACCATTCAGCTTTCCGGCAGCAATATGCAGGGAGAGTCCGGCGATGACGTCATCATCCGTACCAGAAACCTCTCTGCTGAAGAAGCACAGACGGTCGTTTCTCATGTGAAGGATAAAGTCGGCGAAGCCGAAGTGAAGCGTATCGAGACTGTCGGTGCCGTGATCGGTTCTGAGGTCACGAAGAATACACTTCTCAATGTCATTCTGTCCTTCGGTGCGATGATCCTTTATATGTCTATCCGCTTTGAGCACCGTATCGCACTGTCTGCGATCGTAGCGATCTGCCATGATATCCTGATGGTGCTCGGTGTCTTTGCATTTTTCCATCTGGAAGTCGATGCATCCTTCCTTGCAGCGATCCTGACGGTCCTTGGTTATTCCATGAATGAATCTGTCGTCATCTTCGACCGTATTCGTGAAGCCATTCATACCCATCGCCGGACGGACAGCTTTGCGAAACTGGCCAATGATTCCATTCATCAGACCATCCGTCGTTCCCTCTATACACTGACTACGACGCTCTTCTGTGTGGCTTCGCTCTACTTCTTCGGCGGCGATACCACGAGAAACTTCGCGCTGGTCATGCTGATCGGCTTCATCTCCGGTGCCTACTCTTCTGTCTGCGTAGCGACATCTCTCTGGGTCACATGGCATGAACATACCGGAAGCGCTAGAAATGCGTCTTCGCGCGAAGAGAAGAGATCGAAAGCATAAATGGTATACAAATACAAAAAAGACTGCGAGTATTCGCAGTCTTTTTGCGTGGGGATCGTCAGCCGCCGATAAACGCGTGGGACCGCTGTTCGTTGAGGCTCCTCTTGGGTAAGACAGGGGGCGTCCCTTGCAGCTTTTGGCATCAGTGATCCATGATAGCTTCTGGATGCAAAGAACCCGTGCGATCCATGATACCGTCGGAGCCTCTGGAGAGGGGAGGCTTGATAGAAGAAGCAATCCGTAGGATAAAAAACCGCGCTCCCGAAGGGCAGCGCGGTTTTTTATCTTACGGATTATTCTTTATAGTTGTTTTCCTTATCCCACCAGTAGATGCCTTTTTGGCTGGGGAGGACATTTTTATGGAAGAACGGTGTCTGAATGCCTTCCTTGAGCTGACGTTCATAATCTTTGAGGCACGCATTGGCCTGCGGGAAGAGAAGGAGGATGGCAGTGACGTTTGTCAGTATCATGAAAGCCATGAAGAGGTCGGCGAGATTCCAGACGAGCGGGAGGTCAGCCTGAGAGCCCCAGAAGATCATGACGGCAATGCAGACGCGGAAAAGATTGAGCGGCCATTTCTTTTGGGTCAGGTGGCCGATATTGATCTCCCCATAGTAGTAGTTACCGATGAGGGAGGTGAAGGCGAAGAGGAAGATCAGGATGGAGACGGCTTTCGGAGCCATCGGGCCAAAGTACTGGGCAAGATCCCACTGGATGAGCTCGATGCCGGTGAGACCGGTCGAAGTATAGTCGCCTGTCAGGAGGACGATGAATGCGGAAGCAGAGCAGATGAAGAGCGTATCGACATAGACGCCGAAGGACTGGATGAGACCCTGCACAGCCGGGTGACTGGCGTCTGCGGTGGCTGCTGCATTCGGTACAGAGCCTTCGCCGGCCTCGTTCGAGAAGAGGCCGCGCTTGAAGCCTGTCAGGACGGCAGCGCCCATGCCGCCGCCAAAGACTGCCTGGAAGTCAAAAGCATCGCGGAAAATGATGCCAAAGACGCGGGGCATTTCTGTGATGTTGAAAAGCATGATGCCAAGCGTGATCAGGATGTAAATGCCGGCCATGATCGGGACCATCCATTCCGTGACGCGGGCGATACGGCCCATGCCGCCGCAGATGACAGCCATAGCGAGGACAGTGACGACACCGCCGATGAGCATGCGGTCAAGTCCCAGAGAGGAGGAAAGTGCGAGTGCAATGGTATTCGACTGGACGGAGTTGTAGATCATGCCATAGGTGACAGAGATCAGAATGGCAAAAATCGCTGCCCACAGACCATGCCCGAGACCATTTTTCAGGTAGTAAGCCGGGCCGCCGCGGAATCCGGTGCCGTCTTCACGCGGGACTTTATAGATCTGTCCAAGCGTACTTTCTACGAAGCCTGTCGCTGAGCCGATGATGGCGATGAACCACATCCAGAAGATCGCACCCGGACCGCCCGCTGTGATAGCGATGGCGATGCCGGCAATATTGCCGACGCCGACACGGGATGCCGTGCTGACACAGAAGGCCTGAAACGGGGAGATCTCATTGCCGGCGGTCTTTTTGCCGGCACTCTCTGTGATGAGGGAGAACATTTTTGTAAAATAGCGGATCTGTACGCCGCGTGTGCGGACGGTAAAGTAGAACCCGGCACCCACCAGAAGAATGATGATCACCGAGGACCAGAGAAATCCATTGATTTCTGAAACAATAGCGTTGAGCGCTTCCATGATACCTCCTTGGAAACTGAATGAGAGATAATAGTCAATCATCTTATTATATACGTTTTATATACGTTTTTGCAAATAGATACAATTACGTGGCAAAGGCTGAGCTTCTCTTACCGGCTGCTGTTTATATCCTCTTTCCCTTTTTCGTTTACGATGTTCCAATTCCTGAGCAGTACTTTTTTTCCGCGCCAGGCGAAGGCGTAGGAACGGAAGGCTTTGTCGAAGGCGCGGTTGGAATAGCTGTCCATTTCTTCCTTTGTCAGTGTAGAGATCCGATGCTCATGGATCTCCGGAAGCGGAGAGGGGAGGGCTTTTTGATTGAAGGGGCAAAAGCGCTGGCATTCATCGCAGCCAAAAATGTAGGGCGTCCGCTGCAGGATCTGCATCTCCGCCGGAGAGAGCTCTTCCTTCTTTTGCGTGAGGTAAGACTTGCATCGGAAAGGGTCGAGCCTCTTCTCTCCGATGGCACGCCCGGGACAACGGATGAGGCATTCGCGGCAGCTGCCGCAATCCAGCGTGAGCGGCTCATCGGGTGTCAGTGACAGTGTGGTCAGGATGGATCCGATGGTGACGAAGGAGCCGTATGTCGGATGGATCAGGCAGTGATTTCTTCCGAAGAACCCAAGTCCAGCGGCATAGGCGAGCCAGCGGTCGACCATGGGAGAGGTATCCACAAGGGGAAGAAATTGCTCGCCCGGGTAAGACGGGCGAGCCGTCTCTATGATTTTCTGAAGATAGTGGTGGATGACCTTATGATAGTCCATGGGCCTTGCATAAAGCGCGATATTTCCTTCTTCCTCGCTGGCAGGTCTGTATGGAAATAGAATCACAAAGAAGGAGCGTGCATCTCTAAGGAGCGCGGAAGGATCCAGTCTTTCTTCGAGCGAGGAGGGCGCAAAGGGGATAGGGCCGGCATTTCGGAGCTGCTCTTTCAGTGTGCTGTCTAAGGAAGCGGAGCATGCGCCGCAGGCATCCAGATGAAGCGAGGCGGCGATCTGGGAAAGGTGAGATTTGGGAGTCATAGGGTTCAAGGTTCGGGGTTCAGGGTTAGCCCATGGGGCGGGGCGCCCTTTGATTACGTACGAAATAGGTTCAGCGGGTTCAACAGGTTCAGAGGGTAGGGCGGGGGTGGTGCGGCGCATAAAAATATGGAAGCGCCGCGGAGGTTTGAAACTAGCGGTTTTCCAGTATCGCAAACCTAATCCCTAGCCACTAATCCCTAGCTACCAGTCACAAGTCACCAGTCACTAGTCATTCGAGATTCCTCATCATAAAAAAGAGACCTTTCGGCCTCTTTTTATTTTGTCATTCGCTTCGCAAGAAGTTCACTGACTCGTTCTGTGGGCATATCATCACTGTCGTAGAGAAGCCCTTTGGGGCTTTTGATGATGAGCCGATCCATCAAGTTCTGTGCAATGAGGTCATTGGTGGCAGAAAGGAAGGAAAGGCATGCCTTGTCATGCTGTTCTTTCGTGATGAGACGGGAAAGTCCGGGTGCTTTCAGACGCTGCTGCAGGAAGAGCTGGTGGATGGCCTTCCAGCTTTCCTTTTTGGGGCAGGCTCTGAGGAGCACGCAGATGGTATAGCCGCGCTCTTTCAGATAACGGATGTATTCCTTTGTGTGGGAGACATCTTCCAGAGATCCTTCCTGGAGGATATGGTAACGCTCTAGAGCGGCCTGCTTCATGGCAAGGTCTGAGAGGTACTGCCCCTGAGCCATGGAGAAATAGGCACAATATTGCCCGTACTTCTTCATGAGAGCTTTATAACGAGGGTGGAAACCGCGGAAATTATCACTCATGGACTGTACGATATTTCCATCATACTCTTCGATGATCATGGAAGACATGCGCGTCTTGCCCGAGCCGGGCTGTCCTGCGATGATGTAGGCGGTGGGATGCTTCTGCCCGCCTTTCTTTCCCTGACGGATAGATGGCCAGATGGTCTTTCGGAAGAAGGCATTCATCTCTTCTTCATCAAAGGCACTTTCCTTTTCGATGAGTTTTTTTGTCAGTTGTACGCTGGAAACAGGACGGAAGATCTGGTCCGCCATGTACTTAGTCTCTATGTCATAGGCTTCGCGCAGCATCGAGATCTGCTCGGACATGGGGAGGCCGCGGCCTTTCCGAAGCTCGATTAGTGACATTTCATGGATAGTCTGCCGCCAAAGTTTGTAGAGGCGTGCTTCATCAGAAGGAGAGATGTCTTTGTCCTCTCGCATGGTGCAAAGCAGGTTGTGAAGCGTATTGAAAATTTCCGCATTCACTTCCAGCTGGATTCCTATAGGGGTGATTTCTGCAGATTCGCTTAATTCACAAAGTGTCCGCTCGTCATAGGGCATAGCCGTACCAACTCCTTTTTAAAACAGAAATATTTTGCTCTTATCATAGCAAAGGCGTGTGGGTTTGTCCATAAGGAATTGAGGAGCTATGCGGCAGAGGGATCTCTTGCTGCATAGCTCGTGATATAATGAAGTGCGGAAACGCCATCGACATCAGGGGTGTCATTCGTGTTTCTGTCCATTCATTCATCGAAAAGAGGTTGACGCCCATGTATCCCACGATCCATTCTCTCGCTGTGCCCGGAGCCCGGCTTCGCGTCAGCGAGGATAGTCTTTTGATTTCCTTTGATGAAGAGCATCTCTCACTTTCGACAGCGATCTATGGCGGCGGTCTGCGCCGCGTGACAGCGGTGATGAATCAGCGGCTCAGAACCTTTTACGGGGAAGAGTCAGATTTTCCCGGTGGATCGGTGGCTGCATATCTGAGACGCTGTATCGAAAAAGAGGGAGCCGATCCGGAAGGTGCCAGTGCGCTTCTGACCGCGGCGAAGGTGTATCAGTACTCGCACAAGGTTTTCACATCCGGAGATCTGATTGTAGAGATCATTACCACGGGAGGCGTGGAGAAGACGGCCTGCCGCGCATCTTCAAAGCCTCTTTACCGAGAGAAGGATGGTCACTTTGTACCTGTCGGAACGATCAATATGATGGTCCTCGTTCATGGAAGCCTGCCTGAAGGGATCATGGCGAGAAGCTTCATCACGCTGACGGAAGGAAAGAGCGCAGCGCTTTCCGATCTGGGCATCGCGGACGTGAATAACGGACGACCGGCTACGGGAACAGGGACGGACGGCATCACGCTGGTGACGGAGATCGGGGCAGAGCGCTATACGGATGCAGGTCCGTTTTCCGAACTGGGGTCATTCCTTGCCAAAGCGGCTTATGACTCTGTGACGGAGTGTCTGGTCATCTACGATAAGCCGTGGAATGCTTTCGAAGAGCTTCGAACGCCAAAGGCGGTGAAGCTCGGGAAAGGCTGATCCGATCACGCAGCCATTGGATCCCTTCTCTCAAGAGAAGCCAAAGAGTGTGGAAAAACGTGAGCATTGATCTATTTGAGGAAGGCTATCCGCAAGAAGCTGCAGAGCCGCCTTCGCACGTCAAGGGCAGTTCTTCACGGGTGAACCTCCCATCGTATATGATTGAAGTCAAAAGGAAAATATGATACCATGTAACTGATTTGATTTTATAAAGTAAAGAGAGTATATAAGGAGCATCGATGTTTATCATTCCCTACCTGGTCCTTGCCGGGGTCGTTCTTCTGTTCTTTGCGGTGAC
>CAKPUX010000015.1 GCA_934193095.1 uncultured Dialister sp. | reverse complement strand
ACCCTCAGAACCTATAGAACCTTCTGAACCTCTTTCCCAATGAAATCAAAGGGAAACTCGCCCGATGGGCTAACCCTTAAACCTTCTTACTTCGTCCCGAAGATGCGGTCGCCGGCATCGCCGAGACCCGGGAGGATGTATTTCTTTTCATTCAGCTGACGGTCGAGGGAGGCGGTATAGATCGGAACGTCCGGATGCGCCTGGTTCACGACCTCGACACCTTCCGGGGCAGCGACGAGACACATGAATTTGATATTCTTGACGCCTTTTTCTTTCATCATGTCGATGGCTGCGACGGCGCTGCCTCCGGTAGCGAGCATCGGATCGACGAGGATGAAGTCGCGATTTTCCACATCCGGGAGCTTGCAATAGTATTCGATCGGCTTGGCGGTGACAGGATCGCGGTAGAGGCCGATGACGCCGATGCGGGCAGACGGCATGAGTTCGGTGAGGCCTTCCACCATGCCGAAGCCGGCGCGCAGGATCGGGACGATGCCGAGCTTCTTGCCGGCGACCTGTTTTCCTGTCGCTTTTTCGAGCGGTGTCTCGATAGCGACATCTTCGAGCGGCAGATCGCGGGTGAGCTCATAGCCCATCAGGAGCGTGATCTCCTGCAGCAGACGGCGGAACTCACCGGAGCTGGTTTCTTTCTTTCTCATAATGGTCAGCTTGTGCTGGATCAGCGGATGATCAATGACATGGATATGCATAATGGCCTCCTCAGGGAAATACAGAGTGAATAGTGATTTTTGCTTTTTTCATTGTATCACAAATGAGAGGGATGTGGGGGAGAGTCCGTGGGGCGGTCCGCCCTTTGATTGCGGGTGAAAGTTTTTCCTTGAGTGAGAAGTTAGAAGTGAGAAGTGGTGGTGCGGCGCATAAAAAGACAGAAGCGCCGCTGAGTATAAATAGGGCGATGTCCGAGCTCTGTTTTTTCCCTCCTTCCTTTGGAAGGAGGTGCCCCGAAGGGGCGGAGGTTGGCTTGGGGCTTTTCTCTCTCTGCTAAGTTTGAAGCAGGGATTAGTGGCTAGGGATTAGGGATTGGGGATTAGGAGTGACTAGTGACTGGGATTTGCCGGCATCGTCATCCCGAGCGCAGCCGAGGGATCTTTACTGCACTGCGGGAATCAGCGTGTATGCGCCGAGGGAAAACGATGTCCTGGTGCTGCCTCACATCAGGCGATGAACGTTCTGCAATAAAGATTTCTCGACTACGCTCGAAATGACGATGCGCGCGAAGCGCTATCAAAACTCCGCGGCGCTTCTTATTTTTGTGCGCCGCACCACCATTCCTAATTCCTCATTTGAGCAGAGCTTTCAAACGTAATCATGGGACGGCACGCCCGAGGGGCTAACCCTTAAACCTTTCTTTAATGACAATTCTCAAAGAATGTTGTAAAATGGAAGTCAGTATGACAGGAAATGCATTTTTATACCTTTATATATAGTTTCAGGTCAATATGGCTTCAAGTAAAGAAAAGAGGAATCCTATGAAATCCAATAAACTGACCTCCCTTCTCTGTGCGCTGGCTCTGACAGGGGCAGTGCTGCCGCTTTCTATGGCAGAAGCTGCAGAGCCTGCTCCGGCGGCTCCGGTGGCAGCTCAGGAAGCACCTGCTGAAAGTGTGAACTACACCGATGCCCTGCTGAAGGGGCTGTCTTTGACGCTGCCTGATGTCCAGAGCGCGGTCGAGTCCGGCACGTTCAAGAATCTTTCACCAGAAGCGCCGAAGCCTGCGGAACCGGAGCCCGCTCCGCTGCCCGAACCGGAACCGGAACCGGAGCCCGAGCCAGAGCCGGAACCGGAACCGGAACCGGAGCCTGCCCCGGCTCCGGCGGCGAAGTATACCGCAGATCAGGGGAGCGCAGCCACCGAGATCGGATCCGATGGTGCGTATGACGGTATGACCTACAGCTCGGACAAAGCGGATGAGAATGCGCTCCGCGTCTCCATGGCATACATCACCGCGAAGGGCGATACCATCACGAAGTCCGGTGATACCTCGAGTGCAGAAAGCAGCGACCTTTACGGGATGAATGCAGCGCTGCTTGTGACCCATGGCGGACACGGTGCTTTCACGGATGCGAAGATTTCCAGCACAGGAAACGGCGCGACGGGCGCCTATGGCTACAGCAAGGGCACGTACATCAATTTGACGAATGCAGAGGTTTCCACCACGGGCGCGCAGGCAGCAGGCGTCGAAGTCTCCCAGCGTGCGATGATGAAGGTGCAGGACTCGACGGTTTCCACGACAGGAAATCAGTCGGCAGCAATCCGTATTTCTAAAAACGGCGGCATCCTTCTCACCGAAAACTCTGCCTTCACCGCTTCCGGTGCCAATGCACACGGGATCTATACCGAAGGTGATGTGACCGTCACAGGCGGTTCTGTCAAGGCGGAAAAGACCAAGGCAGCCGTCATCAAGAATATCAGCTCCATCACGCTCGATGGAGCGACGCTCGAAGGCAATGAGACGGGCGCGCTTCCTTATAACATCGTCATGTACTCGGACGCCGACGCGATCGGTGTCACGGGGACGCAGCAGTTCGAGGCGAATCATGCAAGCCTCATCTCTCACAAGGGCGGTATGTTCTATGTGACCGGCACCCACTGCCGCATCACGCTGAATGACAGCACGCTCACGCAGGATGAAGCATCGCCTGTCTTCACCATCACAGGCAACGACGGCGGCTACGGCTGGGGCGATGCGGGCGCGAACGGCGGTCACGCAGAAGTCATCCTGTCGCATCAGATCCTGAATGGCGACATTCTCCTCGATACCATCTCGGATATCAATCTCAATATCAAAGACCAGTCCACATGGACCGGCGCGATCACCATCGCTCCGAATGCCCAGGAGGGTGCTCCGTACAAGACCAATGCCGATGTCTTCATCGCAGAAGGCTCTACATGGAACCTGACGGCAGACTCTGAGGTCACCAGCCTCTTCAATCTGGGCACGATCCAGTACAACGGACACACCATCACACTCGCTGATGGGACTGTCATGAAGGAATAAACTTGCAAAAAGAAGATCACGCGATGCGCGAAAGGCGCATGGCGTGATTTTTTTATTTGAGACTGAAGTTTGAAAGCAGAGATTGGGTTCGGGGTTCAGGTTGATGGGTTCAAGGTTGTGGTGGCAGCTTCGCTGCAAAATATATATTTGCGGCGGAGCCGCCACCACCATTTCTGATTTCTAATTCGTGCAAAGCTTTCATCCATAATTAGTGGACGAGCCGCCCCACGGGCTAATCCTGAAGTTTGAAAGCAGGGATGAGTGGCTAGTGACTGGTGACTGGTGACTGGGGTTCTTCGGCATCGTCATCCCGAGCGCAGCCGAGGGATCTTTACTGCATTGCGGGAATCAGTGTGTATGCGCCGAGGGAAAACAATGTCCTGGTGCTGCCTCACATCAGGCGATGAACGTTCTGCAATAAAGATTTCTCGGCTACGCTCGAAATGACGATGCGCGAAGTGCTATCAAAACTCCGCGGCGCTTCCATATTTTTATGCGCCGCACCACCATTTCGCATTTCTCATTTCTAATTTCTCATTCAAGCGAAGATTTCAAATGGAATCAAAGGGCAGCACGCCCAAGGGGCTAAGTTTGAAAGCAGGGATGAGTAGCTAGTGACTAGTGACTGGGGACTAGGGATTAGTAGCTAGGGATTAGGTTTGCGATACGAGAGACCGCTGGTTTCAAACCTCCGCGGCGCTTTTATATTTTTATACGCCGCACCAGCACTCCTCACTCCTCACTGGCGAGCAGAGCTTTCAGCCATAATCAAAGGGCGCCCCGTCCCCGGGGCTAACCCTGAACCCTGAACCCTGAACCCTGAACCTTTAACCTTGATTTCCTCTTGACGCGGCCCTTTCACAAGTGCTATAAATAAAACTATATTTAATATGCGTGCGGTGCATAGCCGCGCCTCTCTTTTTCCATCTGGAGGGATCCCTATGAACTTCAAGAAAGCCATCTTCGTATCGGCTGCAGTCCTCGCGGCTGCTGGCATCATCGCAGGCTGCGGTGATCAGAAAGCCGCGTCCTCTGCTTCTTCCGCAGCTGGCAAAGAAACCACCATCAAAGTCGGCGTATCTCCGGTACCGCACGCTGAGATCGTCGGCGCGGTGAAAGACAAGCTCGCCAAAGAAGGCGTCAAAGTCGAAATGGTCGAATTCACCGACTATGTCCAGCCAAATCTGGCGCTTGCGGATAAGAGCCTCGATGCGAACTTCTTCCAGCATAAACCGTACCTCGATGAATTCTGCAAATCCAAAGGCCTGAAGCTGAAATCCATGGGGGCTGTCCATCTCGAACCGATGTGCGTGTATTCCAAGAAGCTGAAGTCCCTGAATGACCTTACTGACGGCGCGCATGTCGCTATCCCGAATGACCCGACCAATGGCGGCCGCGCCCTCCTCGTCCTCCAGTCTGCCGGTCTCATCAAACTGAAGGAAGGCGCTCCGATCACTGCGACCCCGCAGGATATCGCAGAGAACCCGAAGAACCTGAAATTCTCCGAACTGGAAGCGCCGCAGCTTCCGCGCGCTCTGGAGGATGCGGATATCGCGATCATCAATATGAACTTCGCTCTCGAAGCCAAACTTGACCCGAAGAGCGCTATCTATAGCGAAGGCTCCGACTCCCCGTATGCGAATATCGTAGCTGTCCGTGAAGGGGATGAAAACCGTCCGGAACTCCAGAAGCTCATGAAAGCGCTCACAAGCAAAGACGTCAAGGACTTCATCGAAAAGAAATACGGCGGCTCTGTCAAGACCGTATTCTGATCGCGCACAAGCAAAACTCCCCGGAAGGGGAGTTTTTTGTTGGGGCGGTGACTGGTGACTAGTGACTTGTGACTGGTAGCTGGGGATGAGTGGCTAGGGATTAGGAGCCTCGAGTGACTGGTGACTAGTGACTAGTAGCTAGGGATGAGTGGCTAGGGATTAGGTTTCCGATACGAGAAAACCGCTAGTTTCAGACCTCCGCGGCGCTTCTATGCTTTTATGCGCCGCACCACCATTTCTAATTTCTCATTTCTAATTTCTCATTCAAGCGAAGCTTTCAAACGGAATCAAGGGGCAGCACGCCCAAGGGGCTAACCTTGAACCCTGAACCCTTTCTCATTCTCTATTGCTGAACAGTTTCCCATTCTATATAATGATATACTGAGATAAGATCATAGAAAAAATATCATTTCCCACGTCAGGAGCCCATCCATGCGATTCCTCGCTTCGAAAAAAAACATCCAGCATCTTTTATATGCGACACTCTTTCTGCTGCCGCTTCATCCCTATGTGTTTTACGTGACACTTCTCCCATGCCTTCTTCTCTGGGCAGTGAATCATTGCACCACGGGCGAAGTGAAATGCGTGCGCCCTTGCCTCTGGGGACTGCCGGCGGTCTTTTTGGCGTGTGCCTTTTTCTCCGGATTCAGCTCTCCCGACCCTGCTTTTTCGCTCATGAACTGGGCCTTCCAGCCATTGATGTATGCCGCGATCTACCTTTTGATCCTTTCGCTCCTTTCCTCCGTGTGGGAAAAGGAGAAGGCGCTCTATGCCTTCCTGGCAGGAGCCATCTGCGTGGCCGCCTACGGCTTCATCCAGTACGCGAATGTGGCAGGCATGGCAGCCGATATGACGGCGCAGAGCTGGGTCGATCCCGAGAGATTTCCTCTCCTTCGGCGCCGCATGTATTCGACACTGGAAAATCCGAATCTCCTCGGAGCCTATGCCGTCATGATCATCAGCATCCTGACTGCTTTCTTTCTACGGGAGCGGCAGAAAAAAAGGAAATGGGCTTTTGCCATCATTCTCTTCGTCCTGCTTCTCTGCCTTGCGCTGACCTATTCACGCGGCGCATGGCTGAGCCTGGCGGCCATCGTCTTAGGGCTCACCCTCTTCTATGACAAGCGGTTCGGCTTTCTTTTCTTCCTCATCCCTCTCGTTCTTCTCTTCTACCACGGGCAGATGGTCGAGCGTTTCCTGTCCCTTTTTTCCGGCGAGGATACTTCTGTCGGCCTGCGCTTTGCCCTATGGGAGAGCACCATCGCCATGATCGAAGAGCACCCGCTTCTCGGCGTGGGGTGGGGGAGCTATTATCTGGCCTATCCCGACTACAACTTCTTCATTCAGGATGAGCACGTCCTCATCTTCCATGCACACAACATGTACCTCAATATGCCGGCTGAAGTCGGCATCATAGGTGGAACGGCCTTCCTCCTGACCTTCTTCGCCCAGGGCTTCCTCTGCTGGAAACTCTATCGAGGGCAGGCGAGCCTTTTCACTCGAACGCTGGGGCTTGGCGGACTGCTCATGGTCATGGCCATCGCTGTCATCGGCATGAGCGACCATGTCCTTTTCGGCCGCTCGATCTCCTTCTGCTTCTGGAGCCTTTCCGCCCTTTGCGTGGGAAGCGGGAGAAATGGTGACTAGTCACTCCTAATCCCCAATCCCTAATCCCTAGCCACTCATCCCTGCCTTCAAACTTTTATGTGCCGCACCACCATTTCTGCGAGGCTTTCAAATGTAATCAAAGGGTACCATGCTCCATGGGCTACCCCCCGAACCCATTTCCGATAACTTCCACTGCTAGAGTTTGTGATTTCCTAACATGCACTCTATAAGTCACATAATTGATGATTTGTCTAATAGGAATTATTTATAACATGCCTATGAGAATTTTAAAAACAAAGAGCTTACTTTTTACGAATCTTTGTAAAAAAGTGTGATATAATAACATTGATGACTGAGAGGTCATAAATACAGTCGGCAAGACCGATGATACCAAGGAGGAGTTTTTCTGATGCTATGAGACATGTTTACATGCGGTCATATGAATGCAGAAAAAACTCCTTTTTCTTTTACTTCGGAAGCACGGCTGTGTTTTTATGAGGCAAAAAGTTCCAGGCCATAGAGAAAGCTCGCAGGTATACTGGACTTTTGATATTTTTATATTTTTGGGAGGATGATAGTAATGATCGACACCAATGATAGCGAATTCCTTAGCAGAGTAGAAGGCGCAGACCTGAAAGCAAAAATTTGCGACGCTAAGACAGCAGCAGCTATGATTCAGCCAGGCGACATCCTTGGTATTTCCGGATTCACCCCATGCGGCTATCCGAAGATCACCATGCATGAACTCGCAGAACGTATGAAAGAAACTCCGTTCCAGGTAGACGTATGGACCGGCGCTTCCACTGGCTCCCAGATCGATGGCGAACTGGTCGCTGTAAACGGCGTAAGAGTTCGTATGCCATACCAGACCAATGGCAACCTCAGAAAAGCCATCAATGCTGGTGCTCTGGATTATTTCGATCTTCACCTGTCTCATGTAGCTCAGCAGATCCGTGCCGGCTTCTTCACCAATGCCAAAGGTGAACGTGTCACTGGCCCAGATGTCGCTGTAGTTGAAGTCTGCAAGATCGGACCGAACGGCGAACTGTACACCACCACTGCAATCGGCAACTCTCCGGTATTTGTAGATACCGCTAAGAAAGTCATCGTAGAAGTCAACACCACCCAGCCGCTGGCTCTCGTAGGTATGGCTGATATCTACATGAGAAAGAACCCGCCGCACTGTGAACCGATCCCGATCACTTCCGCTGGCGACCGTGTAGGCACTCCTTACATCCCATGCGATCCGGCAAAGATCGTTGCTATCGTTCCATGCGATCTGCCAGACGTTACCCGCGCACTCGCTCCGCTCGATGACGATGCAGAAGCTATGGGCAACAACCTGATTGACTTCCTGAAAAACGAAGTTAAACATGGCAGACTGCCGGAAAACCTGCTCCCACTGCAGTCCGGTGTAGGCAACGTAGCAAACGCTGTTATCCATGGCCTTGTAGAATCTGACTTCAAGAACCTCTCCGTATACACCGAAGTTATTCAGGATGGTATGTTCGACCTGATCGATAAAGACAAGATCGACATGATTTCCGGTACTTCCCTGTCCCCATCCCCGGACGGACTGAAACGCTTCTACGACAACATCGACAGATACAGCAAGAAGATCATCCTTCGTCCGCAGGAAGTTTCCAACAATGGCGAAGTAGCTCGTCGTCTCGGCGTCATCGCTATGAACACCGCACTGGAAATGGATATCTACGGCCATGTAAACTCCACCCATGTAAGCGGCACCAAGCTGATGAACGGTATCGGCGGCTCCGGCGACTTTGCTCGTAACGGCTTCCTGTCCTGCTTCTTCTGCCACAGCACCGCTAAGGGCGGCAAGATTTCCGCAGTTGTTCCGATGTGCTCTCATGTTGACCACACCGAACATGATACCCATGTATTCATTTCTGAACAGGGCGTCGCTGATGTTCGCGGCCTGTCCCCGAAAGAAAGAGCAAAGGTCATCATCAACAACGTGGCTCATCCGTCTTACAGAGACCAGCTCATGGATTACTACGAAAGAGCATGTGCAGCTTGCGGCGAAAGCCAGACCCCGCATCTCCTCGCAGAAGCATTCAAATTCCATGAAAGCCTCGCTGAAACCGGCGACATGCACTTCAAGAAATAATTTAATTATTCAAGAAGCCGCATGAGGTAAAGCATTTAATGCTTTACAAATACAGATAATACTGTATAATTACCTATGGTGATATCTGTCACATGACAGTGTCAATACATGGGTCAGCAAGAGTCCCCAATCGCTGCTGCAAGAAGACTCGAATGAGCACTGCAGCAGCCAAGGGCTTTGCGTGACCCCATTGGGAAGATAGATCCTATGTAAGTGGTAAGAAGAACACAAAGTCGCGGCCACCGAAGTCAAGGAAAAGGCTTCCTAGAGTTTTACATACTTACTTTTTTAGGAGGAAGATGAACTCATGTCTAACGAATCCCTGAAAGCTAAACTTGCAGCTTACAATGACACCTATGCAAAACAGTGCGCAAAACATCCGGAAAGAGTTGGTCTGAAACACAAGAACCTGTACACCCCACTCGATCTCGAAGGTTTCGACTATGAAAGAGACCTCGGATTCCCGGGCGAATATCCATACACCCGTGGCGTACAGCCGACCATGTACCGTGGCAAACTCTGGACCATGCGTATGTATGCTGGTTTCTCCACCGCTGAAGAATCCAACAAACGTTACAAATACCTGATTGCTAACGGCGGCACCGGCCTGTCCTGCGCATTCGACCTGCCAACCCAGATCGGCTATGACTCCGACGACAAGATGGCAGCTGGCGAAGTTGGTAAAGTAGGCGTAGCTATCGACTCCCTCTACGATATGGAAAGACTGTTCGACGGCATCGACCTCGGCAAAGTTTCCACTTCCATGACCATCAACGCACCGGCTTCCGTACTGCTGGCTATGTACATCGCTGTAGCTGAAAAACAGGGCGTTCCGGCAACTGCTCTTCGCGGCACCATCCAGAACGATATCCTGAAAGAATACGCAGCTCGCGGCACCTACATTTTCCCGGTTAAACCGTCCATGCGTCTGATCACCGATATCTTCGAATACTGCTCCGTAAACGTACCGAAGTGGAACACCATCTCCATTTCCGGCTACCATATCCGTGAAGCAGGCTCCACCGCTGCTCAGGAAATCGCATTCACCATCGCTGATGGTATCGCATACATCGAAGCAGCTCTGAAAGCTGGCATGAAGATCGATGAATTCGCAGGCCGTCTGTCCTTCTTCTGGAACGCTCACAACAACGTACTCGAAGAAGTTGCTAAATTCCGTGCATCCCGTCGTCTGTGGGCTACCATTCTGAAGGAAAGATTCCATGCAGAATCCAGCAAGTCCATGAAACTGCGTTTCCACACCCAGACCGCTGGTTCCATGCTGACCGCTCAGCAGCCAAACAACAACATCATCCGTGTTGCTCTCCAGACCGCTGCAGCAGTTATGGGCGGAACCCAGTCCCTGCACACCAACTCCCGCGATGAAGCTCTGGCTCTGCCGACCACTGAATCCGTAACCATCGCTCTGCGTACCCAGCAGATCGTAGCTTACGAATCCGGCCTGGCTGACGTAGTTGACCCGCTCGGCGGCTCCTACTATGTTGAAGCTATGACCAACGCTATCGAAGCAGAAGCTAAAGAATACATCCGCAAGATCGATGAAATGGGCGGCGCAGTAGAAGCTATTGATAAAGGCTACATCCAGAAAGAAATTCAGGACGCTGCTTACGCTTGGCAGATGTCTGTTGAATCCGGCGAAAGAACCATCGTTGGCGTCAACAAATTCACCATGGAAGAACCACCGGTTACCGGCCTGCTGAAAATCGACGCATCCGTTGGCGAAAAGAAGAAAGCTCAGCTCGCTCAGGATAAAGCAAACCGTGACCAGGCTAAAGTTGCTGAAGAACTGGCTAAACTTGAAAAAGCAGCTCAGACTCCGGCTGAAGGCCCAGACCACATCAACCTCATGCCAGTCATCCTCGACTGCGTACGTGCATACTGCACCGAAGGCGAAATCTGCGGCGTTCTGCGTAAAGTTTACGGCGAATACAAACCGCACAACACCCTCTAATCTAAGGGCAGCCTGAAGCAAAGATAATTACATTACTCAAATATTTCTGGAGGTAATTTACAATGGCAGACAAACGTATCAGAGTACTGGTAGCTAAACCGGGTCTTGATGGACATGATCGTGGCGCAAAAGTTATTGCTCGTGCACTTCGTGATGCAGGCATGGAAGTTATTTACACCGGTCTTCGTCAGACCGTTGAACAGATCGTTGAAGCAGCAGACGCAGAAGACGTTAATGTTGTAGCTCTGTCCCTGCTCTCCGGCGCTCACAACACCCTCTTCCCGGAAGTTGTTGAAGCACTGAAGGCTAAAGGAATGAGCGACGTTCTCGTAGTTGGCGGCGGCGTAATTCCGGAATCCGATATCCCAGGCCTGAAAGAAGCTGGCGTAAAAGCTATCTTCACTCCTGGCACACCAACCAAAGAAGTTATCGACTTCATTAAAGAAAACGTAAAATAATCGACTTTTAGACTGACTAGCTTGACAGTTTATTAGTTGAAATGTAGCTTGCATGGGGCTGGGGGGATACTCAGTCCCATTGCAACTATATTATTTACTCTTCGAAAAGGCGGTGCATCCATGGAATTTTCTATGAAGGATTTTTGGAATGGATCCAGACGTGCCTTAGCGAGAGCAATTACCATCGTTGAAGACGAACGGGATGGATTTGAAGATGTCATGAAAGAAATCTATCACCATACCGGTCGTGCACAGGTCATCGGTATTACTGGTGCGCCTGGTGCGGGTAAGAGCACACTGTCAGATGCCCTCATTAAGCAGTTCCGTAAGCAGGGCAAAACTGTAGGTATCGTAGCCATCGATCCTACGAGTCCATTCTCCGGCGGCGCCATCCTTGGTGACCGTATCAGAATGAACGACCTGACCTTGGATAAGGGTGTTTATATCCGTAGTATGGGTACGCGCGGCAGCCTCGGCGGACTTTCCCGCAAGACTGCAGATGCGGTCAAACTGATGGATGCTTTCGGTCTCGATGTCATTCTCATCGAAACAGTAGGCGTAGGACAATCAGAAGTTGATATCGTTAAAAATGCGGATACGACACTTGTTGTGCTCGTACCTGGACTAGGCGACGATATTCAGGCTATCAAAGCAGGTATCCTTGAAATTGGTGATGTATTCTGCATCAACAAATGTGATCGCGATGGCGCAGATCGTTTGAACGTCGAAATCGAAATGATGCTTGATCTGGGCGAAGCTCAGAACTGGCGTCCTCCGATTGAGAGAACGATCGCGAACAAAGATCAGGGCGTAGCCGAAGTAGTAGCAGCTCTGGGCGAACATAGAAAGTACCTCGAAGAGTCCGGTCTCCTTGAAGAAAGAAGACGTGAACGGGCTAGAAGCGAGATGCTCGAAATGATTCACGATCGCATTTCCCGTCATATTGAGGAAAATATTTCCTCGACGGGTGAATTTAGTGACTGCGTGGAACAAGTCTTTGAACGGAAGACAGATCCGTTCACGGTCGTTGATTCCATTGTAGGCAAAATATTCAAATAATTTTAAAGGAGGAGTTTATTATGGCATTCAAAGTACTTTGTGTGGACCATGTAGGCGTTGCTGTTAAAGATCTTCAGCTGATCAAACAGCAGATGAAAGACATCCTTGGACTGGATCCATCCCTTCCGGATGAAACCGTCGAAGAACAGCATGTAACCACCAGCTTCTTCAAACCGTCTGCTCAGACCGAAGCATGCGAACTCGAATTCCTGGGTTCCACCACTCCGGACGGCCCGATTGCTCGTTTCATCGAAAAAGCAAACGGCGGCAAGAATGGTTTCCAGCATGTAGCACTTCGTGTCGACGACATCGAAGCTTGCCTTGCTGACCTGCAGGCTAAAGAAGTTCCGCTCATCGATAAGAAATATCGTATCGGTGCTGGCGGCTGTCACATCGCTTTCCTGCATCCAAAGGCTACAGGCCTTCTGCTTGAACTGACAGAACGCCCAGGCGGCCCATCCTTCAAGGCTTAATTGAACGATGGCAAATGCCTTGCCCACCGGGGTAAGGCATCCCCCTCACGGGGGTCCCTAAAATTTTTGGAGGTGTAAGAATGGCAACTGTTGCAGAAAGAATTGAACTTCTTCACAAAAACCTCGCTCACGTAGAGGCTATGGGTGGAGAAAAGAAAGTTGAAAAACAGCATGCAAAAGGCAAACTGACTGCTCGTGAAAGACTGGCTCTTCTGTTTGATGAAGGCACTTTCGTAGAAGTCAATGCCCTTGTAAAATCCCGCTGCCACAACTTCGGTCAGGAAAAGAAAGATCTCCCGGGCGAAGGCGTTGTTACCGGTTACGGTACCGTTGATGGCAGACTCGTATTCGCATTCGCACAGGACTTCACCGTTGAAGGCGGCTCCCTTGGCGAAATGCACGCTGCTAAGATCGTTCACGTAAATGAACTGGCTCTCAAAGTCGGTGCTCCTTGCGTAGGCCTGAACGATTCCGGCGGAGCTCGTATTCAGGAAGCTGTCGATGCACTCTCTGGCTACGGCAAGATCTTCTGGTGCAACACCATTGCATCCGGCGTTATTCCCCAGATCTCTGCTATCATGGGACCATCTGCAGGCGGCGCTGTATACTCCCCAGCTCTGACCGACTTCATTTACATGGTCAAAAAAACATCCCAGATGTTCCTGACCGGCCCGGCAGTTGTTGAATCCGTTACCGGCGAAAAGATCACCGCTGAAGCACTCGGCGGCGCTATGACCCACAACCGTACTTCCGGTGTAGCTCAGTTCGCTTGCGACAACGACGAAGACTGCATTAAACAGATTCGTTACCTGCTCTCCTTCCTGCCGAGCAACAACATGGAAGATGCTCCTATCGTTGAAACCGGTGATGATCCGACCAGAACCGATCCGGCTCTCGATACCATCATGCCAGAAAACTCCAACGCTCCATACAACATGTATGACGTTATCAAATCCGTTGTAGATAACGGTGAATACTACGATGTAGCTAAAGAATTCGCTAAGAATATCATTACCTGCTTCGCACGTTTCGACGGACAGACCGTTGGTATCATTGCAAACCAGCCAGCATTCATGGCAGGCTGCCTTGACTACAATGCATCCGATAAATCCGCTCGTTTCATCCGTTTCTGCGACTGCTTCAACATCCCGGTTGTAAACATTGTCGATGTACCAGGCTTCCTGCCAGGCAAACAGCAGGAATATGCCGGCGTAATTCGTCACGGCGCTAAGATGCTGTTCGCATACTGCGAAGCAACCGTTCCGAAGATCACCATGATCCTCCGTAAAGCTTACGGTGGTTCCTACATCGCTATGTGCTCCCGTGAACAGGGCGCTGACCAGGTATTCGCTTGGCCAACCGCTGAAATCGCTGTTATGGGACCTGCAGGCGCTGCAAACATCATCTTCAAGAAAGACCCGAACAAAGAACAGCGTACAGCTGAATACGTCGAAGAATTCGCAACTCCATACAAAGCTGCTGAACGTGGCTATGTAGACGCAGTTATCGATCCGAGAAACACTCGTCCGACAATCATCAATGCACTGAAGATGCTTGCTTCCAAGCACGAAGTACATCCAGCAAAGAAACACGGCAACATTCCGCTGTAATATTTGCTGCAAGAAAAACTCTAATTGAAAGGATGGGTACAGATGGATAACAACACAGTTATGTATATCGCGGTATTTGCTGCTATCGTAGCAGTAGTAGCGCTGATCATGATCTGGCAGGTACGTTCATCTCTCAATCAGTCCGCAGCACCGGCACCGGCAGCAGCTCCGAAGAAAGCCGCTCCAGCTAGAGCAGCAGCTCCTAAAGCAGCTGACAATGGTGCAGTTGTAGCAGCAATCGCTGCTGCAATCGTTGCGATGGGTGGCGGCGAAATCGTCTCCATCCGCCCGGCAGCTAGAAGTGGCTGGACCTCTGCATCTCGTCTTGCAGGTGTTTCCGGCACTCAGCAGTTCTAATTGAAAGTTGAAAGTACAATCATTTAGGAGGAAAGACAATGAGAAAATTTACTGTAACAGTTAACGGCCAGGATTACGATGTAGTAGTTAAAGACGGCGGCGCTGCAGCAGCAGCTCCGGCTCCGGTAGCAGCAGCTCCGGCAGCAGCTCCAGCTCCGGCTCCCGTAGCAGCAGCACCGGCTCCGGCTCCAGCACCGGCTCCGGCTCCAGCTCCGGCAGCAGCTCCTGCAGGCGCAGGCGAATCCGTTGAAGCTCCAATGCCGGGCAAAGTTATCCGCATCAACAAACATGTTGGCGATGCAGTTGCTTCCGGCGACGAAGTCCTCGTTCTCGAAGCTATGAAAATGGGCAACCCGATCATGGCTCCATGCGATGGCAAGATCACCGGCATGCCGGTATCCGAAGGCCAGTCCGTACAGGGCGGCGACGTTCTCTTCACCGTTGGCTAATAGCCGATATGAAAAAGCAGCGCGTAAGCGCTGCTTTTTTGTTGCATTAAAAAGGGAGTGCTCGAGACAATCGGGCACTCCCTTTCGTGTTTTAAGTGGAAGGAGAACAGAGAACTTCAGAATGGGGAACGGTCATTCCGAGCGTAGTCGAGGAATCTTTGTTGCAGCGGGATTATGTTTCGCGTAGTAACACGTTTGCATGAAACACCATATTTCACTATCATAGCGAAAGAGGTTTCCGTTTTTTGAGCGCTCACATCATCTGCGGCATCGCAAACGAAAAAGATTCCTCCACTTCGGTCGGAATGACGATACGGGGAGTAACGTTTACTCTACCAATACCGACTGGTGCTCTGCGCGGAAGAATGATTACTTACGTGAGCTAATCCCCAGTCCCCAGTCACCAGTCCCTAGTCACTCAGTATGCATCCTCTTCTTCCATTTCCTGCTTTTCTCTTGCGATCAAGATACGGAGCATGGTGAGGGAAGCCTGGAGGTAATCGTAGTCCTTGGCGAAGGCACAGAGGATGCCGTAGCGGAAGAGAGGCTCCTTTTCTTCGGGCGGTACCTGATGAACGGCGATCAGGATATCATCACGGCCATAAAGAGCGAGAGCACGCGAGAGGGCGACAGCATTCTTACCTCTGGCATCACTTGCCGTGGTGTAGAAGACGAAGTGAACGTCATTGTCTGCTGCTCCCTTGGCAGCATCCTCCGGCTGCTGCGAGGGGCTGACGTCGACGTCCCAGCCGGAGTCTGCCAATGCGTTGGCGGCAAGTTTTCGTTCTTCACGATCGCTTTCGAGATCATTTTCCATTTCTATGAGGAGAACACGCGGGCGTCTGCCATCAAGTTCAGCAAATTCTTTAGAAAGCCGAAGGGCTTCTTCTCTGACGGTTTCTTTGGTTTTCGGATCGAGTGCCATGGTAAGCTCCTTATATGAGAATAAAAATAATGATAATGAAATAAACTTTACATACAAATCTATTATAATATAAATCATGGCTGCTGTTCAATGCATAATTTGTGATTTTAGATGCAACATTAGCGAGAAATGTATAAGACAGAGAAAAACATTGATTGACACTGAGAAGAATATGAATTATACTGAGACTGTAGTCATTTAGACAATTTCATATGGCTGGCAGATGCGAAAGCATAAAAGAGAATCCGGTCTAAGCCGGAGCGGTCCCGCCACTGTAAGGAGGAGTCTCTCACAGATATGTCACTGGGCGAAAGTCTGGGAAGGCGTGAAGAGATGAGGAGCCCGAGCCAGGAGAACTATCTGCCAATGAATCACCGCGAAGGAAGTAGGGATCTATCCAAGACATGATTTGATTCTGTCTAAGATCAGGGCTTGTGAGAAGATCCGTATTTCCGTCAACCTGCGAGAGATGGGGAGGGGATTGAGATCGGTCCTGGTCTCATTATTTTCCGGCTGCCCCCACTGGGTCAGTCGTTTTTTTATGGTAGGACCAAGACGTGAACCTGAAGGAGGTGAACTTTCTGTCTGATTGAAATTGTCTAAAGGGGCGTTCTCTTGATTTGCGCTGGTAAGTCAGTGGGCGGCCATAAATTATTAAAGGAGGAACTATTTCATGGATGAAGTAACAAAAGCAACATCCGCGGAAAATCAGGAAAGACAGCTTACCGATAAGGAATTGGAAGCGATTCTGAAACAGTCGGAAGGCAAAACCGATTTCCCACAGGTCACATTTGATGAATTCACACCACCAACCTACGAGGAATGGGTTGATGCGTGCAACGCTCTTCTGAAGGGCAAGCCGTTTGATAAGCTGATGTATACCAAGACGTATGAAGGTATCACTTTTAGCCCGATCTATACCCTGCGTACAGGTCCGGACGCACAGGATGCGATTCTGCCGACCGATGACTATCCGGGTATGGGGGACTTCATGCGCGGTCAGAAAGTCAATGGTTACAAAGAAGAACCATGGGGCATTGCACAGTCTTGTGATGAAGCACTTCCGAAGGAAAATAATGAGCTCCTGAAACACGAAATCGATCGTGGTTCCACGGTATACAATGTACGCCTTGATGCATCCACTCTGCATGGCATCGATGTGACTGATGCCGAAAAACCAGGTGAAACCGGCGTTTCTCTGACCACTCTCGAAGATGTGCATAACCTTCTGGACGGTCTGGATCTTGCAAAGTATCCATTCATGATGTATACCGGCGAATCTGCACTGGCACCGCTTGCTATGGTGGCTGCCGCAGTCAAAGCACAGGGAAAAGATGTGTCCGCGCTTCATGGCGTGATCGGTGGAAGCCCGTTGACACAGCTGCTGACTGATGGCAAGAATAAGGAAAGCCTTGAAAAAGCATACGACCAGATGGCAGAGACCATCCGCTGGGCTCGCAAGAATGCACCGAGCGTAGCGACCGTATTCATCACTTCCGATGTATTCTCTCTGGGCGGCGCACAGGCCGTACAGGAAATCGCATATACCTTCGGCGTCGCTGTAGAGTATGTCCGTGAAATGCTGAAGAGAGGCATTTCGATCCATGATATCGCACAGTCCTTCTACTTCGGCTTCAATGTAGGCGCTACGTTCTTCATTGAAATTGCAAAGCTTCGTGCAGCTCGTCAGGTATGGTCGAACATCATGAAGGCTTTCGGTGCAGAAGAAGAAGATCGTTCGATGAAGATCCATGCAAAACCGGCATTCTTCACAAAGACCATTTTCGATGTGGGCGTGAACATGCTCCGCAACACCACCGAAGCATTCTCTGCTGTCGTTGGCGGTGTAGATACCTACGAAAATGCACCGTATGATGATACCGTCAGAAAAGGTGATGAATTCTCCCGCCGTATCGCTAGAAACCTGCAGATCATGCTGCAGGAAGAATTCGGCATGCTGCGCCCGATCGATGCAGCCGGCGGCTCCTGGGCGATTGAAAAACTCACCAAAGAGATGGCAGAAAAGATCTGGGCTGAATTCCAGAAGATCGAATCTCTGGGCGGCATGACCAAAGCGATCAAAGAAGGCTATCCGCAGAAGGAGATCAAAGCCGTCCTTGAAAAGCGCTTCAAAGCACTGGATCTTAGAAAAGACCGTGCGGTCGGCAATAACATGTACCCGCTGATGGGCGAAGTGCTCCTCGAAGCTCGTCCGGAAGATACGAAAGCGATTCAGAAAGAACTCGGCGATGCAGCTAAGGCTTACCGTGCGGATCTTGATCTTGCTTTCAGAAGCCAGAAGCTGGCAGAACTCAAAGATGCCGGCGAAGGTGAAGCCATCGACAAGGCAGCCGCTGCAGCCGCTGCTGGTGCGACCATCGCTGAAATCTACGAAGTCGCAGGCAATGCAGAAGGTTCTATCGCTGTCGAAAAGATCGATGCACACCGCTGGACGGAACGCTTCGAAGCACTCCGCTTTGATACCGAAGCATATAAAGAAAAGACTGGCAAGAATGTCGAGATCTTCCTCGCAAACATGGGCAAGATCCCGCAGCATAAAGCCAGAGCAGATTTCTCCACCTCCTTCCTGCAGGTCGGCGAATTCAATGTCCATCTCAACAATGGTTTCCAGGATGACGAAGACAAACCGGGCTCCCGCTGGGATAAGTGCGTAGAAGCACTGAAAGCTGGCGCTGATGACAAAGGCACGCCTTATGATGTCGCTGTCATCTGCTCCACGGATGCGACCTATCCGGAAGATGTACCGGCTCTGGCTCCGAGACTGAAAGAAGTCTTGGGCGACGGCACCCTCTTCCTCGCAGGCGCAGCTCCAAAGGATCTGGAAGAGACCTACCGCAAGGCGGGCGTAGATGATTTCATCAGCGTCAAAGCAAACTGCTACGAAATTCTCCGCATGCTGCAGAAAAAGAAAGGAATGATTGAATAATGGCAAACACAAATCCTGATTTCACACAGCTGTCTCTGGGGGAACATCCACACTGCTCCTATGATGAGTGGAAGGAAAAGCTGGAAGCCAAGACCGGCAAAGGCTTTGATGCACTCTATGAACCGACCATGGAAAAGATCCCGGTCGCTCCCTTCTATACCAAAGATGTCTATGATGACTGCAATCACTTGGACTTCATGAGCGGTATTCCTCCATTCCTTCGCGGACCGTACTCCACCATGTACGTTTTCCGTCCATGGACCGTTCGTCAGTACGCAGGCTTCTCCACTGCCGAAGAATCCAACGCATTCTATAAGAGAAACCTGGCAGCAGGTCAGAAGGGTCTGTCCATTGCATTCGACCTTCCGACCCACCGCGGCTACGATGCGGATAACCCGCGTGTTATCGGCGACGTAGGTAAAGCCGGCGTATCCGTATGCTCCATGCTTGATATGAACATCCTCTTCGACGGCATCCCGCTGGACCAGATGTCCGTATCCATGACCATGAACGGCGCCGTTCTTCCGATTCTGGCATTCTTCATTTCCGCCGGCATCGAACAGGGCGTCGACAAGAAGATCCTTGCAGGTACCATTCAGAACGATATCCTGAAGGAATTCATGGTTCGTAACACCTACATTTACCCACCGGCTATGTCCATGCGTATCATCGGTGATATTTTCGAATACACCACCAAGTACATGCCGAAGTTCAACTCCATTTCCATTTCCGGCTACCACATTCAGGAATGCGGTGCTACCTGCGATCTGGAAATCGGCTACACGCTGGCAGACGGCATGGAATACATCCGTTGCGGCGAAAAGGCTGGTCTGCCGGTCGATGCTTTCGCAAAGCGTCTGTCCTTCTTCTGGGATCAGGGCAAGAACTACTTCATGGAAGTCGCAAAGATGCGCGCCGCTCGTGTCCTCTGGGCAAAGATTCTCAAAGGATTCGGCGCAAAGAATCCGAAATCCATGGCTCTGCGTACCCACTCCCAGACCTCCGGCTGGTCCCTCACCGAACAGGATCCATTCAACAACATCGGCCGTACCTGTATGGAAGCTATGTCTGCAGCTCTCGGCCACACCCAGTCCCTGCACACCAATGCACTCGACGAAGCAATCGCACTGCCGACCGACTTCTCCGCTCGTCTGGCTCGTAACACCCAGCTCTATATCCAGGATGAAACCAAAGTCTGCAAGATCATCGATCCATGGGGCGGTTCCTACTACGTGGAATACCTCACCAATGAGATCATCAAACGTGCATGGGCACACATTCAGGAAGTCGAAGCCCTCGGCGGTATGTCTAAGGCTATTTCCACCGGCCTCCCGAAGATGCGTATCGAAGAATGCGCCGCTCGTCGTCAGGCAGATATCGACTCCGGCCGTGAAACCATTGTCGGCCTGAACAAGTACAGACTGGCGAAGGAAGATCCGCTGAACGTCCTCTCCATCGATAACACCGCTGTACGTAACGCACAGATCAAACGTCTGGAAAAACTCAGAAGCATCCGTGATCCGGAAGCTGTCCGTCGCGATCTCGAAGCCATCACCAAGTGTGCAGAATCCCGTGACAACGGCAACCTGCTGGAAGCTGCAGTTCAGGCAGCTCATGACCGTGCATCCCTCGGTGAAATCTCCGACGCTGTTGAAAAGGTATCCGGCCGCTTCAATGCAGTCATTCATACCATTTCCGGCGTATACTCCAATGAATTCGACGACACTTCCGAACTCGATGAAGCTAAGAAGCTTGCAAACGAATTCGAAGCTCTCGAAGGCCGCCGCCCGCGTATCTTCCTCGCGAAGATGGGCCAGGATGGTCACGACAGAGGCCAGAAAGTCCTTGCTACCTCCTTCGCAGATATGGGCTGGGACGTCGACGTAGGCCCGCTCTTCCAGACTCCGGAAGAAGCGGCACAGGATGCCGTCGACAACGACGTTCATATGGTCGGTTTCTCTTCCCTGGCAGCAGGTCATAAGACCCTGCTCCCGGCTATCGTCGAAGACCTGAAGAAACTCGGCCGTGAAGATATCCTCGTAGCTATCGGCGGCGTTATCCCGCCACAGGATTACGAATTCCTGTACGATCATGGTGCAGTTGCTATCTTCGGACCAGGCACCAACATTCCGAAATGCTGCATCAAGCTGCTCCAGATGCTCGTAGACCGTGCTAAGGAAGAAGCTAAGGCAGAATAAGGGAAACAGGTTCTAAGGGGTTAATGGGTTCAAAAGGTTCAAAGGGAAGTGTGCATACCCCCCCTGTTGAACCTTCAGAACCTATAGAACCTGCTGAACCTTCTAACCGATTTCTTGTCCTGCGCGGAGCCGAGGGCGACCTCGGCTCCCTAGCAGGGCTTGCAATCTTGTCTTATGGTTGCCAGGGATTAGGGGGCAAGTGACTGGTGACTGGTGACTGGTGACTGAAATTCCATCTTCTGGCATCGCCCTATGTATACTTCGCGGCGCTTCTGATTTTTATGCGCCGCGCCACCATTTCTCATTTCTAATTTTTCATTCGACAAAGCTTTCACCTGCAATCAAGGGGCGGCACGCCCCACGGGCTAACCCAGAAGTTTGAAAGCAGACTATTCTTATTCCCTGTTTACGAAGCCTCATAGGTTAAGAGGTTCTGAAGGTTCAAAAGGTTCACAGGTTTCCCGTCTTTCGTGAATACCGCATATTTTAAAACTCCGCGGCGCTTCTGATTTTTTTATGCGCCGCACCATCCCCGCTGAACCCTCTGAACCTATAGAACCCGATGAACCTCTTTCGCACGCAATCAAAGGGCAGTACGACCCATGGACTAACCCTGAATTTTCAACAAAACCACTATTTACATCATAACGATTTTCCCATATGTTCATTTCATTTGGTTTCCCTCCTTTTTGTACAACTCACGGGAGAAGAAGCCAGGAAAGGGAGGGTATGACAAATGCCTGAAAACAATGATGATTTAAGACCCAGCTGGGTACCGGAAGAAAAAAATCCTGAATTCGCCTGCTCTGTCATGCGTGGGATAGATACCACGGCAAACAGCATCACCGGGGCGAAGGAATACCCGGATGCTCCGCTTCGAAAAGTGCCGCTTCGTAAGAAAATGACCGTCGAACAGTACATCGACGGTGTGGCCAAAGGGGATCGTGTGACGCTGTCCAAGGCCATCACGCTCATCGAAAGCAATGCGCCGAAAGATTTTGACAAAGCGCAGCGCGTACTGCAGGGACTTCTCCCCAGAACGGGCAAAGCTCTCCGTATCGGTATTACCGGTGTACCGGGAGCCGGCAAATCGACCTTCATCGAGTCCTTCGGCCAGATGCTCTGCCATCAGGGCTACAAAGTAGCCGTCCTTGCCGTCGACCCGACCTCATCCATCACCGGCGGCTCTATCCTCGGGGATAAGACACGTATGCAGAACCTGTCTCGTGAACCAAACTGCTTCATTCGACCCTCTCCATCCAAAGGCACTTTGGGCGGCGTCGCGAGAAAATCCCGCGAGACTATGCTCCTCTGCGAAGCTGCCGGCTGTGATGTCATCCTTGTCGAGACCGTCGGTGTCGGTCAGTCGGAGACCACGGTCCGCTCCATGGTCGATTTCTTCATGCTCGTCGTACTGACAGGGGCCGGCGATGACCTCCAAGGCATCAAGAAAGGCATCATGGAGCTTGCCGATGCCATCGTTGTCAACAAAGCGGATGGGGATAACCTCGAGCGTGCCAAGGTCGCGCAGGGCGAGTATGAAAGAATGTGCGAATTCATCCGTCCGGCGACCGAAGGCTGGAAAACCCATGCTTACCGCTGCTCTGCGATCAAGAAAACAGGTCTTTTGGAGCTTTGGGCCGTCATGCGTGAATTTGAAAAGGTCACAAAGAAATCCGGCATTTTTGAAAACCGCAGACAGCGCCAGATCCTTGACTGGGTGAACAGCATGATCGACGAACATCTGCATAATCTCTTCTTTGAAGACCCGCTCATCAAGAGCCGCCTGCCGTCCGTCAAAGCCGCTGTCCTTGCGGGTGTCGTCTCCCCAAGTCAGGCCGTCACCGAGCTTATCCGCTCCTTCGACATGGACCGCGCATCCATCAAGCATTTGGAAGAGACAGAAAAGTGACTAGTGACTGGTAGCTAGTGGCTAGGGATGAGTAGCTAGGGATTAGGAGTGACTGGTGACTAGTGACTAGTGACTAGTGACTGGTGACTGAAATGCCATTTTCGGGCATCGCCTCATATATACTCCGCGGCGCTTCTATATTATTATGCGCTGCACCACCATTTCGCATTTCTAATTTCTTATTCAAACAAGGCTTTCAAACGCAATCAAAGGGCGGTACGCCCAATGGACTAACCCTGAACCCATCAACCTGAACCCTTGACTTACCTCTCAATGCGCCCATGATGCGCGCAGCGTGAAAAGGAGAATCATACATTGTTTACCAAAGATCTATACTTAGCCGGTGGCTCATTCCATGGGCTGCAGGAAGTGTTTTCCAGAATCTACGGTGTCGTAGATACTAAGGCGGGCTATGCGAATAGCTGTATCGAAGCTCCGACGAAGGAGCAGGTCGCCGATGGGAGCGCAGAGGCTGTGGAGTGCGTGAAGGTCACGTACAATCCGAAGAAAATCGACATCGGTATGCTCCTTAATGTATTCTTCACCATCATCAATCCTTACACCGATGGCATTCAGGGAAAATATGTCGGCCCGCAGTACCGAAGCGGGATCTACTATACGAGCAAGGAGGATGTGCCACAGATCAGCTACTTCCTTGTTTTCCTGCAGAATCGCGGCGTCGCGCATCAGATGACGGACAATGCTCTTGTTGTCAATGAATTCGAAGGAGAAGGGAAGGTGCGCCCGAAGGTCAGGACAGAGATGAAAGAGCTTGTGAATTTCTACCCTGCGGTCGAAGAAGAGCAGCACTATCTCAGAAGTCACCCGGATGCATATACCCCCATCGATATTCATTTGCTGGAAGAATTAAAGATCATACACTAATAAAAAAGCAGTCCGCTCGCGGGCTGCTTTTGGGGTTCAGGGTTAGCCCTGCGGGCGGCTCGCCCCTTGATTACGTTTGAAAGCCTCGATTGAATGAGAAATTAGAAATGAGAAATGCGAAGTGGTAGTGCGGCGCATAAAATGATGGAAGGGCCGCGAAGTATTGAAATAAGCTTAAAACGCGTCCCCCCTTGGAGAAGGGGGCGGCCAAAGGCCGGGATAGACTGCCCCGAAGGGGCAGAACTCTGCAGAATGGTAAAGCGAACATATGGGATAACAGGAAAAAGGTCTGACACAGACGAGGTGAACCCCGCTACGATGGATTGTGCCTCTTCGAGGCACTCTATCCTGC
The DNA here is from genome assembly GCA_934193095.1 of uncultured Dialister sp. GTDB lineage: Bacteria > Bacillota > Negativicutes > Veillonellales > Dialisteraceae > Dialister. The sequence goes on along the minus strand of CAKPUX010000015.1, from coordinate 15,501 downwards.
GCCTTTGGCGCGGCCCTTCTCCAAGGGCCTGCTCAGCTGAGAAGAATCACGCTGTATGCAAACCCAATCCTCAATTCCTACCTACTCATTTCTGCTTTCAAACTTAGTCCTGGGGGCGGCTCGCCCCTTGATTACGTTTGAAAGCCTCGATTGAATGAGAAATTAGAAATGAGAAATGCGAAATGGTGGTGCGGCGCATAAGAATATAGAAGCGCCGCGAATATGTATGGGGCGATGCCTGAGGGTCTGCGGATGGCGGGTTTCCCGTTTGAGGTTTCCAAACATCGATCGCTGGGCCGCGAATGACAAAGATTTCTCGCTTCTCTCGAAATGACGATACGAGAGTCTGATGTCTCCTGGTCTCTTAGTCTCTTAGTCTTTTAGTCTTTTAGTCACTAGTCACCAGTCACCAGTCACCAGCCACCAGTCACTAGCCACCAGAGGCTCATCTCAATTTATTTCCTAAACGCATTCATGAATTTCTCATTGACATGCATGCCAAATGGTGCTATCATGTATTCAACCGAATAAGAAAAGGTAAGTGCCTTAAAGGCTTAATAGGGAAGACCGGTGAAATGCCGGCACGGTCCCGCCACTGTAATGCAGAGCGAATCCATAATGTCACTGAGAGATCGGGAAGACGGATAAGCGAGGAAGCAGAGTCAGGAGAACTGCTTATCTTGGATCACCGTTATGACCCACGAGCGATGGGAAGGGGATGTCTTTACAGATGTCTCTTTGCGTTCGTGCAAAGAGGTTTTTTAATGGGGATTTCGGTACTTGATAACTTCATAAGAAAACAGGTGCCCTGTAGGGCTTAATAGGGAAGACCGGTGAAAGACCGGCACGGTCCCGCCACTGTAATGCAGAGTGAATCCAACAAAGTCACTGATTTGAGGAGATCGGGAAGGCTGGAGGAGCGAGGAAGCAGAGTCAGGAGAACTGCCTGTTTTGTACAACCGTTTGACCTACGAGCGATAGGAAGGTGTGCTTGACTGCAAGTCCTTTTGACGTGCATATTCCACCCTTTTTCTATCCAAAAGGGTGGAATTTTTGATTTCCTTCTGCGGCATGATGAGGATCAATGAAGCAGAGCCCCTTTTGCTGAGGATGGTGACAGGGAACACTATTCTCCGAGTAGGTCAACGGAACTTCTCGCTTTTTCGCAAAGGCTGATGTCAGTAAAGATCTCCGAGCTTATCCGGAATCCGGCCTTGATGGCCCGGAGCATCCCTGTATGTGGATATCAGCGATACTATCGATGTAATGCCTTCGGGCTTTACATATACCTGTGGGGATTTTTCTCCATGGTTCATCTCCTTTCCGGTGATGGTCATAAAGAAATTTCATTTCTTTTGGGAAAATGATCATCACCACCCCTTCTACGAATACTTCTTCGGAAGTGACTATATATGATGTATTCCTCAGTATCTGAGGTTTACATATACCTGTGGGGTTTTCGTTCCCCATGGTTCATCTCCCTTCAGCGATGGTTTCAACAGGGAAATGGAATCATCGCCCCCTTTTACAGATCCTTCCCTTAGGGAAGTTCCTATAGGAGGATATTTCCTCCACTCTTGGCCGGCCTATCCGGCTGACTCGACCTCCTTGGGACGTTATCGTCCTTCTGTCAGGATGGCATCAGGGAATGCCATCCTGGCTCCCTCTCTTTGGTAATAACTTTCTACGAAAGCTATTATACAGGTTCTCATTACGGAGCCCAACCAGCTCCAACCCCTTTGGAAGCGGCGCATGTCGCTTCTCTTTTTTTATGCAAGATGCTATAGGCGACGCTCATGAATCATGCAGTCATCACGGTTCCGTCTTATGCCAGTATTCGGACTGAACTGCATCCTATAAAAAATTCGCGGCGCTCTATATTTTTTGCGCCGCACCACCAATCTTCACTCCTCACTAAAAAAAGCAGCCCGGGGCTGCTTTTTCAAATCCATCCAAACCGCCTGCATGCTTCATAGATGCCGTCTTCATCGGCCCTGCTGGTGATGTACTTGGCTTTTTCCTTGAGCTGTGGCTTGGCATTTCCCATGGCGATGGAGAACCATTCGGGGCGGAACATGGTGCGGTCATTCATGCCGTCGCCAAAGACAACGATGTCTTCATCCGGAATGGCGAAGCGGCGCTGAAGCTCTTTGATGCCGTGCTCCTTATGGATCGGCTCGATGAGCATGGTGTCCGCACGGAACCAGACGTGAGGGAGTGGGCCCAAGGGGATCTCCGCTTCCTCCTGCTTGCTGCAGGCGATGAAGATCTTGTGGATGACGGAGGCAGTGTGAAAATCAAAAGCGGGGTCTACTTCCGTCTTGTAGTAGCGGTCTTTCACCTTCGCAAGGTAGCTGTCCGTAGTCGTGATGCGGTATTTCTCGTTTCTGATCGCAAGCGCCCAGGGATGCTTCTCGCAGTCGATGGCAGAGAGCATCGCGAAGCAGTCTTCAAGCGCAAGACCTTCATCATAGAGGATCTTGCCGTCTATGGTGACCGCATTTCCTCCATCGGAGACAGCGGCTGTGATGCCAAGGTCACACGCGACCTGCCAGGCATCTGCCTGAATGCGTCCGGTCGCCAGCGAGACAAAGTGCCCTGCCTTTTGGAGGCGTCGGATGGCTTCTCTTGTGCTGTCGGGATAGTCGGCAGTAAGCGGCGTGGTCAGCGTGCCGTCGATATCAAAGAAAAAGTATTTCTTCATAGGGCCTCCTTGGAGAATCATTTTCTTTCATTATACTACATGTTTCCTGTTCCCCAGCCAGATCCCGAAAAGGATCATGACGATGCCGATGATCTGCAGGAAGGTGATCGATTCGCCGAGAAGCAGGAAGGAGAAGAAGAGGGCGGCGGGGAGCTCGCTGGCAGCGAGAAGACTGCCGAGGCCGGGGGAGATGTGCGGCATCCCGCTGCTAAAGAGGAGCGGCGGGAGGAAGACACCGAAGAGGGTGAGGGGAATTCCGTAGGGGAGGATAGAGGCAAAATGCGCGGGCGATACCGGAAGGTCAGGCGGCAGAAAGAGGAGAACCATCACGAGCGCGCCGCTTACCATGAGGGTGCTTTTGGTGATGGGATGGATGTCTCGCCCGATGCGGTTCATGCAGAGAAGGCCGGTGGTGTAGGAAATCGCGGCAGCAAATCCCCAAAGCATGCCGATGGAGAAGGGAAAGGCGGCAGCGCTTCCGATCACGCCCGCACCCAGTACAGTGCCTGCGAGGACGATCGCGATGGAAAGGAGACGGAGGCGGGTGGGCTTCTCCCGTCGGATCACGCACTCGGCGAGCGTGCCGAGCCAGATGGACTGGAAAAGGAAGATGACGGCGAGCGAAGCGGGCAGGGTCTCCAGCGCGTGGTTGTAGAGCATGGTGGTGCCTGAGAGCGGAATACCGGTCAGGAGAAAGGCCAGTGCGGTCTTTTTCGCAGGGAATCTTCGCACGCGGAGAAGCCAGATGGTCCAGAGCAGAAGAAATCCAAGAAAATACTGGATGGAAGAGACGTCATTGATAGAAAAGCCCGACCGATAGGAGAGCTTGACGAGTGTGGAAATGATACCATAGGAAGCGCCGCCGACCAAAACGAGTGCGGCATAAAATGTTTGTGACATAGATGGGTGACTCCTTTTGTATGTCCTTATTATAGCATGAGAGAAGGGGGCTGGGGATTGGGGAAACACGGCGTCCCCGCTGGTGGCATCTTCTGCGCTTCCCCTCTTCACATAGCAATTCTCGCAAATGGAAAAAGCCAGAGCCTTTCTATTGTCGACTATAGCAATAGAAATAAATTGACAATTTACCGTGCTATCGATACAATATAAATTGACTATGAAGAACCATATTTGTTATTATTAAGTATCATTGTTATCCCGGTTAGCAGCAGGTGGCGGGGAGGATCTCTGTCCGCTTCCTGTTTTACTCTAAGGAAAGAGGACATATGGAAGAAACTATGACACAGGATGGGAAAGAGATCCTCTTCGACATCCGTCATTTGACACATACCTTCGAGACGGAGGACGGGAAGACATTCGACGCGCTGTCGGATGTGACCTGCACGATCCCGAGGGGATCCTTCACCGCCATCATTGGCACAAATGGGAGCGGCAAGTCTACACTCGCCAGGCATCTCAATGCCCTGTATCTTCCGACGGCGGGCGAGGTCATCGTAGAAGGCATGAAGACCAGCGACATGGAGCATATCTGGGACATCCGGCAGAAAGTCGGCATGGTCTTTCAGAATCCGGATAACCAGCTGGTCGCGGCCATCGTCGAAGAAGACGTCGCCTTTGGCCCGGAGAACCTGGGGGTACCCGCAGACGAGATCCGAAAGCGCGTGGACTATGCGCTGGAAAAAGTCGGCATGAGCGCCTATCGTACGCATTCACCGGCGATGCTCTCCGGCGGACAGAAGCAGAGGATCGCCATCGCCGGCGTACTCGCGATGCATCCGGACTGCATCGTCCTGGACGAACCGACGGCGATGCTCGACCCTCTGGGACGCAAGGAAGTCATGGATACCATCCATGAGCTGAACCGCTCGGAAGGGATCACCATCGTGCTGATCACCCATTTCATGGAGGAAGCTGTGACGGCGGATCATGTGCTGGTCGTCGACCGCACGAAGCTCCAGATGCAGGGGACAGCACGCGAAGTCTTCTCGCAGGCAGACAAGCTGACGGCCATGGGGCTCGATGTCCCGGTCGCTGCCGACCTTGCCCATGGGCTTCGGAAAAAAGGTTACGAGATTCCTGAAGATTGCATGACAGATGAGGAGCTGGGAGAAGCACTATGTCCATACGCGTCGAACATATAAGTTATATTTATGGCAAGGGCTCGCCATTTGAAAAGACGGCTCTGGATGATGTCGATCTCACCATCGAAAAAGGAGAATTCATCGGCATTATCGGTCATACAGGGAGCGGGAAATCGACACTCATCCAGCACCTGAATGGGCTCATCCATCCGACCTGCGGCAAGGTCACCATCGATGGTGTCGACCTTGCTGAGAAATCCAAAGCCGCCGTCGCCAAGCGCCACTCGGTCGGCATGGTTTTCCAGTACCCGGAGCACCAGCTTTTCGAAGAAACCGTCGCCAAAGACATCGCCTTCGGGCCGATGAATCTGGGGTGTGATGAAGAAGAGGCCGGAAAGCGCGTGAAAAGCGCTATGAAATTTGCCGGTCTTGACTACGACACCTTCGCAGGCCGCTCACCCTTCCGCCTCTCCGGCGGGCAGCAGCGCCGCGTCGCCATTGCCGGCGTCATCGCGATGCACCCGGATTTCCTCATCTTGGACGAACCATCGGCAGGCCTTGATCCCATCGGGCGGCGGGAAATTTTCTCCCGCATCCAGAGCTGGTACAAGAAAGGCGTATTCTCCGTCATTCTTGTCTCGCATAATATGGATGACATCGCACGCCTTGCGACCCGCCTTCTCGTCATGCACAAAGGCCGCCTTGTGCTGGACGGCGAACCGATGGATATCTTCCTCCACCACAGAGAAGAACTGCAGGCCTGCGGCGTCGACGCTCCGCCCCTCACACAGACCCTCCTCTACCTGAAAGAGAAGGGCATCCCCGTGCCGGAAGAGGCAAAAACGACCGAAGAAGCCGTAGAAAAAATGGCAAAGATGCTGGGAGGTAAGACACATGCTCACTGATATGACCCTCGGCCAGTACTATCCCGGCCATTCGTACCTGCACCAGATGGATCCCCGTGCGAAGATCCTATGTACCATGATCTTCATCGTCGCGATTTTCCTCGCGAACAACCTGTATTCCTACATAGTCGTCGCTGGCTTCACCTTCCTTGCCATCGCCCTCTCCGGCGTACCTGCGAAAATGATCTGGAAGGCCATCAAGCCCCTCTGGGTGATCCTTGTTTTCACCATGCTCATCCACATCCTCACCACCCCGGGGACGGAAATCTTTTCATGGAAATTCATCCACATCAGCGAAGAAGGCATCAGGAACGGCATCGTCATGACACTGCGCCTCGTCTTCCTCATCGCCTTCTCCTCGCTTCTCACCTATACCACGAGCCCGATCGTCCTGACCGACGGCATCGAAGACCTCCTGATGCCATTCCGTCGCTTCGGGGTTCCCGCGCACGAGCTCGCCATGATGATGACCATCGCGCTCCGTTTCATCCCGACACTTTTGGAAGAAACTGACCGCATCATGAAAGCCCAGTCCTCCCGAGGCGCTGACTTCGTGAACGGCAATCTTTGGCAGCGCGCCAAGAACATGATCCCACTCCTCGTCCCGCTCTTCATCTCCGCCTTCCGCCGCGCCGACGACCTCGCGACCGCCATGGAAGCCCGCTGCTATCGCGGCGGCGAAGGACGTACCAAGATGCACCAACTCTCCTACACCTGGCGGGATAGAAATGCCTTCATCGCCATTGCCCTCGTGACCGGCGCCCTCATCGCGCTGTATGTAGTCATGAGATAGAATGGGGCGTGGGGTTAGCCACATGGAATCTTGAAGTTTGAAATCAGGGATGAGTAGCTAGGGATTAGCAATGAGCGGTGATCGAAATAGCGCAATTGGTACGCTGACCGTTCTGCAAGGAAGATCTCTCGGCTACGCTCGAGATGACGGCGCGAAGCGCTATCAAAATTTCGCGGCGCTTCTGATTTTTATGCGCTACACCATCCCCGCCCTACCTATAGAACCTGCTGAACTTCTTTCAAACGCAATTAAGGGGAACTCCTAATCCCTAATCCCCAGTCACTAGCCACTATTTTTCCCGAAGGATCATCCCATGCGAAATATCTGGATCACCGTTTCCTACGAAGGAACAAACTATGCCGGCTTCCAGCGCCAGCCCACCCGCATGACCGTACAGGAAATGCTTGAGAATACACTCCTTCAGCTGACGGGAAAGAAGACAACCATTTACTTCGTCGCCCGCACCGATGCCGGCGTCCATGCCTATGGGCAGGAGTGTACCTTCTACACAGAGTCCCGCATCCCCGGAGACCGATTTGTCCACGCCATGAATGCCCTCCTTCCGCGCGATATCCGCGTCCGCCAAAGCCGGGAGATGGACGAAGACTTCTCCGTCCGCCGCCGCAACTTCGGCAAGACCTACGGCTACCTATTGACCGAGAGCCGCGAAGCCTCGCCCTTCCTCGTGCACACCATCTGGCGCACCGGTAAGCAGCTCGACCTTGCGAAAATGGAAGCAGCCGCCAAAGTCTTGGAAGGCCGCCACGACTTTACTTCCTTCCGTGGGAACAACGCCGTCCCCTCCGATCCCGTGCGGCTTGTCCATGAGATCCGCCTTCGGAAAGCGGGGCCCCTCATCTGGATCTACGTCACCGGCGAAGGCTTTCTCTACCACATGGTCAGAAACATCGCCGGTGCTCTCGTTGATGCCGGGAGCAGCGTCCTTGCTCCTCACGATCTCGAACGGATCTTGGAAGCCCGCGACCGACGAGAGCTCGGTCTCACCGCTCCGGCGGAAGGTCTTGCCCTTCTCAAAGTCTATTTCCAGCCGATCACGAAAGAAGCGATCGATGAGACATTGCAAGAGCCCCTCTATCCATGGTGCGGCGCATAGCAAAAAGGGCGTGATGCAAAAGCATCACGCCCTTTTTGTATTCGTGATTCCTTAGCTGTTAGAAGATTAGACAAAGGCACTGTGTGTATTAAAGTCCTTCTGCGGCAGCCTCTACCCTGTCGGGAGAGGCTGCCGCAGAAGGAAATAGGCGGAAGTAGTATAGTTGGGGTAAGTAATTCAAAAGGAGTCGGCGCTGATGCACCTATTAGTGTTGAGATAGTTACCGAAACAGCTGCGGGTACTAATAGTTCATGGCGTTATACTGAGTATATTGGCAATGTAAAAAAACAAGGAGGATAATATGTCAAATACTCCTAATAGAAGAAAAAAATTTATGTTAGTTGTTTTTATAATTTTTGCAATTATTGTATGTATATTGAGTGAGAAATATAAAGCGCCAGAAAATACTCATAGGTTCTCCAATATTATTGCAGAAACTCAAATACCGACTATTTCATACTTACAGTTTCAAAAAAGTCAGTATTCGCGCGGTAAATACTATACAGTGGTGTATATATATGACAAAAAAATATATAATAAAGAGGATTTAGCCAAAGAAGTAAAAAAAGATTAGAAAATGCAGGATATCTGATAACTGTATTTCACTTATCAAATGATCATTTTTACATGCATGCAGAGAGTGAGAGACTTTTTTTTTGAAATTAGTGTATTTCCAGATTTATTAGGAATAACAGTAAGTGAAAAATAGCAATGAAAGATAAAATCAAATATCGCCGTCAAGGGCAAGGACGGCGTCCTTCTCATGGAAGCAGGAAAAGACATCCACCTCACCGGCGCGACGCTGGAAGCACTGGGAGACAATGGCTCCCTGATCCTGCATTTCCAGCGCACAAGAGTACGAACAGCATGACTACGCCAAGCAGGTCAAGAAGGGCGGTCTGCTCTCGGGTGGCGGACTCGGTTTCACCATCGGGACGGAGAAACAGAAAGATCAGTATAGCGATGCTGACATGTTATAAACTGTTCGGAGGCAAGGGGTTGGTGACTGATATCAAGAAAGGGGAAAAGTCCAAATAATGAGAAAACAGATTGCTCTTTGGGGAATATGCATTATTCTTCCTTTACTTATTGGCCTTATTTGGAGAAATGAGTATATAAAATATCAAGATTATGTGAATGGATCAAGTCTAAATGGAACAATTTTAACATGGAAAAGCGGAGAGAATTTTGATGGTAATCACTTGATTTTGTTGAATCCTAATGAAGTCAGTGACTATGTAGAATTTGATTTTAGTTTTGTAAAAAAGTATACAGGAGTAGGATATATTGATTCCATTTTCTTTGATGGAAATGGATTTTATGTTGTGGCTACTGAATCTGAAAAAAATCAACAGGTAAAATTGTTCTATGTGTCTCCGGTTGGCATAAATCAAATCGCAGAAAATCTAAGTTGCCTAAATTGGGCATTTAGTGGATTCATTAAAAGTGGGAATACTCTTTTTCTAAAATTAGATCAAAAACTTTATGAAATAGATGATATTACAAAAACTCTTCGACTGGTTAAAGATTTTGGCTTGAATAAAGTGCGGGCTTATCCTTATAAAAATGGGATTGTTTATCAATATAATAATGAAGTTAGAGCTTATTCAGAGAGTGGAGATATTCTTTTATTTTACTTGCCTGATAACATACGTTTTGATGGTTGGTATGATGTGGGGCAATCTATTTTAGTAAGCACACCAAATAGAGAGACTTATATTATGGATTTGGTTACGGGTGCACTAAAATTGTTTTCAAGGTTTTCTTTTGTCAATTATGGAAATAGTCGAAATGGTGTATTATTAGAACTTATGCCTAAAGGTGGTGGAGGTGCTACTCCATTCGATACTGACTACACATGGTCATATTTATTGGGAAATGACGTGTTTACCGCGTTTACCGTGAGCATTTACAATGTGGGCACTGGAAAGATTGCAAATTTTTATTACTCGAATAATGATGTCACTTCCGCCTGGTTAGATGTACCGTATGATAGGAATAGATTTGAAAAGCTTAAGGAAACACTGATTAAATCGCAGAGTCAGATTCTGCGATTTAATCAGCGTTTCTCTAAATGAATACCTTCTTGAGCAAAGCGTAGAGCAGATGAGAAAGGTTGCCTCGCAGGACGTCTCGATGCAGATTCTCTCCGCGAATGCGGCAGGCGTGGCAGAGATTGAGCTGACGACATATGCAGGGAAGTCGCATCCCAAGTCATCGGCACACATGACGTAGCGATTTCTTCCGGCAAAGATACTTCCATTTCCAGCGCGGAAGAGTACGAACGGCATGACTACGCCAAGCAGGTCAAGAAGAGCGGCCTGTTCTCGGGCGGCGGACTCGGCTTCACCATCGGGACGGAGAAACGGAAAGATCGGTACAAAGATGCTGACCGTCTTCAGAAGTCATCGACCGTGGGAAGCGTAAGCGGCAATGTGTCGATCGAATCGGACAACAAGGTAGAAATCGGCGCGTCAGCCGTACTTGCGGGATATGAAGACTGATGGGATGCGCGGAAAGTACAAAAGGGCGATGAGCTTTGCAGGCTCATTGCTCTTTTGTACTTTCCGCATGCGAAAAAATAGAATTTGTTTTCCCGATAAATCATGCTATAATACGAGTAGAGTACTAAAAAAACGAAAAGAGTACTGGAGGAATCATTATGGATGAACAGCTGATCGCGGCGGCGAAGGAAGAGATGCGGCTGCACTCGGTCAAATTCACGATGGACGATATCGCAAGAAAGCTCCATATCTCGAAAAGCACGCTGTACCAGAAGGCGTCTTCGAAGGCGGTGCTGATCCGCATGGTGTGTTTGGCAGATCAGGAGGCGTTTCGGAAGGAGAAGGAAGCGCTGATGAGGAAGAAGGACACGGCGCGCGGGCGGCTGCTCTCGTACTGCCGTCTTTTTGTGGAGACGCTGTGGGCGATGCCGGATGGGTTTTATCAGGATATAGAGATCCATTATCCGGAGATCTGGAAGATGTGGATGGATTTCAAGTATGAGGAGTTCGACTATATGATGGAGCTCCTTAAGGCCGGGGTCGCGGCGGGGGCTTTTCGAGAGGTGAATTTGACGATCCTTCGCATGATCCTCATCACATCGACGCACAATCTGAATGATGCGGATTTCCTTCGCGAGCAAAATATGACGGGTACGGATGTGATGAATGTGCTCGAGGATATCATTTTGCATGGGATAGAAAAGTAATATAAGGTTGGCGGGTTCAGGTTGATGGATTCGGGAAATTTTACCGGAGGGTTCTATAGGTTCAACAGGTTCAAGGGGTTCAACGGGTAAGGTACGGCGCATAAAAACCGGAAGCGCCGCGGAGTATAAATGGGTGACGACTGATTGAGATGTTGAACCAGGAGACTAAGAGACTTTAGAAATCAGAAGTCAGAAGACTGATATCTCTTAGCCTCTTAGCCTCTCAGTCTCGTAGTCTAATCCCTAATCCCTAATCCCTAGTCCCCAGTCCCTAGTCCCCAGTCCCCAGTTCCTAGTCCCCAGTCACTATTAATATACAAGGAGTCAGTCTATGAAACGTTTAGCTATGTATATCGGTGTGATGCTTATAGGTGCTTCGATCGCGCTGTCGGGGTGCGGAGCAGAGAAGGCAGCGGCGCCAAAGGCGCCTTTGGTGAAGTCGATGGTCATCGGTGAGACGGAGTCGGGCGTGAAGAATACGTTCTCCGGCACGGTGCATGGTTTTTTTGAATCGCCTCTGGCATTTCAGGTGGGAGGCCGGATCATGCAGCGCTATGTCACATCCGGTGAACGTGTCAGCGCAGGGCAGGCGCTCTTCAAGGTAGACTCGAAGGATGCTGAGGAGCAGGCAGCGGCGGCGCGTTCGCAGCTGAATGCGGCGGAAGCATCGTATCGCCTCGCACAGTCGACGCTGGCGCGGTATGAGAAGCTGCACTCGGTGTCGGCGATCTCTGATCTTGCCATCGATCAGACGAGAAATCAGGCGGAGCTTGCAGCGGCGCAGCTCGAGTCCGCACAGGCGTCGCTCTCGCGTGCGGAGAATAATCTCGGCTTCACGGTGCTTTCGGCAGACCGCGATGGGATCGTCGGCGCGACTCTCTATGAGGTGGGGCAGGTCGTCGCGGCGGGGACACCGGTGGTGTCGATCATCGATGATTCGCAGCTGGATGTCTACATTTCTTTGACAGAGAAGCAGTATCGGGAGTATTCGGTGGGGATGCCATGTACGGTGACATTCTGGGCGCTGCCGAATGTGAGCGTAGAGGGGCGCGTCCGCGAAGTAGCGGCTGCACCGAATGCGCAGACGGGGACATATGATGCGAGGGTGACATTGGTCGATCCGCCGGAGGATATCGCCGTCGGCATGACGGCAGAGGTGAAATTTGGTGACAGAGAGGTCGGCAAGGGCATCATGATCCCGCTTTCTGCGATGGCGACGCAGGATCAGAAGCCGTCTGTCTGGGTGATCCGGGATAACAAGGTGACGCTGACGCCGGTCAAGGTGGGACGCTACGGCGAGGATACGGTGGAGATCATCGAAGGACTTGCCAAGGGTGACCGCATCGTGACGGCGGGCGTTTCGAAACTGGCTGAAGGAGAAGAGGTACGCGTATGAAAGGGCTGAATCTGGCAGAGTGGGCCATCAAGCACAAGCCGGTGGTCTATTTCTTCATTTTCTTCATCCTCCTGGGAGGCTTGTGGTCGTATTTCCATCTGGGGCGCAGTGAGGATCCGGACTTCACCATCCGTCAGGCGGTGGTGTCGGCGGCCTGGCCGGGCGCGACAGCGGAGCAGATTACCGAGCAGGTGACGGATCCGCTCGAGAAAAAACTCCAGGATACGAAGGGGCTGGACTATCTGAAGTCTTTCACGCATGATGGCAAGACGGTCATCTATGTGAATCTGAAGGACTCGGTCAAGAAGGAGGATATCCAGACGCGCTGGCATGAGGTGCGAAATCTCGTGAATGATGAGAAGGCAGCTCTTCCCGCCGGTGTGTACGGTCCGTATGTGAATGACCGCTTCGATGATGTCTATGGCTCGATCTATGCAGTGACGGGGGATGGCTTTTCCTATGAGGAGAAGCGTAAGTCGGCGGAAATGCTGCGCCGTCGTCTCGCCGCTGTCGAGGATGTGCAGAAGGTCGAGCTCCTAGGGGTGCAGGAGCAGAATATGTACATCGAGATGGATCAGAATAAGCTCGCCTCCTTCGGGATGAATCCATCCGATGTATTCCGCATCCTTCAGCAGCAGTCGGCGATGATGCCGGCAGGGACGATCCATACATCGTCTCGCAATGTGGCGATCCGCGTGGACGGTCTCCTAGGCAGTGTGGAAGCCTTGGAGAATATCCCGATCCATGTGGGCGAGCGGAGCTTCCATCTGGGCGATGTGGCAAAGGTCACGCAGACCTACACGACGCCGGAGTCTTCCCTTTTCTATTTCAATGGTAAACCGGCGATCGGTATCGCGGTCTCGATGCGGGTGGGCGGGAATAACCTGACGCTCGGGGACAATCTCAATCGGGAGATCGAGCGGTCGAAGGCAGATCTTCCGGCGGGCATGGACATCGGGCTCGTGGCGGATCAGCCGAAGGTGGTGAATGAGTCCATCCATGATTTCACGGAGTCGCTCTTGGAGGCCATCGTGATCGTCATGGCGGCGTCCTTCCTCTCGCTCGGACTTTGGAGCGGCATCGTGCTGGCGCTCTGTATCCCGGTCGTCGTGTGTGCGACATTCCTCTTCATGAAATGGCAGGGGATCGATCTGCATATCGTGTCTCTGGGAGCGCTCATCGTCTCCCTCGGCCTTCTTGTCGATGATGCGATCATCGTCATCGAGATGATGCAGGTGAAGCTCGAAGAAGGCATGGACCGCCTGTCAGCGGCGGAAGCGGCCTATAAGAGCTGCGCGAAGCCGATGCTCGCCGGGACGCTCATCACGGCGGCGGGCTTCATCCCCGTCGGGATGGCAGAAGGCCAGACATCGGAGTACTGCGCGGCACTCTTCTGGGTCATCGCAGCAGCCCTTCTCCTCTCCTGGGTGGCATCCATCTTTGTCAGCCCTGTCTTGGGATACAAATTCATTCAAGTAAAAACAAAGGAAGAGAAGGAGAAGGAAGCACGCGAAAAGGGGAAAAGCTGGAAATCGTCCATCGGAGACAAGGCGTACCGGATCTTCTACAAGCTCATTGCGCTCTGTATCCATTTCAAGAAGACGGTCATCGTGGGGACTGCCGGTCTTTTCTGTCTGACGCTTGCGATGATCCCGCTGGTGAATCAGGAATTCTTCCCCGACTCGGTGCGTCCGGAAATCATTCTGGATGTGAATCTCCCCTCAGGGGCTTCCATACAGGAAACAAAGCGTGTCATGAACGGCATCGCCGATACACTCTATGGGGATGAGCGTGTATCCTCCTTCTCGACATACATCGGTGATACCGCGCCGCGTTTCATCCTGCTCTTTGATCCCAAAGCACCGGAAGACGGGCATGGGCAGATGATCATCGTCGCGACAGACCAGAAGAGCCGTGATGCGCTTCGTAAGGAGATCATGGATACGGTGACGGAGAAATATCCGGATGCACAGGCACATACCCGTCTCATCACGACCGGCCCGCCGTCCGAGTATCCGGTGATGTTCCGCCTGTCGGGCGAATCCATCGATGAGACGGTGAAGCTGGCTTCCGAAGCACTCTCCATCATGAAGCAGAATCCGAATGTCACGAATGCGAGCCTTGACTGGCCGCAGGAGACACCGACACTGAAGCTCAAGATCAATCAGGACAAGGTGCGCGAGCTGGGGATCGATAACTATGCGGTATCGCAGGATCTCTACGTGAAGCTTTCCGGCTACAAGGTGGCTGAGTCGTATCAGGGCGACCAGCTCATCCCGATCTCCTTCAAGCTGGAAGGGGATAATGTAGCGCGCCTCGCCAGTCTCGACTCGCTGCCTGTCCATGTGGGGAATGGCCGCTACGTGCCGCTGGGTGAATTTGCGGATCTGTCGTATGAAAATGAGACAAGCACCATCTGGCGCAGGGATCTGAAGCCGACCATCACGCTCCGGGCCGATGTGACAGGCGGAGCCAAGGCAGACTCCGTCTCCATGGCGCTCTATGATACGGATCTCAAAGCCTTCCGGGATAGCCTGCCGGAAGGGGTGACGTTCGAGAAGGACGGGTCGCTTGAGTGGAGCGAGAAGTCCATGACCTACATCGTAGGCGCCATGCCTATGATGGTCTTCTTCGTCCTCATGGTATTGATGTTCGAGCTGGGAAATATTCCCAAGCTCATCATGGCTGTCGTGACCGGGCCCCTCGGTCTCATCGGTGCGATCCTGACCCTGCTGGTGACGCGGCAGGCGATCGGCTTCGTCGCTATCATCGGCTTCGTTGCACTGTCGGGGATGGTCATCCGCAACAGCATCATCCTTCTGGATCAGATCCGCCAGCATCTGGAAAGCGGGAAGACACCGTATGACGCCGTCGTCGAGTCGGCGGCGCTCCGTTTCCGCCCCATCATGCTCTCTTCGGTGACGGATGTCCTGGGCTTCGTGCCCCTGATTCCGAATCCATTCTGGCGCCCGCTCGCTGTCTCCTTCATCGGCGGTCTTCTCCTTGCGACCGCGATCGGACTCCTCGTCGTACCTGCCATGTACTGCTGGTGGTACAAGGTGAAAGAGCCCTGCGAGCAATAGGCATCCGGTCAAAATGAAAGGAGTTGTGAAGAAATGAATCCGCATTTCTTCACAGCTCCTTTTTACTTTGCTTTCATTTGGTTCAGGGTTCAGGGTTCAAGGTTCAGGGCTCTCGTGGCGGCTTCGCCGCCTTTTTTTAGAAGATGGTATTCTCGTATCGCAGCCTTCCCCTCTAGGTAATGCTATTAAGTTAAGCGGCAGAACGTTCTTGGCTCCCCATCGGGGGAGCTGCCCGAAGGGCTTGTGCAAGCGA
>CAKPUX010000014.1 GCA_934193095.1 uncultured Dialister sp. | reverse complement strand
TAATGGGAAAGTTATAGAGGGGGAGCTTTTTGCGCCATTTTTCAATCGCGAGATGTTTTCATAGTAATGGGGAAGGCAAATCAGTGGCGGCTACGCCGCACTATAAAGAGGGGCGATGCCCGAAGATGGCATGTAAGTCACCAGTCACTAGTCACTCCTAATCCCTAATCCCTAATCCCTAATCCCTAGTCACCAGCCACTAGTCCCTTTCAAAAAGGAGGCCCTATGTTTTCCAAAAATCAAAGCGGTTCCTCCTTGAACCGCCAGCTCTTCGAAACCTACATGGCGCTCGACAACTGGCACCAGTTCCGTCTGCGTCTTTTCATCGAAGGGATCTTTGTCGGCATCGCAGGCGGACTCTCGATCAGTCTCTTCCGATTTCTCCTGAATGAATCCGAAGATCTGCGCATCTATCTCTACTACGCCTGCCTCATCCCGGCACTGCGACGGGCCGATCCCCTGCCACTTCTTTTCTACGCGCTCCTTCTCCTTGTGGTCGGCGGCGCGCTCTACGCCATGTGCCGTTATGCCCCCATGGCTGGCGGCTCCGGCATCCCGCAGGTGAAAGGCGTCATCTTAGGCCTCATGAAAATGAAATGGCTGCGTATCCTCTGGGTGAAGATCCTCGCCGGAGCCATCGGCATCGGCGCAGGGCTCTCGCTCGGCCGTGAGGGGCCTTCCATCCAGATCGGTGCCGTCGCCGGGCAGGGCATTTCCCGCACGCTCGGGCGGACGCGCATGGAAGAGCGCTACCTCATCACGAGCGGCGCGAGCGCGGGGCTGGCCGCCGCCTTCAATGCACCGCTCGCCGGCATGATGTTTGCCTTAGAAGAGCTCCACCGCAATTTCTCCGGCGCTGTCCTCCTCCCCACGATGACATCTGCCATCACGGCGACCATCGTCACCCGCTGCTTCTTCGGGAACGGGACCAGCTTCCATTTCGTGAATCTCGTCCCGCTCCCTGCCCAGCACTTGGGGTATGTGGCTCTCATCGCCCTCATCTGCGGCCTCGCCGGCATTGTCTTCAACTACGGTCTTCTCCACATCGGTGCCTTCTACCACCCGAAGGTCTTCAAAAATCAGGCATCCAAGATCATTTTTGCCCTCCTCTGTGCCGGAGTGCTTGGATTCCTCCTCCCGCAGGTCTTAGGCGGCGGCAACCGACTCGTCGACCAGCTCGCCATCACGAGCTATCCGCTCGCCTTTCTGCTGCTGCTTCTCGCAGCCAAATATATCTTCACCCTCATCAGCTACGGCTGCGGCGTCCCGGGCGGATTCTTTCTGCCCCTCCTCGTCATCGGTGCCCTGACCGGTGCCGTGCTGGCAAGTCTCCTCGTCAGCGCCGGACTTCTCTCTGCGGTGTACACGCCGAATATCATCATCATCGGCATGGTCTCCCTCTTCGCTGCGAGCGTGCGCTCCCCCATCACCGGGACCCTCCTCATTCTGGAGATGACAGGCGACTTCGGTCACCTCATGGTACTCGCCTTCGCCTCCGCCATCGCCTATATCACCGCAGAGATCCTGAAGGGCCGCCCGATCTACGATGCCCTTCTTCAGAGATCTCTCGCCGCCAGCCCTGATACCGCGTGCGAAGAAGAAAAAAATATGATCGAAGTCCCCATCGCGAGCGGCTCCCTTCTGGAAAATCGTCCGATTTCTGAACTTCCTCCCATGAAGCAGACCGTCATCGTGGAAATCAAGCGCTCCGGGAAAAGCCTCATCCCCGACCCCGATACCCGCCTGCGCGCCGGCGACTTCCTCTACATCCTTTCCGAAAGCCGCAATGCAGAGACACTGAAGCGCATGGGCGAGGAATCAAATGTGAAATAAAGGGTTCAGGGTTAGTCCGTGGGGCGTATCGCCCTTTGATTACGTGCGAAAGAGGTTCGGCGGGTTCAACAGGTTCAGTGGGTTCAACGGGGGTGGTGCGGCGCATCATCATATGGAAGCGCCGCGGAGGTTTGAAACTAGCGGTTTTCTCGTATCGCAAACCTAATCCCTAGCTACCAGTCCCTAGTCACTAGTCACTAGTATAGCGATTTGTTAACTTCTGGACCTTAGTTAGAAGTGAGAAGTGAGAAGTGAGAAGTGAGAAGTGAGAAGTGCTGGAAGGGGCACACAATTCATATAGTGCCCCAATACCCCTTATTATATAAAACAGTTTGTCCATTATTTATATAAAAGTCCGCGGCGCTTCCTATTTTTGTGCGCCGCACCTTCACTCCTCACTCCTAACTCCTCACTTGATTGGAAAGTTGACTTAAATGCCAGTTATTTAGAAAACGCAATACTAGTCCCCAGTCACCAGCCACCAATTCTATAAAAGGAGTCTCTTATGGGTCAGCTCAGACGAAAAGTGCATAACTACACCATCCTGGTGCTCATCAAAGAAGGCTCCATGCCCGATTTCCGCGTCAAATCCGTCGCCGCCCTGCGCGTTCGCGAAGGAGAAGAGGTCGACTCCCTCTCCTTTCAGGACTGCGATCAGCATGAACGGCGGACAGCGGCCAAAAACATGAAAGCTCTTCGCGACTTTCTGGCGGACGACCTCATCCTCACCGCCGACATCAGCGAGAATACGCCCGCCATGGAAAAGCTGTATCAGGAATACTGCGACGCCTTCTTCACGAATACCACACTTGATATTCTCCCCATCATTGAAGAAGTGACGCCTCTCATGGACGACCCTAAGGACTTCGACGCACGCATCACCACTGTACGAAAAGAAATGGATCCATTGAAACGCGCCCGATCCCTCCATGCCGTCTATGAAGAGGCGGCAGAAATCCTCTACGGCTATCAGAAAGGCTGGCCCTACTGGATCTGCGCGCTCTCCACTGACGAAGAGCGCGGCATGGAAAAGCACCTCCCTGCGAAAAAGAAAAAGCTCTCACTCGCCACCCTCTGCTGGTTTTTCGGCCTGCACTATTTCTATCTGGGAAATCCCACACGCAACCTCTTCTACCTCATGACCGCCGGAGGCTGCTTCCTCTGGATGCTTTTCGACCTCTACCGCCTCCCGGCCCTGGTGGATGAGAGCAATGCGAAGATCGCGGAAGAAGTGTACGAAGAATTGAAAAAGGGATGAGGGACTAGGGATTAGTGACTAGTGACTAGGGACTAGTGGCTAGGGATTAGGGATTAGGGACTAGGGATTAGGGACTAGGGATTAGGTGTCTCGAGTGACTGGGTGACTAAATCCGCCTTCGGGCATCGCCATGATTTATACTCCGCGGCGCTTCTATTTTCTTATGCGCCGCACCACCATTTCGCATTTCTCATTTCTAATTTCTCATTCAAACGAGGCTTTTACTCGCAATCAAGGGGGCGGCACACCCCAAGGGCTAACCAGGGACCAGGGAAACGCTGGTCCATTCTATCCCCTTGACTTCTTCCTTTGTAACGTGCTATATTACTAATAATTTCACACAGGCAGTGAAGAGAAGAGTACATGATGCCGGCTGGCAAAGAGAGCGCCCACACGGTGAAAGGGCGTGCAGTCAAATCATGGAAGATGGCCTCTGAGCCAGGTATGCTGAATGATGAAGCAGCCCGGGTGCTCCCGTTACAGAGCTTGGGTATCATGGAAACATCGTACCTTAAAAGGCACCGGCGGCGACGTCGGCGCGAAATTGGGTGGTAACACGATCTCTCGTCCCTTTGGGGGCGAGAGTTTTTTATTGGCACGAAGAGGAGTGACTAGTCACTGGTCACCGCTAACTGCCAACCACCATCAACTACATCCAAGGAGGTTTTTACTTTGCCGATTAAAATTGCTGACGGCCTGGACGCCATCACAGAACTGAAAAAAGAAGGAATCGTCACCATTAACGAAGCGCGCGCGCGGACACAGGATATCCGCCCGCTGAAGATCCTGATCCTGAATCTGATGCCCATCAAGAAGCCGACAGAAGTGCAGCTGCTCCGCCTCTTAGGCGACACCCCGCTGCAGCTCTCGGTCGATTTCGCCCGCATCGCGTCCCGCGAAACCACCCACACGGACCGCTCCTACCTGTCGCAGAACTATCTCACCTTCGATGACATCAAGGATGAGAAATACGACGGCTTCATCATCACCGGCGCGCCCGTCGAAAAGATGCCCTACGAAGAAGTCGAGTACTGGCCGGAGATGATGAAATACTTCGAATGGGCGGATACCCACGTCTTCTCCACCCTGCATTTCTGTTGGGCGGCGCAGGCCGGGCTCTACCGTGACTACGGGGTAGAGAAGCGCATTCTTCCCCGCAAGCTCTTCGGCATCTACCAGTACGGCCTCACAGTGAATTACCACCCGCTCCTCCGCGGCTTTGATGACCGCTACTTCATCCCGCAGTCCCGCCACACCTCCATCGATGACAGAAAAGTCGATGAGACACCGGAGCTCACCGTCCTCTCCCGCTCTTCCGAGAATGGCATCAATATCATCTCCGACCAGGAGTCCCGCCGCATCTTCGTCCTCGGCCACTTCGAGTATGACCTGCGCACACTGGAATGGGAATATAAGAGGGATCGCGAGAAGGGACTTCCCATCCGCCTGCCGGAAAATTATTATCCCTACGACGATCCGCAGGAAAAGCCGCGCTTCGTCTGGTGCAGCTACGCCCACCTTTTCTATCACAACTGGCTGAACTTCGTCTATCAGGAAACCCCGTACAGTCTCGATCATCTCATGCCGTTCAACGTGCATAATCCGCTGCATGTGTAAAGGGTGACTGGGGACTAGTGACTGGTGACTGGGGATTAGCAAAATCGATTGATTCCATACAAAAAGCGAGCCTCGGGTTTTGTTTGCACCTGAGACTCGCTTTTCCATTGGACAATTCATTTTCCCATGGTATAATAACATATAGAAAAAGGTGCCAAACGGCAACGGATGGCCCCCCAATAGTTCAACAGATTAACCGCCGGACTTTGCTAGAGAGAGGCGGTTTTTCTGTTGATGGAATGAATGAAACGATTTTATTTTCGTATTGCTACGATGCAGAGGGTTAGACAAACCACAACTGTCAAAAAATCATACGCAGTCATTGGCATCATCCCCTTTGTTGTTGAACGCAGGGGCAGAAAACATACCGCCACCGTGCTTGCTGATGGCACCGTCTTTATTATACCAAAAAAGACCGCCGTAGCGGTCTTTTTATTTTCCTTTATTTCAGTACAGACGGCAGCCAGGTAGCGATGCCAGGGAAGAAGCAGAGGAGTGCGATTTCCGCGACCATGATGAGAGCGAAAGGCGCAGAGCCTGCGATGATATCCTGGATCGAGCTGTCTTCGCTGATGCCTTTGATGACGAAGAGGTTCATGCCGACCGGCGGTGTGATGAGGGCCAGCTCCATATTGATCAGGAGCACGACATTGAACCAGATGGGATCGAAGCCCAGCGCTTTGATGATCGGGTAGAGCATCGGAAGCGTGATGAGGATGATGGAAACCGTTTCCAGCACGCAGCCCAGAATGAGGAGGACGATATTGATGCCGATGAGGATGACCCAGCGGTTCATATGCCCTTCCGTCACGAGAGACATGAGCGCCTGCGGGACCTGCAGCACGGTCAGGATATAGCCGAAGAGCATGGCACCGACCATGATGGCAAAGATCATGCAGGATGTCTTGATGGTGGAGCGGAGGATCCCGGGCATATCACTGACAGAAAGGCTCCTGTAGACGAAGAAGGTGATGACGAGCGCATAGATCGTGCCGACAGCAGCCGCTTCGGTCGGTGTGAAAATGCCGGTATAGATGCCACCGATGATGATGACCGGCAGCAGCAGTCCCCAGAAATTATCACGGAGCGCTTTCATCTTTTCTTCCATCGAAGCCTTTTCTTCTCTAGGCTTATTCCAAGAATCAATGACGATGTACGCCACGAAAGCGAGTGTCAGGAGCGCGCCCGGTACGACACCGGACATGAAGAGCTTTCCGACAGATTCATCGGTGATGGTGCCGTAAAGAATCATCGGAATGGACGGTGGGATGAGGATGCCGAGCGTACCGCCGGCGGCAACGGAGCCTACGACGAGCTTTCTGTCATAGCCACGCTTCAGCATTTCCGGGATCGCCATCGCACCGATGGTGACTGCGGTCGCCACAGAAGAGCCGGAAATCGCTGCGAAGATCGCACAGGCAAAAATGGTCGCGATGCCAAGGCCGCCGGGAAGATGGCCCATCCACTTGCTGCCAAGCTCGAAAAGCCCGCTGCCGACCTTGCCCGTCAGCATGATCTGGCTCATCAGGATGTAGAGCGGCACCGACGTCAGGACATAGGAGTCGAGCGTCTTGTACGCGATGACAGGCACCTGCGAAAGGGTAGACATGTCGATGAACTGGATGATCCCCAGAATGCCGGCAATGGTCAGCGTAAAGGCGACCGGCATGCCGATGACGAGGAGGATGATGATGAACAGCGCAAAACCTGCAAGAATCATAAGTCAGTCCTCCTCTTGTGCAAAGAAATCCCCCAGAAAATGATTCAGGGTTTCTAAAAACAGCAGTGCAAAGCCGATCACCATGAAGGTCTGCGGGATCCAGAGCGGCACACGCAGAAGCGTCGGCGAAACGATGCCATTCTCAAGGCTCATCAGCATGTAGTTCGTAGACTCCGTCATGCAGACATAGAGCGCAAAGAGCGACAGAAGGGAGGTGAAGATATCCATGCCCCTCCGCACCCCCTTCGGGAAGCGGGAGTACAGGAAATCGACAAAGATGTGCCCATGCGTGCGCATGGTGTAAGACATGCCGAAGAAGCCTGCGAGGATCAGGAGATAGGTAGAAATCTCCATCGCCCAGACAGTCGGACGATGCAGAAGGCTTCTGGCAATGATTTCATAACAGATGATGAAGGCTGTCGCCAGAATAGCCAGCCCCGCAATCGCAGCAGCCGCGCATGTCACGCAGCCCAGAGCTCGATCAAACATTTTATAAACAGAACGCATGACAGCCCTCCTTTATTTAATACAAATATATAGGGTGGTTGATAGGTTTAAGGGTTCAGGGTTCAGGGTTCAGGGTTCGGGGTTAGCCCTGGGGGCGGTTCGCCCATGGATTGCGGATGAATGCTCTTCACTCTAGTTAGGAGTGAGGAGTTAGGAGTGAGGAGTGTTGGTGCGGCGCATAAAAATATGGAAGCGCCGCGGAGTATAAATAATGGCGATGCCCGAAAGTGGCATTTCAGTCACTAGTCACCAGTCACTCCTAATCCCCAATCCCTAATCCCTAGCTACTAATCCCTGCTTTCAAACTTCAGGGTTCAGAGTGGCGGCTTCGCCGCAAATAGTAATGGGGCGCTCCGTGCCGTTCCTCTTAGCCTTCCCCCTTGGGGCAATGCTATTCAGTTAAGGAAATCGTTAGCTACGTAACGTCTTGCTTCCCCTTCGGGGGAAGTGCCGAAGGCAATAGGGGCATGCTAGCGGTATAGCGTGCTATGTTGAATAGTCCGATGCTATCGATATTCCAACACTTTCATGCAATACCGCTACGTAGCCCCCTCATCTCACTTCGTTCGAAATGGCGTCTCACTGGATTTTCGCGTCGCTTCACTCCTAAAAATCCAGTTCGCTTGCACAAGCCCTTCGGGCAGCTCCCCCGATGAGGAGCCAAGAATGATCTACCGCTTAACTTAATAGCATTACCCACTGGGGAAGGCAATGGATACACGCGAAGCGTTATCAAAACCCGCGGCGCTTCTATTTTTTGTGCGCCGCACCACAACCCTGAACCCATCAACCTGAACCCATCAACCTATGAGGCAATCTTACCTTTTGCTCGCTGACACCAGTGTAAACCGTCCAGCCCCTTATTTCTTCGATGCTTTTCTGCAGTCTTCCACGAGCTGCTTACCGAAGTCACCCTGTTCCTGTTCGAACTTCTCGATAACAGAGGCGGTCGCATCCTGCCACAACTTCACTTCATCCGCCGGAACCGTGTAGACATCCATACCCTTGGCAGCGAGCTCCTTCAGGCAGCGTTCATCCTCCGACTTGGTCTCCTTACGGATCTCATCCCGGATCTCCTTAGCGACTTCATTCACCAGCTTCTGCTGATCCGGAGACAGTTTTTTCCAAGAGTTATCATTGATCGCGAGCAGGTAGCCGACATAGGAGTGGTTCGTGGTGGTGAAGTACTTGCAGACTTCGTAGATCTTGCGGGACAGGATCGCCGTCTGACCGGAGGACTGGCCGTCGATGGTGCCATTCTTGATCGCCATGTACACTTCCGAAGAGCTCATGGTCGTCGGAGAAGCGCCGAGCGCCTGGATGATGTCAGCCGATGTTTCAGAGTAAGAACGGATCTTCAGGCCCTTGAAATCCTCCGGCTTTTCGATCTTTTTGGTGTTGTTGCAGAACTGTACATAGCCATAGTCAGCCCAGATCAGCGGATGAACGCCCTTCTTTTCCATTTCTGCCGTCAGCTTCGAGCCCAGATCCCCATCGAGCGCATTGTCAGCCGCTTCGATGGTCGGCAGGACGAACGGCAGATCGAGGACCTTGAGTGCCGGTACGACCATGGACCAGCGCGCGGTAGAGTTCAGACCGATATCCAGCCCGCCGCTCATGAGCGCATCATTCATATTCTGGTCATTGTAGAGCTGTCCGGCCGGGTATACCTTGACCTCGATCGAGCCCTTGGATCTTTCATTGACCTCTTTGGCAAATTTTTCTACACTCTTGGACAGATGATGCTCGGACGGCAGCTGATATGCCAGCTTCAGCTCGACCTTCTGCCCATTGCCGGATGCTGCCGCCTTCTTATCTCCGCCGGACATGCCGCATCCCGTCATCATACCTGCCATTGCCAGAGCAGCCAGAGAAGCGGCTGCGATCTTCATCGATTTCTTACCCATCATAGATCTCCCTTTCTGCTATACTTACATCAACCTATAAAACACCCTTCTTGAATAAAGTCCTCGAGGGAGACAGCAGATTTCGCGACTACCTGCTGCCTCAAGCCCGCTCTCCCTTTCTCAGGTATCAAAAAACGCCCTGACTGATAAAAATCAGCCAGGGCGTAAACCTTCACGCGGTACCACCTCGCACTATACTCGGAGGCCTTGTAACGCTGCCAAACGCCGCATCCTACTTCATTCAGATACGGGACTTGCGGACGACTTTGTGAGGACCCTCTGCTACCTTTCACCATGCGGCAGCTCTCTGCCAGAGAACCGATTCACTCGCTTCCGTTCCTTGTCTTTATTCAAAATTAAGCTTGTGACAAGTATACACTTTGCATGTATGTTTGTAAAGAGGAAATTTTTAAGTGCATGAAAAAGACACGCCGCCCCACGAGAAGAGTATGCCGCGAATGGCATCCTCCTCTCGCTCGCGATATAATGAAGAAGCGATACACCCTGTCAGATCCCCTGCATTTCGAGGTATATGATGACATTCATACAGCACTACGACTCCCCGCTCGGCCTCATCCTCCTCGCTGCGGATGAGGTGGGACTCACCGGCCTTTGGTTCGAGGAACAGAGACACTATGCCGCCACTCTTCCGGAAGACGTACAGACAAAAGAAACGCCCGCGCTGATGGAAGGCAGGCGCTGGCTGGACATCTATTTTGCAGGGAACGAGCCGGATTTTACCCCGCCGCTTCATCCCATCGGCACTCCTTTCCGCATGGCCGTATGGAAGATTCTCCTTGAGATCCCCTACGGAGCGACCACGACCTACGGTGCCATCGCAAAGCGCCTTGCCAAAGAGCGCGGTCTTCCCCGCCTATCCGCCCGCGCCGTCGGAAGCGCCGTCGGAAGAAATCCCATCTCCCTCATCATCCCCTGCCACCGCGTCATAGGCAGGAACGGCCGCCTCACCGGCTACGCCGGAGGCCTTCACCGAAAAGCCTGGCTCCTCGCGCTGGAAAAGAAACATGGAGACTAAGAGACTCGAAGACGTTAGACAAGGAGACTTTAGACTTTAGACTTTAGACATCTGACATCTGACCTCTACTGTCTCCTAGTCTCCTACTCTCCTGGTCTCCCCTCCCCTAATCCCTAATCCCTAATCCCTAGTCACTAGTCACCAGTCCCTAGTCTCCAGTCCCTAGTCTCCAGTCACCAGTCACTAGTATTGCGTTTTCTAAATAACTGGCATTTAAGTCAATGTCCGAATCAAGTGAGGAGTGAGGAGTTAGGAGTGAGGAGTGAAGGTGCGGCGCATAAAAATAGGAAGCGCCGCGGACTTTTATATAAATAATGTACAAATTGTTTTATATAATAAGGGGTATTGGGGCACTATATGAATTGTGTGCCCCTTCCAGCACTTCTCACTTCTCACTTCTAACTAAGGTCCAGAAGTTAACAAATCGCTATACTAGTCCCTAGTTCCTAGTCCCTAGTCACTAGTCACCAGTCACCAGTCACCAAAAACAGAAAGGAACCCATCATGACCCACATACTCTTCGTCTGCCACGGCAACATCTGCCGCTCGCCCATGGCGGAATTCATCATGAAAGATCTCATCCGCAAAGCCGGATGCGAGAAGGCGATCACCGTAGACTCTGTCGCAGCGACCACGGAAGAGATCGGTCACGACATGTACCCGCCCGCCAAGCGTATGCTCACGCAGAAGCGCATCCCCTTCACGCCCCGGCGCGCCCGCCTCATCACGAAGGAAGACTACGAGCGCGCGGACTATATCCTCTGCATGGATGAAGAAAATCTCTACGACCTCTCCCGCCTCACGCACGGCGATCCGGAGAAGAAAGTCTCCCTCCTCCTCTCTTGGGCAGGACGGCGCGGCGAAGTCGCCGATCCCTGGTATACCGGAGACTTCGAAGAAACATATGACGATCTCGTAGAAGGCTGCCGCGCGCTGCTAAAAGTAGTGGGTGGTTAGTAGCCATTGACGGTTAGCGATCCTGTGCGATGAATCCGCACGGGATCGTTTTTATTTGTCCACAGAGTTGTTCACAGTTATTCACAAAATTGTGAATTGTGAAAAGTCACCTATTCATAGTTTCGACAGTGAGCCAAATCCCACACTTGTCCACCTTAGATATACACAGAAAATTGTGAATATCTGTGAATAAGTGAAATCGGCCTCCGTCGGCATCTCTGAAACCGCAAGATTTCATCGTTCTCGCGCGTCCCCATTCTCTTGTTCACAACTGTGGATTCTGTGAATAGCCTATTCACACCCCGGCGCGCCGTTCCATTTTTTTGTAAAACATTCGTCAAGAGGAAGTTCGCTCCTGTAAAAAGATGAGAAATCAAGAGAAATATAACGAATGAGCGAGAGACAAAGGAGCACCCCCTGTCCGCGCTATGTGGATATCGGGGGGGAGATGCGTGACTGGTGGCTGGTGACTAGTGGCTAGTGGCTAGGGATTAGGGATTAGGGATTAGGGATGAGTAGCCAGTGACTGGTGACTGGTGACTAGTGACTGGTGACTAGTGACTGGTGACTAGTGGCTAGGGATTAGGTTTGCGATACAAGAAAGCCGCTAGTTTCAAGCCTTCGCGGCGCTTCTGATTTTTATGCGCCGCACCACCCCCGCCCTACCCTCTGAACCTGTTGAACCCGCTGAACCTCTTTCGCACGCAATCAAAGGACGGCACGTCCCATAGGCTAAGTTTGAAAGCAGGGATAAAGATTAGTGGCTAGGGATTAGGAGTCTCAAGTGACTGGTGACTGGAATGCCAGCTCATGGCATCGCCATTATTTATACTCTGCGGCGCTTCTTTTTTATGCGCCGCACCACCCCCGTTGAACCCGCTGAACCTGTTGAACCCGCTGAACCTCTTTCGCACGTAATCAAAGGGCACCTCGACCCACGGGCTAACCCCAAGCCAAAAAGAGCAGCGACATGGCCGCTGCTCTTTTTGCATGCTATATGGATTTCTTATTTCTTTTCTTCTTCGATGGGATAGTCCTGCAGCGCATCGTATCCTTCTTCGCCCGTGCGGATCTTCACCGCATTGTCGATGGTGGAGACGAAGACCTTGCCATCGCCATACTTGCCGGTGTAGAGGGCCTTCTTCGCTACCTCGATGATGGTGCGGGGAGAGATCTTGGATACCACGATGTCAATGCGGACCTTCGGCAGAAGTTTTGCCGAGACGGCAGCGCCGCGGTACATCTGGGTCTGTCCTTTTTCAAGACCGTAGCCCAGCGCTTTCGTGACGGTCATACCTGTGATGCCGATGGCTTCCATGGCAGCCTTCAGGATCTCGAAACGCTTATCCGAAGTAATAATGGTGACGCAGTAGAGGCGGTGTCCATCGGCCGGCAGTTCCTTCGGCACAATCTTTTCTGCTTCTGCCTTCTTCTCTTCTACGAGCGGTACTTCGACGGCATCCTTCGGTGCTTTGCCCGCTTCGAGAGCCTGTACGGTGGTATCCGGTGCCATCATGAAGTCTGCATACGCAGAGACGAGGCCGTGTTCTTCGAAGTCAAGGCCGTTGATTTCTTCTTCACGAGTGACGCGCAGACCATTCGTCGCTTTGATGATGCGGAATACAATGTTAATCGCAATGAATACATAAACAGCTACCACAACGACGCCGAGGACCTGGATCATGAGGAAATGCGGATTTCCTGTGTAGAGGAGGCCGTCTTCGACAGAGAAGAAGCCAGTCAGGATAGTCCCGAGCGCACCGCATACGCCGTGAGCGGAGATAGCGCCGACCGGGTCATCGATCTTCATCTTCTGATCAACGAATTCGACCGCATAGACGATCGCGACACCGGCGATGAGGCCGATCCAGAAGGAGCCGGCGACAGAAACGACATCCGTGCCTGCGGTGATGGCCACAAGACCAGCGAGGCCGCCGTTCAGTGTCATAGAAACATCCGGCTTGCCGTATTTCACCCAGGTGAGAAGCATGGTAGTGACAGCACCGGCAGCAGCCGCCATGTTCGTGGTGACCATGATGCTGCCGACGGAGAGGATCGTATCATCGCCCGTCATGGAAACGGTGGAGCCGCCATTGAAACCGAACCAGCCCATCCACAGGATGAACATGCCGAGGCAGGCAAGCGTGATGGAATGACCGGGGATCGCATTGACGCTGCCATCCTTATTGTACTTGCCAATTCTCGGTCCAAGCAGAGAGGCACCGACCAGAGCGCAGACACCGCCGACCATGTGTACACAGGTGGAACCGGCGAAGTCATGGAAGCCAAGCTCGGAGAGCCAGCCGCCGCCCCAGATCCAGTGTCCGGAGATCGGATAGATCAGGAGAGAAATGACCACGGAATAAATGCAGTAAGAGGAGAATTTCGTGCGTTCTGCCATCGCGCCAGAGACGATCGTCGCAGAAGTCGCGCAGAAGACGGTCTGGAAGAAGAGGTAGACCAGCGGAGGATAGCCTGCATCGCCCGTGTCATAGTGAGTGACGAAGAAATCCGGCGTACCGATGATACCGCCGATATCGGTGCCGAACATGAGCCCGAAGCCCAGGATCCAGAAGACGATGGTGCCCAGGGCAAAGTCCATGAAATTCTTCATGACGATGTTGCCTGCATTCTTCGCTCTCGTGAGCCCTGTCTCCACCATCGCAAACCCCGGCTGCATGAAGAAGACCAGGATAGCCCCCAGCAGTGTCCAGGTCGTATCCACAGCGGAGTACTTGCCCTCCGCGTCCGCCGCCATAATCATGGTCGGCGTACACAAGGCCGCCGCCAAAAGCGGCCACTTGGCTAAAATTTTTCTCATTTTTACCACACCCTTCTAAAAAAAGAAATAAGAACTTTCCCGTACATAGAGAAAGCCCGGGCATCTGCCCGGGCTTCATTGTCCAAAAGAAAAAGTCTCGATGCCCCTGCATCAAGACCTCTTTGTCCTCTGTGTACTTGTCATTCATTGCTGAATATGCAGATATGATAACGCTAAGAGCCGCCGCCGTCAAGGGGGAAAATGGGAAAAGTTGTCAGAAAGTGGGAATATGTAAAGGATTCGGGGGAAGGGTTCGCCCCCCCGAGTAATGCTATTAAGTTAAGCGGCAGAACGTTCTTGGCTCCCCATCGGGGGAGCTCCCCGAAGGGGTTGTGCAAGCGAACTAGATTTTTAGGAGTAAAGCGACGCGAAAATCCAGTGAGACGCCATTTCGAACGAAGTGAGATGAGGGGGCTACGTAGCGGTATTGCATGAAAGTGTTGGAATGTCGATAGCATCGGACTATTCAACTATACCTATGATGATACACGCAGCCCCTTTTTTCTCCCTCCTTCCTTTGGAAGGAGGTGCCCCGAAGGGGCGGAGGTTGGCCGCGTGAAATGGTACTCCTACATTCGGGGAAACCAACCCCGCCTCGCTTCGCTCGTCTGCCCCTTCCAGGGGAAGGGGCGCGAATGATTTTTAAGGAAACACTGATTCAATCGTTGTCATTCGCGGTCAGGGACTCACGCCCCCACATATGCCGCGCACTTCTCCGTTTTCCTCATCTCTCTTTCATACCGCCAGTGCCCTATCCGCCCCTTCGGGGCACCTTCCCCTCGAGGGGAAGGCTGGCGATACGAGGAAAACCTGCGATCAACAGACCTTCGGGCATCGCCCCGTTTCGTCATCCTGAGCGGAGAAAAACGTCGTATGTGAGATAACGAATGCCAGAACAGCAGCGACCTCTTCATCGATCGCGGCGAAGCCGCCACCTTCATTCCTCATTCCTCATTCCTAATTCCTAATTCAAATCCCTTCCCCCTGAAAATTTTTTCTTGACTTCCCATCCCCGAAAGTGTATAGTAATTTCAACTTCATAAAGGCAGTGAAGAGAAGAGTACATGAAGGACGCTGGCAAAGAGAGCTCCGGCCGGTGAGAAGGAGCGCAGACGAATCCATGGAAGATGGCCTCTGAGCCTGGCATGCTGAATGATGAAGCAGCCCGGGATCTCCCGATATAGAGACAAGGTATCAAGGCCACGGCCGTCGTACCTCATAAGGTGTCTCGAAGTGATTCGGACATAAAATTGGGTGGTAACACGAAGTATCTCGTCCCTTTCAGGGAGCGGGATTTTTTTATTGCCCCGCATTTCCTACCAAGGAGGAATTCACTATGAAATTCACAAAAGCAATCGCACTGTCCCTCGCAGCCCTCGTCGCTGCAGGTGCCATCGCCGGCTGCGGCGACCAGAAGAAAGAAGCCAAAGCACCGGCTGACAAGAAAGAAATCACCGTCGGCATCACCTCCGGCTATTCCGAACAGGTCATGGACTTCGTCGCAAAGAAAGCAGAAAAAGAAGGCCTCAAGGTCAATCTCAAGACCTTCGGTGACTACGTCACCCCGGACTCCGCACTCGCATCCGGCGACATCGACCTGAACTCCTACCAGCATGGCCCGTACCTCGAAGCCTACAATGAAAAGAACGGCACGAAGCTCGTTTCCATCGGCAACACCTACCTCGCTCCGCTGCGCATCTACTCCAACAAGTACAAAGACCTGAAAGACGTGCCGGACGGCGCAAAGGTCTCCATCCCGAATGACCCGTCCAACGGCGGCCGCGCCCTTCTCCTGCTCGACAAAAACGGTCTCCTCAAGCTGAAGGAAGGCACCGATCCGACCAAGGCTGTCGTCGGTGACATCGCAGAAAATCCGAAGCACCTCGAAATCCTCGAACTCGAAGCGCCGCAGCTCCCGCGTTCTTTGGATGACGTAGCGATCTCTGTCATCAATGCCGGCTACGCAAAGGCTGCCAGCCTCGACACGAAGACCGCCCTCGCGACCGAAGACAACACGTCTCCTTATGTCAATATCATCGCAGCCCGCGAACATGACAAGGATAACCCGACCTACCAGAAATTTGTCAAGATTTTCCAGTCTGAAGACGTCAAGAAATACATCAATGACAACTTCAGCGACGGCCTCGTTCCGGCATTCTGATAGCAGTAGTTAACTGTCATCACAAAAGGCCCATCGGACCTCTTCCTGAAAATGGAAATGACCCGGTGGGCCTTTTTGCGCCTGAGTGGAATGAGGGACTGGGGACTAGGGACTAGTAGCTAGGGATTAGTAGCTAGGGATTAGGAGCCTCGAGCGACTAGTGACTAGTGACTGGTGACTGGTGACTTGAATACTACTTTCAAGCATCACCCTATATATACTTGCGGCGAAGCCGCCACTACAAGTTTGAAAGCAGAAATGAGTAGGTGGGAATGGAGGATTGGTTTTGTGTACAGCGTAATTCTTCTCATCTGAGCAGGCCCTTGGAGAAGGGCCGCGCCAAAGGCGCAGGATAGAGTGCCTCGAAGAGGCACAATCCATCGTAGCGGGGTTCACCTCGTCTGTGTCAGACCTTTTTCCTGTTATCCCATATGTTCGCTTTACCATTCTGCAGAGTTCTGCCCCTTCGGGGCAGTCTATCCCGGCCTTTGGCCGCCCCCTTCTCCAAGGGGGGGACACGTTTTAAATTCGTCTCAAAATTCCGCGGCGCTTCATTATTTTATGCGCCGCACCATCCCCGTTGAACCTCTTGAACCTATAGAACCTGCTGAACCTGCTGAACCTCTTTCGCACGTAATCAAGGGGCGAGCCGCCCCATGGGCTAACCCCGAACCCTGAAGTTTGAAAGCAGGGATGCGTGGCTAGGGATTAGGGGTCCGAGTGACTAGTGACTGGTGACTTGAATACTACTTTCGAGCATCACCCTATATATACTTGCGGCGAAGCAGCCGCCTTCATTCCTCATTTTCCATTCACACATCCCCCCCTTTCCTTTATAATAGATGTAAGTACTAAAAGGAAAGGGGATCTTTTTATGTTACGCATCGCTACGGTCGACGACAATCCAGCCGACCTCAAAGAAATCCGGATATGCCTCTCGCATTATTTTCAGAAACGCGCCGGAAAAACACCCATCGACTACACCATCACGGCCTACACCAGCGGGCCATCCTTTCTGGAAGATTTTGAGAAAGGAGACTACGACCTCATCCTCCTTGACATCTACATGCCTCGCATGACCGGCATGCAGGTCGCCGAAGAGGTCCGCGCCATCGATGAGGACGCATGGATCATCTTCCTCACCACCAGCCGCGACCACGCGCTCGAAAGCTACAACGTCTTTGCCTCCGGCTACGTGCTAAAGCCGCTCCTCGATCATGCGCCGCAGCTCGAAGCCCTTTTGACGCGTCTCCTCCCAGAGGATGCGCTCGCGGCAAAGACGCTCACCGTAAGGCTCGCCGGTGGCGAATGCCTCTCCGTCCCCTACAGCCACATCCTCTACATGGACTGCCATGGCAGCCGCGGCGCCGTCCTCCATCTCGAAGACCGCGCCCTCGCCTCGCAGAACAGCTATCAGGAGCTGGCAGACATTCTCCTTAGCGATGAGCGCTTCCTCGAGTCCTACCATCGCCTCATCCTCAATATGAATGCCGTCACCGCCATGAAGGAAGATACCTTCCTGATGAAGGGAAATCACTCCCTCCCCATCAGCCGCCGGAAAAAGAAAGAAGTCAAGCAGCAGTACATGCAGTTTCTGCTGTCAAGATAGAGCTAGTGACTAGTGACTTGTGACTTGTGACTGAAATGCCATCTTCGGGCATCGCCCCGTTTCGTCATCCTGAGCGGCGAGAAACGTCGTATGTGAGATAATGAATGCCAGAACAGCTGCGACCTGAGTCGAAGGATCTCGGCGAAGCCGCCACTACCACCCTGAACCCTGAACCCTGAACCCCGAACCCTGAAGTTTGAAAGCAGGGATGCGTGCTAGAGATTAGGGAGCCGAGTGACTGGTGACTGGGGACTAGTGACTGGGGACTGGGAAACACCCGTCCCCCCTGTCATCCCGAGCGCAGCCGAGGGATCTTTGTTGCACAGCGATTAGTATCCCTCCTGCCCCTGCACGGAAAAACGCCTTCGTGCTGCTTTTTTAGGTTTTCAAGCTCTCACCGCTCATCGGTCTGCAAGGAAGATTTCTCGGCAACGCTTTCAATGACGATACGCTTGGAACGCAGCCCATCCTATTCGCGGCGAAGCCGCCACTACAACCCTGAACCCCGAACCCCGAACCCTGAACCCTGAACCCTGAAGTTTGAACTAGGGATCAGGGATTAGGGGTGCCGAGTGACTGGTGACTAGTGACTGGTGACTGAAATGCCATCTTCGGGCATCGCCCTATTTATACTCCGCGGCGCTTCTGCTTTTTGCGCCGCACCACCATTTCTCATTTTTCATTTCTCATTTCTCATTCAAGCGAATCTTTAAAGAGCAAGCCGCCCCTCAGGCTCCCCCAGGAAACACCGGGCACTCATTTCATAAGGAGCAAACCCATGATCGACATCATTCTTCTGGTCTTTGCCATCGCCGTCCTTCAGGCGGGCGGGGCCTATGTACGCTACATGCCCTTTGCGGGCATCATGGATGACAAGACGAAACGCCGCCTTTTTCGCGTGAACTGTCTCATCCAGCTCATCAATATGAGCTGGATGGCCCTCCTCGTAGACCAGCTCGGTCTCAACGTCTTCACCTACAAGTGCTGTCTGGCGCTCGGCTGGATTCCCTTCTTTCTCTCGATGCTTTTCATCTTTCCCACCGCCAAAGCCGCACAGATCTTCATCCTCGGCATGCAGGGCATCTACATGTTTGCTCTCCACGGCATATCGGGCATCTGTATACTCCTTGGATTCTCGGATATACCCACAGAGAATCTCCTGATCGAGCATCTTTTCATCTATGACCTCTTCTTTGCATTGACGCTTCCCGGTGCCTACTGCGTCTTTTCTCCCATGCTGCCCTCGAAGCGCTTCATGAATGAAAAATCCTACTCCTACTACATAGCAATCATCCCGATGCTCCTTGTCACCGCCGCTATGCCGACCAGCCTTATGGGCAAGCTCTGGTCTCCTGATAAACTCTTTGTCTGGCTCATCCTCACCATTTTCTTCATCGCCTTTGACCGCTACCTCATTCGGGAAAAGAAAGACTTTGAAAATATAACGAATATCCAAAGCGCAAACCACCTGATGGAGAAATCCATTTCCTTCCTCCAGTCCTATGCCCAGCTCCTGCAGGATAACGGGAAAGAAATGTCCATCTTCCGACACGACCTGCGCCACCGGATCCTAGCACTCCACGGACTCCTGCAGCGCGGGCAGACGGAAGATGCCCTCGCACTTTTGGAAAGTGCTCACGAAGACCTGGAGCGTACCGCCACCCATCCCTACTGCCTGAATCCGATCATCAATGCCATCATCTCTATCTATTTCGAAAAAGCGAAAGAACTCTCCGTCCGCACCAGCCATAAAATTTCCTTCCCGCAGAGCCTTCCCTCCATCGAAAGCCCGCTCGCCTATGTACTTGCGAACCTGCTCGAGAATGCCATCCAGGCCTCTGCCACCATGCCCAAAGAGAAACGGACCGTCGACCTCACGCTCCTTATGAAGGGAAATCAGATCGCTCTCTCCATCGTGAACCAATACGACGCACCCCTCCGCTTTGATGAGAATGGCTACCCCAAAACAGACAAGGAAGGCCATGGCTTCGGCATGGTCTCCATCGCCCGCTTCTTAGACACCCACCACGCCTATAAAAACTTCACACAGGAGGATGGCAAAGTACGCTTCGAAGCATACTTCACCGTGGAAGATGAGTGACTGGGGACTAGGGACTGGTGACTGGTAGCTAGGGACTAGGGATTAGGGATTAGAAATCCGGTTTACCGTTTATTTACATTCGAGGAGTAAAATAAAGAAAATAGCAAGAGCTGGAAATCAGCACCATCTGCGCTAAGGCCTCTCTCGTATCGTCATTCCGAGCGAAGTCGAGGAATCTTTTTCGTTCGCGGTAAAACAATTCATATGAACGAAGGAATAACGGGAAACTTGTCATCCCAATTCAAATTCGCTCCGCGAATTTTGCGATACTGCGCATCGCCCAACCTCCGCCCTTCGGGCACCTCCTTCCAGAGGAAGGAGGCTGTGTTCTTTGTTCTTTCTAAAAAATTCGGCGCGCAGCGCCGCACCACAACCCTTTGAACCCATCAACCTGAACCCTGAACCCTGAACCTTCAGAACCCATTGCACCCCACTAGAAAGGAGTCCCATCATGATCCGTCTTCTCTTTATCTCGCACACAGGAAATAATGAACCGCCGATGGCGCAATGCATCATGGACCACCTCATCCGAAAGGCCGGTCTGACAGAAGCCCTCTCCGTCTCCGCCGCCTGCTTTGCCAAAGAAGGCGCATCCCTTTCCAAGGCGGCGCAGGAAACGCTCTCCGCCCACGGCATCCCCTATACAGAAAAAAAGGCCTTCCCCATCGCATGGAAGACCTATGATGAGTACGACTTCATCCTCCTCATGAATGATAAGAATAACCCCGACATCTTCAATACCATGGGCGGCGATGTCGATGAGAAGATCCATCTCCTCTCCGAATACGCCGGAGAAGAAGCCGATATCCCAAATCCGCACAAAGGCGGCACCTTCGAAGAGGCGTATGAAGAGGAGGAAAAAGCCTGCGAAGGTCTTTTGAAGAAGCTCGAAGCATGGATACGGTGAATAGGAGTCTCAAGTGACTGGTGACTTGTGACTTGTGACTGGAATACGACTTTCGGGCATCGCCCCATATATTTGCGGCGAAGCCGCCACTACAACCCTGAACCCTGAACCCTGAAAACAAAATGTGCAGTCAGGGATTCGAAATGAAACCCAAGCCAAAAAGGAAGCTCTTACGAGCTTCCTTTTTGGCTTGCCTTTATTCTGCTTTCTCTTCCAGAATCCCCATGAACTGTTCTCCCGTGATGGTTTCCTTTTCATAGAGGTACTTTGCAAGTTCATCGAGCTTGCTGCGATGTTCCACAAGAATCTTCCTTGCTTTCTCGTGCTGCGCCTTGATGAGATCGGAGACGGCCTTGTCGATGCGTGCCTGTGTCTCCGGCGAGCAGGCGAGGGTGGTATCGCCGCCCAGATACTGGTTCGTCACATTCTCCATGGCGACCATGCCGAATTCATCACTCATCCCGTACCGCGTGATCATCGCGCGGGCAAGGCGGGTGGCTTTCTCGATATCGTTCGATGCCCCATTGGTGGACGTGCCGAAGACGACCTCCTCCGCCGCGCGGCCGCCTGTCAGCGTGGCGATCTGGTTCAGCATTTCCTCTTTATTCATGAGGTAATGGTTGCCCTGATCCACCTGCATGGTGTAGCCGAGCGCCCCGCTGGTTCTTGGGATGATGGTGATCTTCTGCACCGGCGCGGTATGGGACTGCAGTGCTGCGACAAGAGCGTGACCGATTTCATGGTAGGAAACGATGCATTTCTCTTTGTCCGTCAGGATCGCATGCTTCTTCTGGTAGCCGGCGATGACGACTTCGATGGATTCCTCCATGTCTTCCTGCGTCGCATAGGGACGATGGTCGCGAACGGCGCGGAGCGCGGCTTCGTTCACGATATTGGCGAGCTCCGCCCCCGATGCACCGGAGGCCATGCGCGCCACCTTGTCATAGTCGATGGCGGGCGCGGTCTTGATCTTTGCCGCATGGACCTTGAGGATCGCGACGCGCCCCTGAAGGTCTGGCAGCGTGACAGGCACCTGACGGTCAAAGCGGCCCGGACGAGTGAGCGCCGGGTCAAGTGACTCCGGACGGTTCGTCGCTGCCAGGATGATGACGCCCGCATTGTCTTCGAAGCCGTCCATCTCTGTCAGGAGCTGGTTCAGCGTCTGCTCGCGCTCATCATTGCCGCCCAGGGCACCGCCGCCGCGTTTCTTGCCGATGGCATCGATTTCATCGATGAAGACAATGCACGGCGCTTTTTCCTTCGCCTGCTTGAAGAGGTCGCGAACCTTCGCCGCGCCCATGCCGACGAACATTTCTACAAATTCCGAGCCGGAAATGGAGAAGAACGGCACTTCGGACTCACCGGCGACAGCCTTCGCAAGCATCGTCTTGCCGGTGCCTGGCGGGCCCACGAGAAGGATGCCCTTCGGCATCTTCGCACCGATGTCTCGGTACTTCGTCGGATTGTGCAGGTACTCGACGACCTCCTGCAGGCTGTCCTTCGCTTCATCTTCCCCCGCAACGTCAGCAAATTTGATGCCGTTCGTCGGCTTCACGAAGATTTTCGCATTCGATTTCCCCATACCGAACTGCATCGCGCCGGGGCCGCCCATGTTCTTCATCAGCCGTTTATTCATGTACTGGCCGATGCCGAAGAAAATGAGGAGCGGCAGCACCCATGAGAGAAGCGCCGACAGGATCGGATTCATCGCTTCGACGATCTCTCCGGTGAAATCCGCGCCCGACTTGTGCAGACGCTCCACCAGCTCGGAGTCATTCATGATGGCGGTCTTGTACGCCTGCTTGTCATCCTTCTTCGTAAAGAGGATCTTGTCCTGCTCCACCTGGACCTTGTCGATTTCCTTGTTCTCCGTCATCGTCATGAAGGACGAGTAGTCCACTTCCTTCACCTGATTCTCGCGGAGCATCGGCATGAAGATCGAATTGAACAGGAAGATCGCAAGAAAGATTAAAATGTAATACGCCAGTATAGGCCGTTTCGGCATTTTGACTTCGTTCATAGCGTTTTCCTTTCTTTGAAATATATTTTTGACCATTGGTCAGTAGTTATATTATACGCTCTCGCAGAAGGAAATGGTAGGGGAATAATGGGTTCAACGGGGAAGATGAGTAGCTAGGTATTAGTGGCTAGGGATTAGGAGTCTCAAGTGACTGGTGACTAGTGACTAGTGACTAGTGACTAGTGACTGGCATGCCCGCTCATGGCATCGCCATGATTTATACTTCGCGGCGCTTCCCTATTTTTATGCGCCGCACCACCATTTCGCATTTCGCATTTCGCATTTCTCATTTCTCATTTCTCATTCAATCGAAACTTTCAAACGTAATTAAGGGGCGACACGTCCCCGAGGCTCCCCCTCTATCTGATTCCCCAGAACCGCTCCGTATTCTCCTTCGCGTGTGCTGCGAGCACTTCCGTAGGAACGCCCATGTAGTGCGCGAGCGCCCTCGCCACATACGTGATATTCTGCGGAACATTCGTCCTCGGCAGATGGAATCCGCGCGGCGTGAGGTAGGGCGCATCCGTCTCGATCATCACGCGGTCCAGCGGAAGGATCGTCACTGCCTCGCGCAGGTCATCTGCGCGCCGCTCATCACAGATCCAGCCCGTGATGCCGATATAGAAGCCCATCGAAAGGAGCCTCTCGAGCGTTTCCTTATTTCCTGTATAGCAGTGGACGACTGAGCGCGGACAGATGGATTCGTGCCCGGCAAAGCAGGCGATGAAGTCCTCCGCTGCGTCCCGCTCATGAAGGAAAAGCGGCTTCCTCATTTTTTCTGCGAGCGCGATCAGCTCCTTGAAGTAGTGGATCTGATTCTCCTTCCTGCTGTACATGCGGTCATAGTCAAGCCCCGTCTCCCCCACCGCCAGGATGCGGGGATTCGTAGTCAATATTTCCTCGATGCGCGCCACGTCCTCCTCGCTCGCTTCGTCAGCGCTGTGCGGATGGATCCCCGCCGTCCCGTAGACGTCATGAGTCTTCGTGAAATCATTCACAAGCTCATTCTCCTCCGCCTCTGAGCCCGTCAAAATGCACTGGATCCCCGCGGCATGCGCGTCCTCGATGATCTTCTCCGGGCGGGGAAAGGATTTCGTAAAAAGATTCAATCCGATATCGTAGTAGGTGTATGGCATAGCGTTCATCCTTTCATTTGCTGAGTTCATATTTGGCATAGCGGCCTCGTCCAGTCAGCACCAGCTGGCGCTCTTCACAAAGCTGTTGTAAAAGCTCATATGCCTTCGGTTTTGAAACATGGAGGAGCTCCGCCACATCCGTTTTCGTGACGGCACCATTCTGACTTTCCGCCAGTTTCAATATCATTTCAGGAAAACGCACCTGATCAATTCCTCTCTGGCGTGTATACTCCTTCGATTTTCCCGTCTTGCGATAGACTTTCTGCCCAAGCATCAGCATTCGCTGCGAAGTACGACCAATTTCCTCCACCACGCCGCGCTCGATCAGTGTCTCGATCAGAGGCTTCAGTCGCGTCAGAGAAATATGAATCCGCTCTGCCAAATCATGTTCGCTGACTTTACGTTCACTATACAACACCGAGAGAATCAAAAGGGTATTGATGGCCAGCGGATGTCCTATGGATTTCTGCTCATCCATAACCATCTGGATGAATTCTGTATCCGCTTTGGCACGAGGGATGAAAAGCGTCACCTGCTTCGCAGTCGACTCCGAATAATCAGGCCAGGGACGGCCAAAGGTGATCGAGCCTTCAAAGATGCGGTCAATGCCACGTCCAGTCCGTTCCGCCAGTCCGATTCGTTTCAATGCATCAGACAGCAGTGGATTTCGTCCGCAGGGTTCCGCTGTCAGCAAATTTTCCAGCGTAATCCCTTCAATGAATCCGCCTGGATTGCTGATGGTCAGCCCCTCATCGCTGACCTGAATGCGCACACTTCCCATCATAGAGTAATCCCGATGGGCAAACGCATTGATCAAGCCCTCGCGAAAAGCCGGCCTCGAAAACTCAGGAATCGGAATGCGGAACAGGCCGTAGTCGAATTCTTTCTCCGGGTTCCACGCCTTCATGTACGAGGAAAACAGCTCCACCAGTTCAACGATGGGCTTCGTGAACGATTCATTCATCACGACCCGGGTTCCCTGCATCACCTGGAAAACCGCACCGGCCGTCGGAATAAGCCGCTTCAGGCTCGACTCTTTTCCCACCAGCAAAAGCCCCGTCAGCGTGGGGTATACCGCTTCCCCCACGCGTACTGTCAGACGCAGTGCCTGCTCGAGTTCCTCGTCTGATAACGCAAGCAGCTGCTGATCTCCATTCTGATTCTGAATGGTCTCCCGCAGGCGGAACAGCTGATTGGGATCCAGGTCCTCGGCCGTCCCTTCCTGGATGGGCTGCGCCGAGAAGTCTAGCTTCCGTAAATCCGACAAACGCGTGTAGATTTCATAGGGATACATGGGAATGACTTCCGGACTTCCATCCACTTTCAGTCTCCGCTTTAAGATTTTCCCCGACACGGTAGCAATCACTGAGTAGCTTTTGGGGATAGAAATCGCCATCACCGGCAGATCATCGCTATAAAGAATTTCCGTCCGCACCGACAAGGATGGACGCGTGCGGTTGGCAATAAGCGCTGCCAGCCCGATCGGATCCTGATGATGCTTCACGATCCCACTCACTCGCCCATCATCTTCGATACCCAAATAGAGCGTGCCCCCCTCTGTATTCGTCATGCCGACAATCTCATCCACCAGTCCTTCGTCCGAGTATCCCTTGCCCCTGTCACTTTTGAATTCAACAGTCAACGTCTCTTTCTTCGGCAACTCACACATGATACCGCCCTCCCTTTATTGAAATATCATTTCAAGTGATTTCAATTCAATTTAATTCATTTTAACTCAACCCATTCGTTAATTCAATTCAAATTTCCCCAATTCAATTCAAGAAAGTGAATTGAATTGGGCATTTCAATTCACTTTCTTGAATTGAACTTGAATTAAACTTGCATTGAAATCGATTTGAGACACAAAAAAGGAGCCCGCAAGGGCTCCTGACATGTCCGTGGAGCGGATGAAGGGAGTCGAACCCTCCTGTCCAGCTTGGGAAGCTGGCGTTCTACCGATGAACTACACCCGCATACTCATATGCATAGATGATACCATACTTTCCGCTCTTTTTCCAGTCTTTGAGAAAAGTTATTTGAATTTGAAGTCACTAGTCACCAGCAACAAAAAAGCACCGCTTTTGCGGTGCTTTTTTGGCTGCAACGAATTATCCCTTGATCGCTGCCTTCCCTTTCTTCAGCCAGTCCATGAGGAGCGGGGAGAAGGCGGAGAGGACGCAGAGGATGATGAGGACCCAGCAGATCGGGGTGGAGAAGAGGATGGAAATGTCGTTGCCCGAAAGGGTGAGGCTTCTCCTCAGGCCACGCTCGCCGATCGGCCCTAAGATGAGGGCGAGGACGACGGCAGCGGTATTGAGGCCCATCTTACGCATGAGGTATCCCATGACGCCGAAGATGAACATGAGGACGACGTCGACGAAGCTGTTATTGATGGCGAAAGAGCCGACGACGCAGAGGACGAAGATGCACGGGATGAGGATGGCATCGGAGATCTTGGCGATGTGCGCGAAGATGCGGCAGCCGCCGAGTCCGATGAGGAGCATGAAGAACTGTACGATGACGAAGCCGGCGAAGAAGGTGTAGGTCATCGGTGCATATTTCGTGAAAAGCTCCGGCCCCGGCTGGAGGCCCTGGATGATGAGGCCGCCCATGAGGACGGCGGTGACGGATTCACCCGGGATGCCGAGAGTCAGCGTCGGGATGAGCGAGCCGCCGGTGACGGCGTTGTTCGCTGCTTCGGAGCCCGCGACGCCTTCGATGGAGCCGTGCCCAAATTTCTCCGGTGTCTTGGAGAACTGCTTGGCAGTATTGTAGCCGAGGAAGCAGGCGATGGAGGCGCCCGCGCCAGGAAGAATGCCGATGATGTTCCCGATAAGCCATGAGCGGATGACGGTCGGCGCGATCTGTTTCAGTTCATGGGCTTTGAGCAGCACGGAGTCTTTGAATTTCACAATGTTTCCGCGTTCCTTGATGGCTTTTTCCATGAGGATAAAGACTTGGGACATGGAGAAAAGTCCGATCATCGCGCAGGTGACATTGATGCCGTTGTAAAGCTCATCAACACCAAACATGTAGCGCGCGGTCCCTTCCATCGGGTCCATGCCGATGGTGGAGAGGATGAGCCCGAAGGCGCCGCTCATGAGGCCCTTGACCATGGAGCCGGTGGTGACGCCGGCGATGATGGTGAGTCCGAAGAGGGCGAGCCAGAAATATTCCGGACTGCCGAATTTCATCGCAAGCTCTGCAAGGAGCGGTGCGAAGAAGTAGAGGGAAATGCAGGAGAGAAGCCCGCCGAAGAAAGAAGCGGTGCAGGCGGTGCCGAGCGCTTTGCCCGCGCGTCCCTGTTTGGTGAGCTCATAGCCGTCGAGTGCGGTCGCAGCCGAAGCCGGAGTGCCCGGGGTGTGGATCAGGATGGCGCAGATAGAGCCGCCGAAGATGGCGCCGCAGTAAATGCCGCCGAGCATGATGAGGCCCGTTTCTGCCTTCATCCCGAAGGTAAGAGGCAGGAGGAGCGCGACGCCCATCGCCGCGGAGAGCCCTGGCATGCAGCCGACAATGACGCCGATGGTGACGCCGATCACCATCATGAGAAGATTCATGGGGTCCAGAGCATTACCGAAGCCCTGGGCCATCAGTGCTAATGTATTCGCATCCATGTCATTTCCTCCTTAGAGCAAGTCTTCGATGAGCATGCCCATCGGAAGGGGCACATTCAAGAAGAGATCAAAGGTACCGAATACCAGCACCACCATACCGGCGAGGACCAGCAGAATGTAGAGCGGACGGATCTTGAAGAATTTCAGACAGAAGAGCAGGTAGACCAGGGATGCGGGATAGAAACCGACGAGGTACATCATGACAAAGTAGAGGATGAAGGCCGCAAACATGGTCCAGAATTGTTTCGGCATAAAGCCGTCGAAGAGGACCGGCATGTCGTTTTCCGAAGTTTTTTCTCTCCGGTAGTCACGCACCATCTGCCCCACGCGGACAGTGGTGAGAATGAGCAGGAGCCCGATGACGAAGTGCGGATAGTGCCGCGCCCCGAGGGGAAAGCTCTGTGTCAGGTAGAGGAAAAAGAAACTGAAAGCGTACATGAAGCCGCAGATATAGATATCTGATTTTTTCATGAAATGGTTTGACTCCTTTGGAAAATGGGGTAAGGATTCAGGGTTGGCTCATGGGGCGTGTCGCCTCGTGATTGCATGCGAAAGAGGGGGAACGGGTTCTATAGGTTCAAGAGGTTCCATGGGGTTGGTGCGGCGCATAAAATTACGAAAGCGCCGCGGAAAATTGAAACCAGCGGTTTTCTCGTATCGCCAACCTAATCCCTAGCCACTAGTCCCTAGTCACCAGAAAGCAGAAGCGAGAAACGAGCGTTTGCACCTTCTCGTTTCCCGCTTTTGTGATTTCCAGAGAATAGGGATCACGCTGCGAATCCTGAACCTATCAACCTGAGCCCTGCACCCTCAATTATTTTGCATACAGCTTAGAAACAACGTTCTTGCAGAAGTCCATCTGTTCTGCGATCATCTGGCCAAGGGCTTTGCTGTCTTTGAAGTCGATGACCATGCCCGCATTTTCATGGGCTTTCTTGACTTCCGGATCTTCCATGGTCTTCTTGAACGCATCTTCGTAGAACTTGATCACATTGTCCGGGGTGCCCTTCGGAGCGACGAGGGCACGCGCGGAGCCGTACCATTTATTATAGTAGCCGAGTTCGCCCAAGGTCGGTACATCCGGGAGCTGCGGGTCTCTCTTTTCCGCATAGACGCCGAGAACTTTCAGCTCTGCGCTGTCGCCTTTGATGAGTTTTGCCACATCAGCGACTTTCGCGCAGGAGAAATCGACTTCGCCCTGACGGAGAGCGAGGAGCTGGTCAGCGGTGCCGCCATAAGGAACCGCGTTGTATTCAAATTTCGCAGACTGTGCGAGGAGCTGGGCTGCGGTGTGATTCGAAGCCTGCACGCCATTCGTAGAGCATTTCAGCTGTCCCGGGTTTGCCTGTGCATCTGCAACGAGTTCCTTCAGGCTGTTCCACTTCGCATCCTTCTTGACCACGACGACAGCCGTTTCTGTCAGGTGGTTGCAGATCGGGACGATGGACTTGTCCGTGAAGGCAGAGCCTTCCATCTGCGCGAGCGTGGTGTAGGTCGGCAGGTTGATGAAGCCGATGGTCTGTCCGTCCGGCTTGGATTTCGCAAGCTCCGTCCAGCCGATCTTGCCGTCAGCGCCCGGTTTG
This sequence comes from uncultured Dialister sp., assembly GCA_934193095.1. Lineage (GTDB taxonomy): Bacteria > Bacillota > Negativicutes > Veillonellales > Dialisteraceae > Dialister. The sequence continues at coordinate 11,239 of CAKPUX010000014.1, read as the reverse complement.
TTTTCGATGACGAGTGTCTGTCCGACATATTTCTTCGCGCTGTTCGTCAAGAGACGCGCACCGGTGTCCGTGCCGGAGCCCGCCTTGTACGCCACGATGACCTTGACGTCCTTTGTTGGTTTCCACGCAGCGTCGCCTGCGGCTTTCTTGTCTTTGTTTCCGCAGCCGGCGAAAAGAATGCCTGCAGAAAGAACTGCGACACCGAGCAATGCCAGTTTCTTATTCATAGGTTTCCTCCTTGCATCTTCCGAGATGCTCCCTCAAAATCGTGCAAGAGGATAGTCCGTCTTTCTGAAGGCTTCATCGCCCCTCTATTCTGTTGCACGTTTATCAGAAATATTTTATCATTCTGTTTTTTCGTAAACAACAGGCAAAGTGCTTGGAAAGCGTTTATTGAACAAGTATATGCTTGTTATTTGCATTTACTCGTGTCGCAGGCGGTGCATATGAGAGGAAGGCATAGAAACCTAGGGGCGTCTTCTAAAATTGATATAGAGCAGAAAAGATTTCGGGTTAGCCCAAGGGGCGGCTCGTCCATAGATTGCGCTTGAAAGTTTTCCCAGAGTTGGAAATAAGAAGTGGCCAGGGATCAGGAGCCGCGAGTGACTAGTGACTAGTGACTTGAATACCACCTTCGGGCATCGCCACCATCTATACTCCGCGGCGCTTCTATATTTTTATGCGCCGCACCTTCATTCCTCATTCGAGCAAAGCTTTCTTCCACAATCAAGGGGGCAGCCCCCTAAGGGTTACCCCTCTGTCCTCACGCGCCGAAGAATATTTCCAGCCCGATCCCGATGAGGATCACGCCGCCTAAGATGGTCGCCTTATCCGCGAGCTTCATGCCGAAGCGTTTCCCAAGGAAGAGCCCTGCGATGCAAATGGCGAAGGTCACGATGCCGATGATGATACTTGCGAGCATCGCTTTGGCGAAGGGGTACTCCGCCAAGGTGAAGCCGACGGAGAGCGCATCCATGGAAGTCGCGAGCCCCTGGAGCAAGAGGTAGCGGAAGCCCACGCTGACCTTGACGTCCTCTTCATCTCCGGAGAGACCGTCGCGGATCATGAGCCCGCCGATGGCGACGAGCAGGACCAGCGATGCCCACGGCACGAGCGGGAGCAGCACCTGAAAAAGATCGATGATCCGGTTCACACACACCCAGCCTGCCATCGGCATCAGCCACTGGAAGAAACCGAAGGTCCCCGCGATGAGACACATGCTTCGGATGCGGAGGAAATGATTCGCAAGGCCATTTGCCAGCGAGACGGAAAAGGCGTCCATCGCAAGTCCCACGCCGAGCAGGACACTGTTCAAAATAAATAAACCACTCATTGGTATCTCCCCGAAATGAAATGGGCTGTGCGGCTTAGCCGAAAGGGATGCGTGACCAGTCTCTCATGGTCATTTCAAGCGCTTTCTTCCCACAAAAAAAGACCTCGCGCACAGCCGAAAACTATGCACGTGAGTCTCGCATTTTTAAAGCAAGCCAGGCAGGATGTACGGGTCACTGCCAGTATGTTGACGGGCTCCACCGAAGTGGTTGCTACTCCCTCACTTATGGGAGAATGATAGCATGAAAAATAGCGGATGTCAAAGGGATGGAACCGGTTCGATGGGTTCTGCGGGTTCTAAAGGGAGGGCATGGTTCTCATCTTTCAGAAATAACGCACTCTCTCAAATCAAAAACCTGCGGCGCCTTTTCATTTTGATGCGCCACCCATCCCCCGTTGAACCGGTAGAACCCAATGAACCCTTTGAACCTATTACCGTCTAATGACTTTCATCACGTCCTCCCAATCCCCAAACTGATACGGCGTCATCTGATCTAGCTCTTCGCGGTCGGTATCGGAGTAGCGGTCATAGATCACGGCGAAGTCGATGCCGGCATTTCTTGCCGCGGACGCACCCGCCAGCGAATCCTCGAAGATGAAGCATTCTTCTTTGGAAAGGCCCATATCCTCGATGACCTTGAGGTAGATGGCCGGGCTTGGCTTGATCTCCGGCGCATCTTCCTGCGTGTAGATCCTCGTGAAGCAGGAATCAAGCGGTGCTTTGCCGCGGATATTTTTATTTTCCTTCCGATATACTTCCATATTGCCGCGGCGCGTGGTGCTGGCGATCACGAGTGTCTTCCCGTCTTTCTTGAAAGCATGGAGCACCTCCGGTGCGCCCGGCTTGTAGTCCACGACCTCCTTCAGGAAATGCTGCGCTATGCGGTAACGCTCCTGCAGAATGTCTTCAGCCTGCCATGCAGAGGCATACGTTTTCCCCAGCTCCTCGCAGTAAGAAAGATACGGCTTCTCCGCATCCCGATGCTCCTTCAGGAAGCGCTCTCTTCTCTGCTGGACATCGCCCTCTGCCATGGCAGGCCCGCCAAGCGTTTGGATCAGCCGGAGGTCTACCTGGTTCCACACGCCGACGGAGTCGATCAGCGTCCCGTCCATATCAAAAATGATCGTCGACTTGTTCTCAAACATATATGCTCCTTACTTTTTCAAGAATTTCTCGATCTCCGGAGCTCTTTTGAGCGCCAAAAGCTCCTCCTCCGTCGGATAGACGGGAATGTCGCGGTCATGGTTCACGAGGCAGAGGAAGCCTAAGATGTCTCCTGCGTCCGCGCGAAACTGATGCCACTGCCAGGGCGGGATGGTGATGAGATCCCCTTCCCTGACTTCATGCACATCACTGCCAAGAAGCGCATGGCCCTTCCCTTTGAAGATCAAAACGAGATGCATGTGCTCATGCTTTTCCAGCGAAGAGAAGCCGTCCTTCTCCACTTGAAAATAGCGGAACTGCACCGGAAGGTCGGCTTCGTTATCAAAAAGGATCTGCTTCGTCACATCGCGAAAGACCCCTGGATTTTCCTTGTAAATATGGGGTGTAATGCCCTCCCAGCCATTCGGCCGGCTGTGAAATTTATGGATCATGGATGTTCTCCTTATCGAATGGGTTCGGGGTTGGCCCGTGGGGCGTGATGCTCTTTGATTGCGGCTGAAAGAGGTTCAGCGGGTTCTGTAGGTTCTACGGGTTCAAAGGGTTTGGTGCGGCGCATAAAAAAATAGAAGCGCCGAGAAATTTTGATGGTGCTTCGCACGTATCGTCATCCCGAGCGAAGCCGAGGGATCTTCCTTGCAGAACCATTAGCGCAACAATTGCGCTATTTCAATCACCGCTTGCTTCCAATCCCTAATTCCTAGTCACTCATCCCCGGCTTTCTCTCAGCAGATCCTCGGCAGACCCTCTCCCCGAAGCGGAAGGATGCGGCGGCGTCCGCCATAGAGAGTCTTAAGATGCACGCCGCTTCCCATGCTGACACGCCCGATCTCTTCGGCCTCTGTCCCATAGGGGAGCGCGCGAAGGATGCGAAGCGCCGTCTCTGCCTCGGCGGCAGGGAGCGCGATCAGCATCTTGCCCTCGTTTCCCATCGTCAATGGATCAAGCCCCAGGATGCCGGAGAGCGCTTTGATCTCTTCTCTGACCGGCAGTGCCTCTTCGGAGAGCGTGATGGAAACGCCGGAGACTGCCGCCAGCTCATTGGCAACGGTCGCCAGTCCCCCTCTCGTGATGTCGCGAATGGTATGGACGGGCAGCTTTGCCGCCAGAAGGGCTTCCACCAGATGATTCAGGGGCGCACAGTCGCTCGCAAGCGTCGTCTTCATCTGCATGCGCTCTGTGAGGATGACGGCGTGATGGTCGCCAAGCGTCCCCGTGACGAGGATCGCATCCCCATCATGAAGATTTCCCGCGGAGATCTCACAGTCCGGTGCGCGATCGCCGAGGCCCGCGGTATTGATGTAAAGGCCGCCCTTCCCTTCGATGACCTTTGTATCACCGGCCACGATCGTGACGCCTGCCTCCTTCGCCGTCTCTGCCATGGAGCGGACGATCGGCTCCAATACATCAGTGGAAAGTCCCGTCTTGAGGATGAAGCCCGCCGTCAGATAGAGAGGCCTTGCCCCCATCGAGGCCAGATCATTCACCGTCCCGCAGACGGAGAGCCGTCCGATGTCGCCCCCCGGAAAGAAGAGCGGCGAGACGACAAAGCTGTCCGTCGTCATGACAGGCACGCCGGAGAGGGGCGGCAGCACCGCACCGTCTTCCATACGGTCTAAGATGGGATTTCCAAGATACTTAGCAAAGAGAGAGGCGATCAGCTTCCCCGTCTCCTCGCCGCCGCTCCCGTGGCGAAGTTCGATATTCATAAATAGATGCTCCTTGTTGATTGATCGTTGGTTGGAAATAGGTGCAGGGTTCAGGGTTCAGGGTTCGCCCAGGAGGCGTGCTGTCCCTTGATTTCGAATGAAAGCTTTGCTTGCATGAGAAATTAGAAATGAGAAATGGTGGTGCAGCGCATAAAATAATGAAGCGCCGCAGAATTTTGATAGCGCTTCGCGCCGTCGTCATTTCGAGCGTAGCCGAAAAATCTCTATAGCAGAACGCTCATTGCCTGATGTTCAGCAGCACCAAGACATCGTTTTTCCCCGGCGCATACACGCTGATTCCCACAGTGCAGTAGAGATCCCTCGGCTACGCTCGGGATGACGATGCTGGAGAATCCTAATCTCTAATCCCTAGTCACGCAATCACTTCTCCCGATAGGTGATGCAGCAGGCACCCTCGGAGGAGACCATACAGGCACCGACGGGATGCTCGGGCGTGCAGGCGCGGCCGAAGCAGGGGCATTCTTCGCTCGTGATGCGGCCTGTCAGGACATCGCCGCAGCGGCAGCCGGCGGGCATCCTGTCTTCTACGAGTCCCCAGCTACCCGCATCGAGCGCGCGGTATTTCTCCCGAAGATAAAGCCCGGAGCCTGCGATCATCCCAAGACCTCGCCACACGGCATCCCCCGGGGTGAAAACGTCCGCAAGAAGCGACAGCGCCTTCGGATTTCCCTCTTCCGTCACCACGCTCGGGTACTCATTCCATAGGCCCCTCTTTTTCTGCGACGCCGCCAGCACGAGACGTGTCAGTGCGCGGAGAAGGTCCGCAGGCGAGAAACCGCCGATCACCATGGTCTCTCCTGTTTCTTCTGCGAGCTTTCTGAAGGGACGACTTCCCGTGATGACGGCGACATGACCGGGGCAGAGGAAACCATCGATGTGGCTTTCCCTCGAAATCAGCGACATCGCCCCCGGCATCGTTTTGAGCGCCGTCAGGAAGCGGACATTCGGGATGTGCTCCTCATAGACGCGGCGGATGAGATCCGCCCAGACAGGCGCCGTCGTCTCAAAGCCGACGGCGGCGAGGATGAAGGTCCTCTTGCGATCGGCGGCCGCCTTGGCAAGCACGTCTTCCGGATCGTAGAAGAAATCAACGCGCCCGCCCCTGTCACGCGCACCGGAGAGTGACATCCGGCTGCCCGGGACGGCGAGGAGATCGCCGAAGGCCATTACCTGACAGCCCGGAGTGAGCGCATAGCGGACGAGCTTATCGATGTAGGACGTCGGTGTCACACACACCGGACAGCCCGGTCCGGAGAGGAATGTGATCTGCGGCGGGAGCATCTGACGGATGCCCGAACGGTACAGCGCTGAGGTATGCGTCCCGCACACCTCCATCAGTGTGAGCGGCGGTCCGTCGTAGCGGGAAAGCCAGCGGGCAAGTTTGCGTTCCTCCATAAAAGGCTCCTTTGAGAAATAGGGGAAAGGGTTCAGGGTTGTGGGTTCAGGGTTGTGGTGGCGGCTTCGCCGCCATGTTAGATGATGGTATTCTCGTATCGTCAGCCTTCCCCTCGAGGGGAAGGTGCCCCGAAGGGGCGGATAGGGCACCGGCGGTATGAAAGCGAGCGGGAAGGAATGTCTCAAATCGACGATTTACGAAAGCACCCTATCCACCGCTCCGCGTCGATTTTTTATAAAGGGCGATGCCCGAAAGTGGTATGTAAGTCACCAGTCACTCGTCACCCATTTCTTCCCCGATCTCCTTGAACAGGGCGATCCAGTCCTTTGCCTCGTCCTTTTTCACGATCTGGATCGCCATGCCGGCGTGGACGAGGACGTAGTCACCGAGCTTTGCGGGCACCATGGAGAGGTTCACACGGACCTCGGAGCCGGAGAAATCGACCATGCCATGCGTGCCTTCGATGGAGACAACGCGGCCGGGATATGCTACACACATAGGGATGCTCCTTTCGAAAATATAGGGTTCAGGTTAGTGGGTTCAGGGTTCAGGGTTAGCCCGTGGGGCGGGGCGTCCCTTTGATTGGGAATGAAAGAGTGGGAGCGGGTTCTATGGGTTCAGTGGGTTCAACGGGTTCAACGGGGGCGGTGCGGCGCATAAAAATAAAGAAGCGCCGCGGAGTTTTAGAATATACGGTATTTACGAAAGATGAGAAACCTGTGAACCTTTTGAACCTCTTAACCTATGAGGATTCATATAAAGGGTAGAAGTTATTTTCTGCTTTCATCCTTCAAGGTTGTGATGGCGGCTTCGCTGCGAATATATATGGGGTGATACCTGCTTGAGACGTTAGACTTGAAGACTAAGAGACTTGAGATGTCAGATGTCTGACCCCTAATCCCTAGCTACTAGTCACTAGCTACTAGCTACCAGTCACTAGTCATCCCCAAGCAGTCCATACCATGCCTGTCCGAGCGCGATGCCGCCATCGCCCGGCGGGACTTTTTCATTGGTATACACAGAAAAGCCGCGCTTTTGAAGCGCTTCCCGCGCACGGGCGAGGAGAAGCTGATTCGAAAAACAGCCGCCGGAGAGAAGGATGCGCGAGAGGCCGAAGTACTCCGCCGAGGAGAGGATCATCTCGGCGATGGCCTCGTGAAAGGCGAGCGCCTTTTCTTCTATTGTACCATGGGACGCCAGCAGCGAGGCAAGGAGCGTGCATCCGTCCCACAGGAGACGCCCATCCTGCTCTTTCCCTTCCCAGAAGATCTTCGGAGCGTGCGCGGCTGCCATCGCGGCCTCTTCCAACGCCATGGGACACTCGCCTTTGAAATGATTCTCCTCGCCAAGTCCCAGCAGCGCCGCCGCCGCATCGAAGAGACGGCCCATGGAGGAGCTTTTTATCGTATTCACATGATGAGAAAGTGCGGCACGGATGAGAGGCGCGCGCGGATCCTTCGACGGAAGGCCCGCTGCTGCCAGATAAGAGAGCGCACTCTTCCACGCCTGTTTCATAGAGGCATCGCCTCCGATCATAGAAATCGGCGCAAGGTGTCCCACGCGCTGCATGGACATCCCTTCGCAGAGAAGGATCTCGCCGCCCCAGACAGTGCCGTCCTCCCCATAGCCTGTGCCGTCAAAGACGAAGGCAAGGGACTTTCCTTGCAGATGATGCTCCGCCATGACAGAGAGCGCATGGGCGTGATGATGCTGGACGGTATAAAAGGGAATCCCCCTCTCTCTGGCTGTTTTTTCTCCCATCATGCGGGACAGGTAGGCAGGATGCAGATCCGAAATGACCGCTTGCGGCGAAATCCCCAAGAGCTTTTCCCAGTCCTGCTCTGTTTCCAGAAAAAACGCCTGCGAGCGTTCATTCAGGATGTCGCAGGGCACCTCGGCGGGATACAGCGAGCCGCCGCCCGCGAGGGCAAAGCCCGGTGCCATGTCCGCCCCTGTCGCAAGGGCCATGCCGGATGGCGCGTCTCTCACCACCGGTTCCGGGAGAAATCCGCGCGTTCTTCGTAGGATCTGCGGTTCCCTTCCCTGCAGCTGCATGACGCTGTCATCGGCGGGGCGCAGGATCTCCCTGTCATAGAAGAAAAGCCCTGCGATGTCTTCCTCTGCTTCGTAGTACGCCCGCGCTTCCTCGTCCCGGAAGATCATCGGCTCGCCGCTTTGGTTCGCACTCGTGACGATGAGCGGCGCACCGATGCCCTCCGCCAGCTGGCTGTAGAATCCGGTCGAAGGAAGGCAAAGCCCCAGACGCGGCACGCGAGATGCCACGGCAGGAAGGACCTTCCGTCTCGGCGAGGCAAGCAGGATCGGGCGCACCGGAGAAGTGAGCATTTCGATTTCTTTCTCCGAAAGCATCGCCCACGCCTTCGCCATGTCGATGTCTTTCATCATCAGTGCGAACGGCTTCCCGCTGCGGTGCTTCATGCGGCGAAGACAGCCCACCGCCTCTTTCCTGTCCCCGCGGCAGACGAGCTGGTAGCCGCCCATGGCCTTCACCAGAAGGATCGCGCCCTCTTTCGCAAGACGGATCGCTTCTGCCATAGCCGCCTCTTTTTCAAACCGTTTCTCCCTCGTCCATCCCTTCAGCTGCGGGCCGCAGTGTGCGCACGCGATGCTTTCCGCATGACAGCGGCGGTCAGAAAGGCTTTGGTACTCTTTCTCACAGTCCTTGCAGAGAGGGAAATCCTTCATCGTCGTCCGCTCGCGGTCATAGGGAAGCGCCTCGATCATCGTATAGCGCGGCCCACAGGCGGTGCAGGACGTGTAGGGGTAGCCATAGTGATGGTCCTTGGGATCCTTCATATCTGCCTGGCAGTCTTCGCAGATGCCAAGATCCGCCGGAAAGAGCGGTGCGCGCGCCGCTCCGCCGCTTGGGATCGCACGGAAATCCGGCAAAGGCGCATGGGCGATCTCCTCCACACGCATTTCCGCGACCTCCGCAGGCGGCCTCGCCGCCCGTATATCCTCCATGAAAGAAAGGAGAGCCTCGCGGCTCCCCTGTGCAATGATGGTGACGACGCCGCCTTCATTCCTGACGGTGCCTGTGATATGATGCGCCCCTGCCAGACGGCAAATGAGCGGACGGAAGCCCACGCCCTGCACACGGCCAAGGGCAGTGATGCGATAGGTCAGCATGGCAGGCTCCTTTCAGAAATAAAAGATTCACGGGTTCAACGGATTCTATGGGTTCTATGGGGAAGGTGGCGGCTTCGCCGCAAATATATAGGGGGCGATGCCCGAAGGCCTGCGGATAACAGGTTTCCCGTTTAGAGTTCCCAAACATCGCCCGCCTGACCGCAAATGACAAAGATTTCTCGCTGCGCTCGAAATGACGATACGAGAGTCATATTTTCTAATCCAGACTAGTATTGCGTTTTCTAAATAACTGGCATTTAACTCAACTCCCAAATCAAGTGAGGAGTTAGGAGTTAGGAGTGAAGGTACGGCGCATAAAAATAGGAAGCGCCGCGGAATTTTATATAAGGAGGGGTATTGGGGCACTATATGAATGGTGTGCCCCTTCCAGCACTTCTCACTAAGTCCAGAAGTTAACAAATCGCTATACCAGCTACCAGTCACTAGTCCCCAGTCACTAGTCACTCATCCCTGCCTTCTCGCAGATCCACTTCGCGGCCTCTTCATACCCTTCTCCGATCTTTCCGCTGACCTTGAAAACGGGCGCATTCTTATTCAGATGGCGGATGCCTTTCATGAAGAACTCTTCATCGAAATCCAGATAGGGCATGAGGTCGACCTTGTTCAAGAGGATCATATCCGCTTTTTCAAAAGCGAGCGGATACTTGTACGGCTTGTCGCTGCCGTCTGCCACGCTGACGATGAGGAGCTTCATGTGCTCGCCGATATCCAGCTCGGCAGGGCAGACAAGATTTCCGACATTTTCGATGAAGAGGATGCCCGGCGCATCGAAATCCATGGTGTGCACCGCATTATGCACGAGCGGTGCATCCAGATGGCAGGCTCCGAAGGTATTGATCTGCGCCGCCTTCACATGCTGCTTTCTGAGGCGCTCGGTATCGATGTCGGACTCGATATCACCCTCGATGACATAGACCCTGCGCGCGATGTACTTCATGAGCTGCTCAAGCGAGGTGGTCTTGCCCGTCCCCGGTGCGCCCATGACATTCACGGCGAAAATATTCCGCTCCGTCAGGTAATGTCTGACATGCTCGGCAATGTGATTGTTATGGGCGTAGATATTCTCCATCACGCCAGCTTTGACCATATGCATGGGGATCTCCTTTTTCTTACTATGCAACTGGCAGGCAAATAGACTGCCATAGAAGGGTTCAAATTTCCAGATCCACGCTCTCTATATAGAACTCCTTCCCGATCTCTGTCGGAGAGCCATCGCCGCCGCAACGGGGACAGGTGAAAGAGAAGCGCTTCCGTTCAAAAAGAGCGCCGCATCGGTCGCAGCGCATCTTCGGCTTGATATCCCGGATCGTCAGCCGCGCGCCCTCGCAAAGGGTGCCTTCGGAGATCACGTCAAAGTACATCTGGATGGACTCTCCGATGAATCCCGAGTCTTCTCCCACGACGAGATGGATCGCTTTCACAAGACCGCCCTTTTCACGGGCGGTCTTTTCTGCGATGCGGACGATCTCCAGTGTCACCGGGTACTCATGCATGGGGCTCATCCTTCTTTACAGGTGGACGCGGACGGACGGGACGCACCGGCGCTTTCCCGGTGAGCGTCAGCACGAGGGCTTTGTCCTCGCCTTCCTCCCACTCTTCCTTCATCGCAAGGCACTTCGCCGGACAGTTCTCTGCGCATACGCCGCACGCCACGCATTTCTCGCGGTCAATCGTCCACTTCCTTGTCTTCCGGTCGATCGTGATCGCCTGCATCGGGCAGCTGTGCTCACAGCGTCCGCAGAAGAGGCATTTCTCGATGTCATTCTTCACATGATGCGGATTCTCCGACTGTGGGACGTCCTTTGCCGGTTCTGGGGCAGGGACTACTTTCGGTGCTTCTGCCTTCGGTGGTTCTGCGGCAGACTTTGCAGTTTCCGCTAGTTTTGCCGCCGGACGGGCGGGACGCACCGGCGCTTTCCCGGTGAGCGTCAGCACGAGGGCTTTGTCCTCGCCTTCCTCCCACTCTTCCTTCATCGCAAGGCACTTCGCCGGACAGTTCTCTGCGCATACGCCGCACGCCACGCATTTCTCGCGGTCGATCGTCCACTTCCTTGTCTTCCGGTCGATCGTGATCGCCTGCATCGGACAGCTGTGCTCACAGCGTCCGCAGAAGAGGCATTTCTCGATAGTATTCTTCACATGATGCGGATTCTCCGACTGCGGCACGTCTTCTGCCGGTTCTGGGGCGGGGACTGCTTTCGGTGCTTCTGCCTTCGGTGGTTCTGTGACAGGCTTTGCCGCTTCCGCCGGTTTTGCCGCCGGACGAGCGGGCCGCACCGGAGCCTTCCCGGTGAGCGTCAGCACGAGGGCCTTGTCCTCGCCTTCCTCCCACTCTTCCTTCATCGCAAGGCACTTCGCCGGACAATTCTCCGCGCATACGCCGCACGCCACGCATTTCTCGCGGTCGATCGTCCACTTCCTTGTCTTCCGGTCGATCGTGATCGCCTG
>CAKPUX010000013.1 GCA_934193095.1 uncultured Dialister sp. | reverse complement strand
GATTGCGTGTGAAAGCTCTACTCGCCAGTTAGGAGTGAGGAGTTAGGAGTGAGGAGTGGTGGTGCGGCGCATAAAAATCAGAAGCGCCGCGAAGTATATGTGATGCGATGCCCAAAAGTAGCATTGAAGTCACCAGTCACTAGTCACCAGTCACACCTCTAGCCCACCACTCATGCTTTCTCTCTATCAAAAGTCATAATTCATAAGTATTTGCTATGCTGCCTGATTCCACCTATACTATGGATAGAATGAAGAATACGAAAGGAGGCACACAGATGCATACCAAATGGAAACAGCGGATGGCGATCGGACTACTGATTGCCGCGCTGCCGATTTCGCTCACGGTGGGGATGCTGCCATTTCGATGCAGTGAAGTCCGCGCGGCGCAGGCGGCGAGGGTGGAGACGGGGGACTACGGCTACCTGATCTGGCCGCAGAATCTGAACGCTGTCAGAAATGAGGTGGAGATTTTCGCGGAAATCCCGAAAGATCTGCGGGATGATGCCCCAGCCTCCACGGCGGTGTACCGGAATACCCAAGTGTATACAGGAAGTCTCATGCTCGACATGACCAAGCTGCCTTCCGAGAAGCCGCTCTTCTACCGCGTGCGGGCGTATGACCTTGACGGGCATCCGGTGACGCATTTTTCGCAGCCGGCAGATGTCACAAGCGCACTCACACGGAGCAGGCGGAATGCACCCGTCCCGCACAATCCCTATGGCAAGGGAAATGGCAGCGTCCTTCTCTATCCGGTCTATGCCTACACAGGAAATCCGAATGCCGCGCGCTATGAGATCGAAGTCACGTCAAAGTATCCGGAAAATCTCCATGGCTTCTCGCCATCCGTCCACCGCATCTATGCGGCCCAGACAGAACTCACCGATCTCTATGATGATGCGCCGCGGACGGGAACCTACTACTGGCGCGTCAGGGGAATGGACAGCACGGGGAAGCCCGTGGGTGAGTGGAGCCTGCCGCAGGAGATCAAAAATCCGGTGAAGCATTGGAAGGTGGCTGTCTATGGCGACAGCATTTCTCACGGCGGCGGCCATCTCTCCTTCGGGCCGGCTGACCTTGCCTACAGCTATGAGTCGTATCTGGACTTTCCTTCGATCAATCTTTCCCAAAGCGGGGATACGAGTGAGGCGATGGTCATGCGCTTCGAGAAGGACGTGCTTCCTTTTTCGCCGGACTACCTTCTCATCATGGGCGGGACGAACAGTCTTCGCGCCGGTGTCCCGGCAGCGGATGTGATCTCTGACCTGAAGGAGATCCAGAGAAAGTGCCGCGAGCATGGCATCACGCCCATCCTGATGACGCTGCCGCCGATCAGTCCTGAAAACATCCAGAAGGCTTTTAATGAGCCGACCTATGAGGGCTGGAAAGCCTCTTTCGATGAGGTGAATGCTTTCATCCGCGGTGAGGTCCATATTGATACCGCCGCGCCCTTTGAAGAGATGGAAGAGCTTCCCACCTGGCTCGCGCTGGACGGCATTCACGGCGACTGGAATATGAAGCGCATGATGGCGGAGGTCATCAATCGGGAATTTCCGGTTTTGGAAAATAGGGATTAGGAGCTAGGGATTAGGGATTAGGAGTGGCTAGTGACTAGTGACTGGGGACTAGTCGCTTTTCCAAAACAATGCGCATCCCGTCATTCTGAGCGGAGGAAAACGTCGGATGAGGGATGATGGCAGCCAGAACTGTGGGGACTGAGTCGAAGAATCAATTTGTATCATGATTTCCAGAACCACACAGCCAACAACCAACAACTAATAACAAAAGAAAGGACAATACGATGGTCAAACAAACAGCAGGACGCACGATTCTGGGGGCATTTGCACCGAAATTCGCTGGGCTGAATGATGATGTACTTTTCGGCGAAGTATGGAGCCGGGAGGGGAAGCTTCCGCTGAAGATCCGCTCCATCGTGACGGTGAGTGCGCTCATCGGGAAAGGGATGACGGATGCCTCGCTCGCCTATCATTTGAAAGAGGCGAAGAAGAATGGCGTGACGAAGGAAGAAATGGCCGAGCTCCTGACACACATCGCCTTCTACGCCGGCTGGCCGAATGCCTGGGCGGCCTTTCATCTGGCGATGGAAGTATATGAAGGAAGTGATGCAGAGCACGGCGGTTTCTTCGGACAGGGCGAGGCGAATACAGCGTATGCGCCGTATTTCACCGGCTACTCTTATCTGAAAGTCCTTTCAGAGCCGGGGGCTCCCCTCACCATCTGTAATGTGACCTTTGAGCCTGGATGCCGCAATCACTGGCATATTCACCACGCCAAGAGCAGGGGCGGGCAGGTGCTCATCTGTGTCGATGGCGAAGGCTGGTATCAGGAAGAAGGAAAAGAGGCGCAGAGCCTAAAAGCAGGCGATATCGTTGAAATCCCCGCAAATGTGAAACACTGGCATGGGGCAAAGAGGGAGAGCTGGTTCAGCCATCTGGCTTTTGAGATCCCGGGGACCGATCTTTCTAATGAGTGGTGCGAGGAAGTCAGCGCGGCAGCCTATGACGCGCTGACTCGCTGAAGAGGTGACTATGAAGACACTGATTGTTTACTACAGCTATAGTCATGGAAATACGAAAAAGATCGCGGAAGCACTGGCAAAAGCCACGGAGGGGGATATCGAGCGCATCGAGACGGTCAGGAAATATGGCCCTTATGCAGAAACCATCGAAGTGGGGCAGGCAGAAGTACAGCGGGGGGAGTGTCCGCCGCTGCGGCCGATGAAGAAGGATATCGCGGGATATGATGTGATTGCTTTGGGATCGCCGACCTGGTGGTACACCATGGCGCCTGCCATGCGTACCTTCGTGACAACGCATGACTTCACTGGAAAGAAAATGATTTTCTTCACGACACATGGTGGCTGGCCAGGGAGCGCCATCAAGCATCTTAAGAATTTAACCCATACGGATGAAGTACTCGGGACGATAGAAGTCCGCTTTGACTCGAATGGGGGAGACGAACAGATTACGCCGGAAAAGGATGTGGACGATTGGATTTCTATGATGAAGAAGAAAGTGCGAGGGTAGAATGGATGTGCCATATCAAGAGCTCGAAAAGATGAAAATCAAAGAGCTCAGAAAAGAACGCTTCCGCCTGCTGGATGATATTCACGAAAAGCAACAGCAGCTCGATCAGATCGATTACCAGATTTATCAAAAGAAAAATGAAGAGGGGAAGGAAGGATCATGATGTGGAAGAAAGCGATCGCTCTTTCGTGTGCGTTTCTGGCAGCGGGAGGGTTAACCGGCTGCGGGGGAACCACGGGTGTGCCTCATCGCGAGGGCAAAGCAGCAGGCGCATCGAGCGAGAACCATATGGTGAAGAAAGATGCCAAAGCCATCGTAGTATTTTTTTCTGCGACAGGGAATACAAAACGTGCTGCGGAAATCATTGCGCGCACCAAAGGGCTGGATATATGGGAAATCAAGCCGAAAGAACCCTATACGGATTCGGATCTCAATTATAGAAATGACAACAGCCGCGTCAGCCGCGAACATCAGGATAGGAGCCTTATGCCGGAGATCGATGGGGATGTACCTGGTTGGGATAGCTATGAGACGGTTTTTCTGGGGTATCCGATCTGGTGGGGCGAAGCACCGAATATTGTTGATCATTTTGTGCGGAGTCATGACTTTTCCGGAAAGCAGGTCATTCCTTTCTGCACATCGTATTCCAGTGATCTTGGAGACAGCGATGTGCTGCTAGAAGAAACGGCCAAGAGTGGCGAATGGTTTCCAGGGACTCGTTTCTCCGGCGGAGCCTCTGAAAGTGACCTCATCGACTGGTCCGGGCACTTCTAGGGAGGCGAGGAAGCGCGATGAAGCTTCTTCTTTAGCTGCCTGCAGCGGGGAAATCTTTTAAAAGTAGGGAAAGCCACTTGACAAGCATGAAACATGATTTATAATAAAAGCATGTTTTAAGAGCATAAGCAAATTGTCTGTGTCTTAAAGCAAACCATTGCCTGCGTTTCGCGTGATCGGCGAGTCATCCCGCCATGGTATACCCCTATATCATGGTTTCCCGCTTTCCCCATAGCCCCGATGACATCCCATCGCCCTCACAAGAGCGCAGGCAGAAAAGAGCGGGTCTCCCCTAATTTCCCGCTCTTTTTCTATTGCATTTTTCTGATGGATGGCCGATCTTGACTTGAGGTACTTCCATGTCCATGTCCCGTGCAGGAAAAGATTTTCTGATCGATCAAAAGAAAAGCGGCTCGGTGCATGCATGCCGGAGGCGGGATTTCTGATCCTCCCGATGAAAAACAGTCCCGCTGGGCAGATTTTCTTATTTGTTAAATTGACAATTCGTTTTATTATATTTTATAATTAACCAGATACATTTAAAATAGTGTATCCTTATTTGGGGAAGAGTTGATTTTTGAGTTTCCGGGGCCATTCGGAGTTTGGCCTCATTGTTCATGAAAAGGGGACATAATCATGGCACAGGTAGCAACAAGAGCAGAACGTATGGTGGGCGTTCGTGCGAATATTCTTAACACCGCTAAAAGACTTTTTTTGGAACAGGGGTATAAAAAGACAACCATTCGCCAGATCGTACAGGAGTCCGGGATCACCTCGGGCAGTATCTACAATCTGTTTGACAATAAAGACGCTGTTTTCTCGGCCATTACGAATGACCTTTGCCAGGTGATTGTGGATGAAGTGGAGAAGCGCTTCTCTGATAAACCGCTGGAATATCACTATGCAGCGATCTTGGCGGTCGAACTGTATGCGATCGAGAAGGAGTCTGTTTTCCGTGAGCTCTACTATGAAGCCTATACGGAGCCAAAGATTTTTGAAGCCCTGCTCCATACGCATTTGGATCTCGCAGATCACTACCTCGCAGAGGCAGACTGTATGGGCTATCTGAAGCCGGATGAATATTATGCACGCATGCTCCTTTCCAAAGGCGCCATGCTCGGCTATATGCAAGCCTTCGACTTTGACCGCACCGGTCCTGTTCGTGTGCTTCGAAGAGAGCTTGCCTCCCTCATCCTGCTGTCTCTCGGGCTGAAGAAACGGGATATCAAAGACCTGTACTCCTTCATGCTGGAGATCGAGGATGAATGCAGCGAGATCATCGAAGTGATCCTTGACAGCGTGCATCAGTCATAGAGACGGGGATAGTGAGTGAGGCTCCCGGTGGATCTGTGATTGGTGACTCGAAGGCCGCCCCAGCCAATAGACAAATGGATAGCGATCCCAAAGCGTGAGAGATAGAGTCTCTCACGTTTTTTATTTGAAAAAAGTTTCACAAAAGCTATTGCAATTTTATGCACAACGCTGTATAATTATCACATCGTCAAACAAGCCCATGTGAAAGGGCTGATGAAATTGTCTATATTATTTTGAAAGGCGGCATTATCATGACAGATATTAAAAGCGTAAAGAAAGTAGTTCTTGCATATTCCGGTGGTCTGGATACCTCCGTTATCATTCCGTGGCTGAAAGAAACCTATGGCTGTGAAGTCATTGCCTGCACCGTCAATCTGGGACAGCCGGAAGACTTCGAAGCCATCCACAAGAAGGCGCTCGCATCCGGTGCTGAATATGCAGAGACCCTTGATGTTCGCAAAGAATTCATTGAAGAATATGCATACAAAGTTCTTCAGGCAGATGGCCGTTATGAAGGCAAGTACCTGCTCGGTACCTCCTTCGCTCGTCCACTGATCGGCAAATGCCTCGTCGACATGGCAAAGAAATATGGCGCTGATGCCATCTGCCACGGTGCGACCGGCAAAGGCAATGACCAGGTTCGTTTCGAACTCACCATCAAAGCATTGGCTCCGCACATGAAGATCATCGCTCCATGGCGTATCTGGGATATGAAGTCCCGTGAAGATGAAATGGCTTATGCAGAAGCACATGGTGTGCCGATCGATAAGTATGATGAAAAGCAGACTGATGAAGAAAAGGCTGCACAGAAATACCCATACTCCATGGACTGGAACATGTGGCATCTGTCCCATGAAGGCGATGATCTGGAAAATCCGGCAAATGCGCCGCACAAGGATATGTACCTCGTCACCTGCGATCCGGAAGAAGCTCCGGATAAGCCGGAGATCGTCACCATTGATTTTGAAAAAGGCATCCCGACCGCTGTCAATGGCAAGAAGATGGACGGCGTAGAGCTCGTGAATACCCTGAACGCCATCGGCGCACGCAACGGCATCGGCATCGATGACCTCGTAGAAAACCGCCTCGTCGGCATGAAGTCCCGCGGCGTCTATGAAAACCCATGCGGCTCCATCCTTTTCTACGCACACACCGAATTGGAACGCCTCTGCCTTGACCGCGCGACCTTCCATTTCAAAGAAATCGCTGCTGTCAAATACTCGGAACTCGTATATGACGGGATGTGGTTTGCACCGCTGCGCGAAGCACTGCAGGCCTTCGCTGACAAGACCTCCGAAACCGTTACCGGCAAAGTCACCCTTCGCCTCTACAAGGGCAACATCATGTCCAATGGCGCAGAAAGCCCGTATTCCCTGTATAATGAAGAATTCGTCACCTTCGGTGAAGATGATGTATACAATCAGGCAGATGCAGAAGGCTTCATCAACCTCTTCGGCCTGCCGCTCACCATCCGTGCCCTCATGAAGGAGAAGAATGCAAAATGAGTGATATGATGTGGGGCGGACGCTTCACGAAGGCAGAGGAAAAGAATGCACTGGATTTCAATGCATCCATTTCCTATGACTGCCGCATGTATCGTGAGGACATCGCCGGCTCTATCGCCCATGCCAAAATGCTGGCGGCTCATGGGATCATTTCCAAAGAGGATCAGGAAAAGATCACCAAGGGTCTTCTCTCTATCAAAAAAGAGATCGATGAAGGGACATTCCCTTTCTCTGTCGAGCTCGAAGATATTCATATGAATATCGAAAAACGTCTCACCGAGGAGATCGGTGATGCCGGCGCCCGCCTTCATACGGCGAGAAGCCGCAATGACCAGTGCGCGCTGGATCTCCATATGTACATGAAGAGAAATATCGCGCGCCTGTCTGAAAAGCTCATCGCCGTCTTAGAAGCCCTCCTCGCTGCTTCCAAGAAATATCAGGACGTCATCCTGCCGGGCTACACCCACATGCAGCGCGCGCAGCCGGTCCTCTTCGCTCATCACATGCTCGCGTACTTTGCGATGCTCGAGCGTGACTTCAAGCGTCTCGAAGACTGCTACGATATGTGTGACATGTCGCCGATCGGCGCCTGTGCGCTGGCAGGGACCACGTACCCGACACATCCCGAGGAAGAAGCGAATGACCTTCACTTCGCCTCCGTCTATGGAAACAGCCTCGATGCGGTCTCGGATCGCGACTACCTTCTCCAGTTTCTCTCCTTCGCTTCGATCTGTGCGATGCATCTCTCGCGTCTGTCGGAAGAATTCATCTACTGGTCCACCAGCGAATTCCAGTTCATCGAGCTTGATGACGGATACTCCACGGGCAGCTCCATCATGCCGCAGAAGAAGAACCCGGATATGTGTGAGCTCATCCGCGGCAAAACCGGCCGCGTCTATGGACACCTTGTAGGCCTTCTGACCGTCATGAAAGGTCTGCCGCTAGCCTATGACAAGGACATGCAGGAAGACAAGGAAGGCGTCTTCGATGCTCTGGATACCCTGTACTTCGCCCTTGACATCTATGCCGGCATGATCTCCACCATGACCGTCAATGGCGAGCACACCCGTGCGGTCTTGGAAAGCGACTTCTCGAATGCGACCGACATGGCGGACTACCTTGCAAAGAAAGGCCTGCCTTTCCGTCAGGCGCATGCCGTCGTCGGAAGTGCTGTCCACTACTGCATTGAGCACCACAAGGTTCTTCTGGATCTCTCCATGGAGGAATTCAGATCCATGAGCCCGCTCTTTGAAGAAGACATCAAAGAAGCCCTGTCTATCGAAAACTGCGTGAAGAACCGTGAAAGCTACGGCGGCACAGGGCCGAAGTCCGTAGAACGTCAGCAGACACACGCAGAAAAAGCCGTCGTTTCCATGAAGGAAGCTATGGACGCCTGGAAACAGGAGATGGCATTTCTCGGGTGATCGGGATTAGTGATGCTTCTATCGGACAGCTCCCACTTGATGTAACCACGGCGTTCCCGCCTGGTATAGACAATTTCACAAGCAAAAAGCCCATCGTCTGATGGGCTTTTTGCTTGTGAGAAGAGGTGCAGGGTCAGCCTGTGGGGGCGAGTTGACCCTTGATTACGTGCGAAAGAGGTTCAGCGGGTTCTGTAGGTTCTACGGGTTCAGCGGGGAAGGTGCGGCGCATAAAAATCAAAAGCGCCGCGGAGTATAAATAGGGCGATGCCCGAGCTCTGTCTTTTCCCTCCTTCCTTTGGAAGGAGGTGCCCCGAAGGGGCGGAGGTTGGCTTGGGGCTTTTCTCTACCTCGGCCAATCCCTATCTCGCTTCGCTCGAAATGACGATATGAGAGAGTCTGATGTCTCCTAGTCTCTTAGTCTATATTCACTTGAGACCCCTAATCCCTAATCCCTAGTCACCAGTCACCAGATACCACAAATGAAGAAGCGAAAAAAGCACTACCGTTCCGGCGGAAGTCCCGCATATTCTCTGGCGAAGTCAGAGAAATTCTCGATGATATAGCGCTTCAGCATATCCGCCGGGGGAGAGAGCTTCTCGCCTTTTTTCCACGAAAGGCTGATGTAGCGCGAGCAGCTTGGGGAGGAAATCGGGACCAGTGCGACATGGTCGCCGCCGACACCGTGCCATGTGATGCGCGGTGCGAAGGATACACCGAGGCCGGCGCGGATGAATTCACGTACCGTCATCGGGCTGTCACTCTCGAGTACCACGTGTGGGACAAAGCCTGCCATGCGGCAGTAGAAGTCTGTGATGGTACGAAGGGAAGAGCCGGCTTCCAGAGAAATGAATCCCGCCTTCTCAAATTCATCCAGATTCACAGACGATTTTCTGGCATGCGGATCTGTATCCGGCATAGCCAGCATGATGTCTTCCTTGAGGAGCGTCACAGAGTGGTCATTCTCGATCGGATTGATGGAGGAGGACAGGAAGAGATCCACATGGTTCTGGTTCTGCTGGCCCGGCTTATTATGCTGCTGCAGGATCTCGAAACGGATATCCGGATGCTCCTGACGGAAACGGGTGAGGAAAGCCGGGATGATCATAGAAGCTGCGAAGAGGGAAATAGTGACGGTGAGCTTCTGCGCCTCTTTGGTATCCGCCAGCTCCTTCTGCGCACCGTGCAGCTCCTGCATGATACGGTTCGTATGGCGGAGCAGAATTTCGCCATACCTTGTAAGGACGATGTTTCGGCCGCTTCTGGAAAAGAGCGGTACGCCGAGCTCTGTCTCGAGAACCTTGATGGTATGGGACAGGGACGGCTGAGAAATGTGCAGGGCTTCTGCTGCGCGCGTCAGGTGCTGCAGCTCGGCTGTCTTTTGGAAATAGCTCAGGGCGAGCAATGTCAATTTCATGGAGATCCCCCAAATGATTGATAGAAAAAACAAAAAATCGAATATCACTTATAAGTATTATACTCTTGCATATGGAAATTATCAATCAATCTTTCTTCTTATGCACTGAAATTTAAGAATTCGAAAAGAGATATCGGCTGTCTTGCGGTTCAAAAAAGTCCCGCGCATTCATTGGAGCTAAAATCATCAAGAACTGTCGGGCATAAGAAAGATAACGGGCAGGAATACATGGTCAATGGAAGTGACTCATTCATAGATAAAAGGCAATGAATCGATAGATGAAGTCTTGGTTCACTCGGAAGCTCGCGTTCTTAAACCACCCTTTCATTTATAGTATAATAGGGAAAATGATAGCATTTTGGAAAGGAGCTTTTCTATGAAGAGGAAAAAAACTGCCCCTATGACGAAGGCAGAACGCATCGCTGCCGCCATTCGTGGAGATGCAGTAGACCGTGTACCATACTCGCTGTGGTCTTATCTGCCGATGATCGATCTCGATCCCGCCGCGAATGCGGAACATACCTATGATTTCTATAAGACCTATGACGTCGATATCTTGAAGACGATGAATAACGGTATGTACAGCGTCGAAGACTTCGGCGTGACAGTCGATTATTCAGACATTGAAAGAGGCGGCGTGGCGAAAATCATTTCCACTCCGGTCCATACGCCGGAAGACTGGCTGAAAGTCAAGCCGGTCTCACTCCATGAGGGGGCGCTGGCTCGTGAGCAGGACTACCTGAAGAGACTGCTGAAGAAGACCAATGGCGAGGTGCCTGTCATTTTCACCGTATTTAGTCCGCTGACTACGGCAAACAAACTGTGTCCGCACATGATGGAGCACATCGCTTCCGGTCATGGAGAGCAAGTGAAGGCAGCCCTGACTGCCATCACAGAGACCACCTGCGCCCTCGTCCAGCGCGTCATCGAGCTGGGCGCCGATGGCATTTTCTTTGCGACGCAGCTCTCCTCCTATGATCTGGTGAAGGAGGATCTCTGCAAAGAGTACGGCATGCCCTATGATATCGCGGTCCTTTCCGCTTCGCAGGGCTGGTGCAATGTACTGCATGCCCATGGAAAGCACATCATGTTCCCCCTGCTTCGGAAATACCCCGTTCAGATTTTCAACTGGCATGCCTTTGAATCTCTGCCGGGCATCCACGAGGCGCAGGTCATGACCGGTAAGTGCATCATGGCCGGCCTTGAACGCATGGATATCACCGACGGACATAAGAATGAGATCGAGCACCAGATCTTTGAGACGCTTAGAGAGACGGGCGGCCGCCATGTCATTCTCTCGCCCGGCTGCGTCATCCGCTATCCGCTGGATCCGGATATGCTTTCCTTCGTCAGGAAGGCCAAGGAAGAAATAGAAGAAAGACTGCTGAGGAATAGGGACTAGGAGTGACTGGCGGACGAGTGTCCAGCTGCCGCGGGGGACTTGCAGCTCTCATGGGAGTGACCGGGAAACCTTATCCCAGATGTCTTTCATGCCATAGTCACCCTATCCGCCCCTGCGGGGCACCTTCCCCTAGAGGGGAAGGCTATTAAGTTAAGCGGCAGAACGTTCTTGGCTCCCCATCGGGGGAGCTCCCCGAAGGGGTGAGGGGGCTACGTAGCGGTATCGCATGAAAGTGTTGGAATATCGATAGCATCGGGCTATTCAACATAGAACGCTATACCGCTGGCATGCCTCATCTCGCTTAGCTCGAAATGGCGTCTCACTGGATTTTAGCGTCGCTACGCTCCTAAAAAATCCAGTTCGCTTGCACATATTGCCTTCGGCACTTCCCCCGAAGGGGGAAGCAAGACGTTACGCAGCTAACGATTTCCTTAGCTTAATAGCATTACCTAGAGGGGAAGGCTGCGATACGAGAATACCATCTTCTAAAAAAAAGGCGGCGAAGCCGCCACTAGAGCCTTGAACCCTGAACCAAATGAAAGCAAAGTAAAAAGGAGCTGTGAAGAAATGAGGATTCATTTCTTCACAGCTCCTTTAGTTTCGTTTATTTCTTTTCCATCGGTGGAAAGGTGGAGATCTGTGCTGTGGTGTAACGGAGCTTTGGCGAAACGATCGCGTAGATCACGAAACCCATAGCGGTGACGAAGGCGCCTTCCAGAATGACGGTCCAGCCGCAGCCGTAAACCGCATATACACTGTAGATGCCGCCGATGATAGCAGCGATGTTTGCGATCTTTGCTTTTCCCATCGGCACGCCTTCCGCTTTCTGCAGATCAGAGACAGCACCCATCGCGAGGAGATAAGGGATGAGGTTGATCATGACCGCGAGGTTGATCAGGATGTTGAACTGCTTCAGGAGAGTCGGGCTGATGGTAGCGAGCGTCATGCAGAGCTGGATGCCGAAGAGGCAGGCGATCGCTACATAAGGCGAACGGAATTTGTTGACCGTGGAGAGGAAGCGCGGGAAAAGGCCGATGCTGGAGGCTTCACGAGCTACTTCCGATACAGTGAACTGCCATGCTGTCAGAGAGACGAAGCAGGAGCAGACGAGCATGCAGGAAACGATGTGGCCGACAGTGTCGCCAAACATGGAGGCATACGCAAGGC
Source organism: uncultured Dialister sp. (assembly GCA_934193095.1). Lineage (GTDB taxonomy): Bacteria > Bacillota > Negativicutes > Veillonellales > Dialisteraceae > Dialister. The sequence goes on along the minus strand of CAKPUX010000013.1, from coordinate 29,443 downwards.
CGAAGGGCGCACCGGAGACCATGAGCTGCTGGTAAGGTACGAGTCCACCGATGATAGCCGTCGAGGTGGTGTAGCAGGCACCGGCGAGAAGCGTCCCGGCGAGGACTGCGATCGGTACGTTCTTTTCCGGATTTTCCACCGTATCAGAATTGGCACAGGCAGTTTCAAGACCAAGGAAAGCCCAGATGATGACAGCAATGGAGTCTTTCATCGCCGCATAGAACGGCATATCGGACGGATTCCAGGCTTCTCTGTAGATGTTTGCATCGAAGAAGAAACCGCCGGCAAGGAGGAGGCCGATGACCGGAATCACGACGCAGATGACACCGAGAGAGGTGAATTTGCCAAATTTCTTCGGGCCGACCAGACTGATGGTCGCTGCAAGAAAGAGAGTAGCAATGGTAGCGAGGCAGACTTCAACCGGCGAAAGGTCAAAGCCGAAGACATATGAGCCGTAGCTGACGACGCCGCTTGCGATAGCAACATTCGCAATGATGAGGGAAATCGTATAGCAGAAGTTAGAGACGAAATTTCCCGATCGGCCAAAGCGATACTCTGCATAGCCGCCCATGCCGCCGACCTTCTTTGTGAACATGCCGCACTTGGAAAACGCATACGCGAGGATGGTCGCACCGATCGAGGCGAGGATCCAGGCGAAAATAGAAACTGTCCCGACTTCAGCCAGTGTCGCTGGCAGAAGAATAATACCGGAACCCATCATGTTGATGGCTGTGACTGTTGTGAGCTGTACCACTCCCATTTTTTTGCTCTTAGACAAGGTTTGTTCCCTTCTTTCTTAATCCAACTCATGACGATGTCATGATGGGGGAAAAAATGTTGTCCCGGACATCTCCGGATGATGCAGTCTGAAATCATCAAGGCATGCACGAGCCCCATTTGCTTTCGATAACGGTGAAAGAAACAGGGCATAAAGAAAACCTTCCGATCACAGAGTGACCGATTCGCAGCTCAACTGCCGAAACAGGGCGCGTGAATTTTTATTTATTGCAATATACCATAATCGAACCCGTATGACAAGACTTTTTTTGAAAAAATTTGATATTTTTTTTCAGAGCAACTCCTATGAACTTTTGAGGACTTCAAAGGAAAAAAGAGAAAAAAAGAAGAAAATGGCAGCTATCACGGATTGGAATGGATTGGGATGATAAATCAGAATGTATCATGATTTTTCCTACCAAAATTTCATAAAACCTCAAACTGCCCTTTTTATCGCCCTTCCGGGGTTTTCAGCAGAAATAGGCTTGTGAATATTATGCATATTCATGTTGGAAATATGCAACTCTATACGCTTGCATCTGAGGATCTTTTTCTGCACTTTATCCTCTGAGCGCCTGAAATGGGGTGAAATTGCCCCACACTGCCTCACAGTGACAAAAATGATAAGCTACATGAGAATGGAATCCTCGTAAGTGAGAACAAATATATTTTATTACTTATGGTAAAGAAGAAATCTATAATGCGAAAGGTACGGGCTTTCTTCTTTCTCGCCGCACCTTCCCAGGGACTCTTTTGCATGGATAGGACCCGCTTTGCACGTTTTGCAATGAAAGCGCTGTGTGGGGCTTGGCCACCAGTCCCCGCTTTCCTTGACACTCCGTTTATATTTGCTATATACTATTAAATATGACTTCCTATGGGATCCCCCATATAAGGAATAAAATTATTCAGAAAAGAGGCAAATTGTCATGGCAGAAATGCAGCGTACCCTGGTCACCAAAGAAGGCCTTGAAAATATGCAGAAGGAGCTCGACGAACTCCGCAGTGTCAAACGTGCGGAAGTCGCGCAGCGTTTGAAAGAAGCCATTGCCATGGGCGACCTTTCGGAAAACTCCGAATACGATGAAGCGAAGAATGCACAGGCATTCCTCGAAGGCCGCATCCAGCAGCTCGAACAGCAGATCCGTACAGCGCAGGTCATTGAAAAGGGAACGAAGAACCGTGTAGATGTCGGCTCCACCGTCGTTATCGAAGGTATGGAAGAACCTGATCAGGAAAAGGAAACCGTCACCATCGTCGGCTCCACTGAGTCGAATCCTTTCGAGGGACTGATTTCCAATGAATCTCCGGTCGGCCGTGCCCTTGTCGGTGCCAAAGCGGGCGACATCGTCGAAGCGGATGCTCCGAATGGCGTACTGAAGTACAAAGTCGTCGAAATTAAAGATAATTAAAATGATTTTTCATCCTGCACAATCAGCCAGTGTCTGGCGATGCAGGGTTCAGGATTCAAGGTACGGAGGCAGGACGGGCTTTTTCAAAGGTGCCCTCTCTCGGTGCACGGGACTCTGGACCCTTTTTGTGCTATTTATAAAATGAGGGTAAAAATGACAGAGAAAATGAATCAGAATAACGGGCCGAAGCTGAATGACCAGATGCTGATCCGTCGTGAAAAGCTGGAGAAGATCCGCGCGCTCGGCGTAGAACCATATGGTCAGAAGTTTGACTATGATCACCATGCATCTGACATCAGACAGCAGGCTGAGGAGCTCGAAAAGAATGAAACTCATGTCCGCCTCGCTGGCCGTATCATGATCCGCCGCGGGCAGGGCAAGACCGCATTCTGTGTCCTGCGTGACCAGAGCGGCGATATCCAGCTCTATTTCAGAAAAGATGAGCTGCCGGAAAATGAATGGGCTCTCTTTAAACTCGTCGATCTCGGTGATATCCTTGGTATCGAAGGTGTCGTTTTCAAGACCCACACCGGTGAGCTCACTGTTCGCGTCCTGCATTTCACGATGCTGTCCAAGTCGCTGCGTCCGCTGCCGGAAAAATGGCATGGTCTCACCGACAAGGAACAGCGCTATCGCCAGAGATACCTTGACCTCATGGTCAATCCGGAAGTCAAAGATACTTTCGTCAAGCGTGCGGCTATGATGCGCGCCATTCGACAGTGGTATACGGACCACGGCTTCCTCGAAGTCGAGACTCCGGTCCTCCAGCCGCTGTATGGCGGTGCGAATGCGAAGCCATTCACCACCCATTTCAATGCTCTCGATATGACCATGTATCTGCGTATCGCGCCGGAGCTTTATTTGAAGAGACTGCTCGTCGGCGGTTATGAAAGAATTTTCGAGATCACGAGAAACTTCAGAAACGAGGGCATGGATACCCGCCACAATCCGGAATTCACCGCGATCGAAACATACCAGGCTTATGGGGATATCGAAGACGTCATCAACCAGACGGAACAGATCGTAGAAGCCTGCGCGATGGCTGCCTACGGTACGACCAAGTTCAAGTACGAGGATACAGAAATCGACGTCAAGGCTCCGTGGCCAAGACTCACCATGGCAGAGGCTGTGAAGAAATATACGCCAACCCATGAAGACTTCGATGCATGCAAAACCATCGATGATGCACGTGCTATCGCTGACCGTCTGCATGTAGAATACAGTGAATTTGATGGCTTTGGTAAGATCCTGGCAGAATGCTTCGATGCCTATGCCGAAGAACACCTGATCCAGCCGGTCCACATCACCCGTCACCCGATCGAAGTCTCCCCACTCTCCAAGCTCGACCCGGCTGATCCACGCTATACCATCCGCTTTGAGTCCTACATCTATGGCCGCGAACTCGCAAATGGCTTCTCGGAATTGAACGACCCGATCGACCAGAGACAGCGTTTCGAGATGCAGGTCGAGGAAAGAAAGCATGGTGATGATGAAGCGCATCCGATCGATGAAGATTTCCTGACGGCTCTCGAATATGGTATGCCTCCGACCGGTGGTCTCGGTATCGGTCTTGACCGTCTCTTCATGCTGATGACGAATTCTGCAAGCATTCGCGACATCCTCCTCTTCCCGGCGATGAAACCGGAAACGGCGCTCGAGAAGAAGGTCGCTAAAGAGGCAGAAGCCGCAGCGGCTGATATGGAAGAGGCAGAAGAAGCCATTGATTTCTCCAAGGTAGAGATCGAACCTCTCTTCCAGGATTTCGTAGATTTCGATACCTTCAGTAAGTCTGACTTCCGCGCCGTCAAGGTCAAGGAATGCAGCGCTGTGCCGAAGAGCAAGAAGCTCCTCAAGTTCGTTTTGGATGATGGCACGGGCGAAGACCGTATCATTCTCTCCGGCATTCATGCTTACTATGAACCGGAAGAACTGGTCGGCAAGACACTGATCGCGATTACAAACCTTCCGCCGCGGAAGATGATGGGGATCGACTCTTGCGGCATGCTCCTCTCGGCCATCCATCAGGAAGAGGGCGAAGAAAAGCTCCACCTCCTCATGGTCGATCGTCATATCCCGGCCGGTGCAAAGCTGTACTAATTAAAAATATCAGGCAGAGTAAGCTTCCGTGCGTGAAGTGCCGAGTGGACAGGGAGTTGTCACTCGGACGAAGAGACAGGAAGGCGATGAGTCCGTCATCGCCTTCCCGTCTCGCGGTACGGAAGCTGCATCCCGCTGCTGCAGAAGGCTTCCTCCTGTAGCAAGTCAAGCAGGAGGAGGTCTTTTTTCATGCCTAAAAATAAAATTCATGAGCTGGTCATGCTCGGCATTCTGACCGGGCTTGCCGTGCTTTTGTCCTACGTCTTTGCCATCCAGACGCCCTTTGTGCGCATCACCTTCGGATTTCTGCCCATCGCACTCGCCGGTGCTTTCTACGGACCGTGGAAAGCGGGGCTGGTGGGCGCGCTGGATAATCTCATCGGCACTACGGTCATCGGGACGAGCATTTTCTTCCCGGGCTTCACGCTGTCCGATTTTCTGACAGGCTTTCTATTTGGCTGGTTTTTCTATCATAAGGAAATCCGATTTCCCTATGTCTGTGTACCTTTTCTTCTTGTCATGATCCTGATCCATCTGGGCCTCAATACCCTTTGGCTCGTTCTCTACTATGACAAGGCGGCTTCGGCCATCTTCCTGTCCCGCGTCATCAAGAATCTCCTTTGCTTCCCCATGGAAGTGGGACTGTTTCTCGCGGTGTACAAAGCGGTAGGGAAACAGGTGATCAAGGGATTGGTGTGACTGGATATGAGGCAACAAAGCTGTTAAACGCTTTGACTCAAAGTGAGGAGTGAGGAATTAGGAATGAAGGGGGCGGCTTCGCAGCGAATATATATGGGCAATGCCCGAAGGCCGGAGAATAGAAGTCAGAAGTCAGAGCTCTGATGTCTGATGTCTCTCAGTCTCCTAGTCTAATCCCTAACCCCTAGCTACTAATCCCTGCTTTTAAACTTCTCATTCTGATTTCGTAAGGAGAAACGTTATGGCAAACTATTCATTTATCGTTTCCTATGATGGTAGTCGCTACGAAGGCTGGCAGCGGCAGACACGCACGGAAGAGACGATCCAGGGCAAGCTGGAAAAGGCACTCAGGAAGCTGACGGGCGAAGAGGCGCAGGTTATCGGCGCAGGACGGACAGATGCCGGAGTCCATGCGCGTGGACAGTGTGCGAATGTTCAGCTTTCTGTGGCGCTGCCCGTCAGGCAGCTGGAGGATGAGCTGAACCGTCTTCTGCCGGATGACATCGGTGTGTCGCGTATGAGGATAGCGGGTGAGCGTTTTCATAGCCGTTTCTCTGCGACAGGAAAATTCTATCGTTACCGCATCCGCACCGGCAGTGAAAAGAACGTATTCACGCGGCGCTATGTGTGGCAATTGGGAGAAGCGCTCGATATTCCCGCCATGGAAGAGGCCGCGCATCTTCTGGAGGGCAGGCACGACTTCAAGTCCTTCTGCGGAAATCGGCACATGAAGAAGTCCTGTGTGCGTGATGTGAAGGAGATCTCTCTTCACGTGACGGAGGGAGAGCTGGTCATGGATTTCATCGGGGATGGCTTCCTGCAGAATATGATCCGTATCCTCGTGGGGACGCTTGTCGAAGTGGGCGAGGGGAAGAGGAGAGCCTCTGAGATGAAGGATATCCTCGCGGCTCGCGATCGCAGCCGTGCCGGCTTCACTGCGCCTGCCTGCGGGCTTTGCCTTGAAAAGGTGATGTATGAGTGATTGACGGTGCTGGTGCGTCGCATCATGGGCCGACCTTCCTTTCACTGAAAAAGGGCTCGACTTTTCAGAAACAAAAAGGGGCTGTGAAGAAATGAGGATTCATTTCTTCACAGCCCCTTTTTACTTTGCTTTCATTTGGTTCAGGGTTCAGGGTTCAGGGCTCTCGTGGCGGCTTCGCCGCCTTTTTTTAGAGATGGTATTCTCGTATCGCAGCCTTCCCCTCTAGGGGAAGGTGCCCCGCAGGGGCGGATAGGGTGACTATGGCATGAAAGACAGCTGGGATAAGGTTTCCCGGTCACTCCTATGAGAGCTGCAAGTCCCCCGCGGCAGATGGAACGCGAAAATGAGATGATCGTTATTTCACAGCCCCTTTTATTGTTTTATTTCACGACGAGTACCGGGCATTTGACGTGGTGGATGACATACTGACTGACACTCCCCATGACGAAGGAGGAGACGGCGCCCTTGCCGCTGTTGCCGATGACGACCATATCGATGCCCTGCTGCTCGACGATCTCCGTAATACCGGCACCAGGGATGCCGGTCTCTACGATCTCTTCATAGTCGAGCTCGATCGGGATCTCTTCCTTCAGCGCAGCGAGCAGTCTTTCTGCCTTGGCTTTGATATTGATGAAGCCATTTTTATCCAAAGTGACACCCATGATCGGATAGGCGGCCTCGCTGACATCAGCGATGCAGGTGACGACGAGCTCAGCGCCATGAACCTTTGCGACATCGACTGCCATTTTGAAGGCGCGCTTTGAAGCATCCGAACCATCGACCGGTACGAGAATTTTTTTGATTTCCATTTGGGGTACCTCCTTTGGATGAAAGTAAAGCGGGATAGACCCGCCATTTGACTTGACAGGGGATCCTGATTTGCCAATGACTTACTTTTCTTATTTTATTCTAACATCATTCTGCAAAGCTTGGTATATCTTGCAAGCAAAAAATTATTTTATGGGCTATAATAGAAAAAATGAGTTTAGCGGCGGACTGCAGGTGACGATAAACGAAGAAGAGGCGATGGGCCCGCTGACAGGAAACCGAAACATCATGATGGAGGATACACTATGTTTTTCGATCTGTTTGGCAAGAACAAAGATGAATTCATCACCGCTTATGCGGGAAAGCTCGCAGAGGCGGTGCTTGAAGATGCATTGGATGAAGATGTCCTGGAAGAGCTGATCCATTACGCGAAGGAGAAGGACCTCAGCAACAAGCAGCTCGCCAGTGCACAGGCGATGGCGTGTGACAAGGTTTTTGAAGAGTTGTATCAGGAAGGCTATATGACCGATGAGGACTATGAGCTATACCAGTCTCTCATCGAGGCCTGCTATATGATGAAAGAAAAGGAGAAATATCGCTATCAGACCATCGCGAAGCGCTGCAATGCCATCTATAAGATCCAGGAGGAGGGGCTGCTCCCGAAGATCAATCCGGACTATGCCAGCGTGAAGTATCGTGAGGGTGAAGCACTTCATTTTGCCGCATCCGCCAAGCTTATGAAGCTTTCCGGTACCAATGAGAAAGGACTGGTGATTTCCAAAGACTCGCCCTTCCGGGCGGGAAGCCTCAAGGATCCCAGCAATGGTCCTTGGAAGGAAGACAGCAATGGCGCTCTCTGGATCACCACGGAGCGTATCGGCTTCCGCGGGAAGAAGGAGGCCTTCACCTTGGAGATCGCGGATCTTGACCATGCTGAGCTGGATCACGGCCCTCTTCGCTTTTTCGAAAAGGGAAAAGAAATGCCGAAAGCCGTCCGCATCGATGACTACGAGATGGCGGGGGTCATATTGACAAATTTACTGCAGAGATAGGGCCTGGGAATCAGACGTCAGACATCTGATATCTGCGAACGGTCATCTGGCAGCAGTTACCATTTTCAAAAAGGAGATCATCATGGAATTTGATCAGGTACTTGCACTTCGTAAATCCATCCGTTCCTACACGGACGAGCCGGTCTCGAAGGAAGACCTTGCCGCGCTGGTGAAAGCGGCGCTTGCTTCTTCTGTCGGAAAGCACAATGATGCGGGCTATACCCTCTGCGTCGTGACGGACCCCGTGCTGCTTTCTGCCATCGACAAGGAAGCGGAAGAAAAGCTCGGCAAGCCGCATATGTTCTTTGAGGCGCCGGCGCTCATTTTCATCTGCGAGACGAAGGAGGCCTTTGATTACCTGAAGAAATTCGATGCCGGCATCATCGCTGAGCATATCCACCTGAAAGCCTCCGACCTCGGTCTCGGCTCTGTCGTCCTCTACGGCTTCATCCGTCATCTGGGTCACGACGCGGACTATGTGAAGGCTCTCGGTCTTCCGGAAGGCACCTATCCGCTTCTTGCTGTCGCGGTCGGTCACAGCCGCGCGGCAAAAATGGAGCGAAAAGGGGATCGCGAGTTTGAGGTCATCTATCGCTAACCTTCTGCCACATATTCTAAAGACCACCAAAAAATAAAAAAGTACTTGACACCGCTTCGAAATGGTGATAAAGTACACACAACGAAACGATGAAGGAAAGAGTAAGCAGTCTGATGACAGCAAAGCGAGTCCGGAGAGTGAGAGCGGGCATGGATAAGATGCTGAAGTGCATTTCTGAGTTTGGCAGGCTGAAGCGATAGTAGGTCTTCCCGGGAACTCCCGATACAGGGTCAGGGTTTGTTAGAACCTTTTAAGGTATACTTGGTGACAGGTATATGAAATTGGGTGGAAACACGAAGCTACGGCTCTCGTCCCTTATGGGACGAGAGCTTTTTGTTTGGCAAAGAAAGGATGAGGAAGAATGGGCAAACTGATCGCAAGAGAACTCGATGAATTGAAATGGGGTCTGGCAGGCTGCCTTCTCTTCATCGGCATTTCGTCTCCTGCCTTTCATCAGTTTTATAAGAAGTCATGACAGGCTTTCCGTTGTCTGAAGTCAGATGGCCAAGAGCCAATAACGATCGATCAGAAAAATACAGGCAAGGATGGAAAAGAGTACATTTCCCGAGGCCAGCAAAGCGAGTCCGGACAGTGAGAGCGGATATGGATAGGGATATGGAAGTGCATTCCGGAGCCAATGGGCCGAAGGCAGAAGCCGCTAGGCCGTTCGGGAGACGCCCGTTACAGCGCAGGGGTATGGTATATACCTTATAAGGCCAGGGGAGTGATCCCATGGCGAATCTGGGTGGAAACACGAGTCCTCGTCCCAGGAGATATTTTCTCCTGGGACTTTTTTATTTGAGGTAAAGCGATGAGACGATGTAGAAAATGTAAGATGACACAGATAGTGATCGAAAATAATGGTACAAGAAAAGGAGATACCCATGAGACAGAATAAAAGAGAATTGATGCAAGTCGTTTTTCACAATGAAAAAGCAGATCGCATTCCGGTGGGATTCTGGCATCATTTTTTGCAGGACGAGGTGGGAGCAGATGCTTTCTCACATCCGCAGCTGACAGAGAAGGCGTTGGAAGGTCAGGCAGATTTCTATCAGGCTTTTGAGCCAGACATGATCAAGATCATGACGGATGGTTTCTTTGGCTACCCGCATCCATTGCTTCAGAAAGCTGTCGATAGTCCGAAAGAGCTGATGGCGATCACCCCTTTGGGGCGAGAGTCGGAATGGTTTGCCGCGCAGATCCGATATGCCAGAAAACTAGTGTCGATATATGGGAAAGAAACTCCGCTTTTCTATAATTTATTCGCTGCCCCACGGACCATAGAATTCATGCAGGCCGGGATCGGCCATCCGGTCAATCTTTCGGACTGGCTGAAGCAGGAGCCTAATAAACTGGCGCATGTGCTGGATGTGATTTCTGATGACTATGCAGAGCTTTCCAAAGCACTGGTGGAGGAGGCGAAGGTCGATGGGATTTATCTTTCTGTCAATAACATCAGCTACGATGAAGTGACAGAAGAAGCATACCGGACAATCATCGCACCTTATGAACAAAAGATTCTGGAAGCAGCCAATAGAGCCGGCGGAGAGAACATTCTGCATATCTGCGGTTATCATGGCTTCCATAATCATCTTAGCTGGTATCGAGAGTATCCTTTCCTGGCGGTGAATTGGGCGGCCAAGGTCGAGGGCGTATCTCTTTCAGAAGGGAAAAAGCTGTTTCAGGGCAAGGCAGTGATCGGGGGCTTTGGTCAGACAGAGAAGGATCTGATCTATAGCGGAACAGAAGAGGCGATCAAGGCAGAAACCCGACGGCTTTTGGACGAAGCTGGGCGGATCGGGGTCGTCCTTGGTGCTGACTGCACGATCCCGAGAGATACACCGGTTTCTCATCTGAAATGGGTGCGAGAGGCAGCCAATGAGTGACGGAAACAGATGAAGATGGATCAGAGAAAAGGAGACTTCATAATGAAATGGACAAATATAGCAAAAATGGCGCTGCTGACCGGAGCGGCAGGAGTGGTTCTCGCAGCGGCTGGCTGCGGCGGAGATCAAGCGGCATCCTCGGCAGCAGAGAGCGGAAAGAAGGTAGTCAAAGTCGCTCATACAGCGTACTACTTCCCTTATGATTTCGTGGATGATAACAACAAATCGGACGGCCTTGAAGTGGCGGTCATGAAGGAAGTAGAAAAGAAGCTGCCGCAGTATGAATTTCAATATGTGCCGACATCTGACGATGATCTTTTGATCGGGGTGGAATCAGGCAAATATGATATCGGGACGAAGGGGATATGGAAGACGCCGGCCCGCGAAAAGAAATACATTTTCCCGAAGAATAACATCGGTGCCAGCGTGATCGGCGTGACGATCCGCAGTGAGGATGCGAATACGATCAAGAATCTGGATGATTTTGCTAAGGCCGGAAAGAAGCTTGTACCGATCGCTCCGCAGAATGCACAGTATCAGGTCGTGACGGATTATAATGCAGCACACCCGGATCATCCCATTGCTTTGGAGGCTTCAGAAAATTTCGAGATCGCAGATGCCTACAGCTGGGTGCTGGAAGGTCGCTATGATGGATATTTCTCCATTGAGTTGTCCTACCAGAAGAATGTAACTGCCAAGGATGCACCGTATGGGCAGTTTAAGGATAAGCTGGCCTACTTCCGATACAAGGCGCTTCCGACGTATGCTCTTGTCAATAAGAAGGAGACGAAATTGGCCGAGGAAGTGGACAAAGCACTGGGCGAGCTCAAGAAGGAAGGAAAGATCGCCGAGCTGGAAAAGAAATATTTTGGTGAAGAACTGGATCTGCTCTTAGACAAGCAGTGATTCTGCCAAGACGGGAAGAAAGGAGCGCAAAATGCAGAATAGACCATTTTCCCCAGAAGTTATTTTCTCTTCGATTCCGGCATTGCTGCCGTATCTTCTGGTGACGCTGGAAGTGGGGCTGATCAGTATCCTGACGGGATCTATCCTTGGCATGCTGCTTGCATGGGCAAAGCTTTCTTCCAATAAGGTGCTTCGGTGCGTAGCAGACGGATATACGTATGTGATCCGCTGCACACCATCTATTGTTCTCTTATTTATAGTTTTCTATGGTCTGCCCAAGTGGATGGAGTTTGCTTTTGCTATTGATATCGATGACTTATCGCGTGTGGTCTTTGTGATCATCACTTTCACGCTGCTTTTCGGCGCCTATGTATCGGAGGTTTTCCGCTCGGCCTATCTGGCGGTGCCGAAAGGACAGTACGAGGCAGCCGTGACGATCGGGCTCTCTCCGCTATCAGCATTCATTCATGTCATGCTGCCGCAGGCGGCTGTGATCGCGCTTCCGAATTTTGGAAATTCTGTGATCAATCTTTTGAAAGAAAGCGCGCTGGCATACACGATCGGACTCATCGATCTTTTGGGAAGGACGAATCTGATCATTGCTAAAAATTATGGTGGATATGGGATCGAGCTTTACACGGCGAGCATGATCCTATACTGGGCGCTGTCGATCGTGATTGAGCGGGGCTTTCTGAAGCTGGAGACATCATTGTCTCACGAGCGAAGAATGAGCTGAAAGGAGGACAAGCATGTTGGACTATGCATTTATGGAAAAGGCGTTGCCTTTTCTTTTGAAAGCGATCCCGGTCACGCTGGGGCTGACATTTCTGGTACTGGTACTGTCCTTCCTGCCGGCGCTTTTTCTGGCTGACCGGCGGATACGGGGGAGAGGCTGGGGAGAGAAGCTGATTACACTCTATATTTCATTCATCCGGGGGACACCGCTTGTGCTGCAGATCCTTCTGCTATATGCACTGCTTCCTAGTCTTTTGCATTCACTCGTTCAAATGGCAGGTTTGTCATTCGACGTATTTCATGGCGTGAATCCTCTCTGGTATGCAGTGATCGTCTTTACTTTGAATACGATTGCGCTCATGTCGGAAATCTTTCGCTCTGCGATCACCAGTGTGGCGGATGGGCAGATGGAAGCAGGACTGACCATCGGATTGTCGCGCTGGCAGACTTACCGAGAAGTCATTATTCCACAGGCCCTCTCTTCTGCGGTGCCGAATCTTTGCAACCTGACAGTGAACCTGATCAAAGGAACGTCGCTTGCCTTTTTTATCGGAGTGAAGGACATCATGGCCATGGCTAAGATCCAGGCGGCGTATGGCTATAACTATATTGAAGCGTATCTGGAAGTCTTTATCCTGTATCTTGTCATCTGCAGCGTGGTGCAGGTGATTTACAAACTGTTCGAAATAAAAATAAACTGGTACCGCACTGCCGGTGAGGAGGGGTAATTATGCTGGAAATCTCACATGTGAAGAAAAGCTTTGGTAAGAATCATGTCCTTAGAGACGTTTCTATGAAGGTCAATAAGGGGGATGTCATTGTCATTCTGGGACCATCCGGCTCGGGGAAGACCACGCTCCTTCGCAGTCTGGTCTTTTTGGAAAAAGCGGACGGCGGCGAGATGGACTTTGACGGGAAATCACTGGACCTGAAGAAAGCCAGACCGGTGGATATTTCCTGGGTGAGAAAGAATACAGCTTTCGTTTTCCAAAGCTATAATCTTTTTGCGAATAAAACGGCACTGGAAAATGTGATGCTTGGGCTGACTGTTGGACGAGGAATGAAGAAAGAAATGGCGCGGCAAATTGCGCTGGAAGCACTCGAAGAAGTCGGTCTTGCGGATCGGAAGGACTACTACCCTTCTCAGCTTTCCGGCGGGCAGCAGCAGCGTGTCGGCATCGCCAGAGCGCTTGCGGTGAAGCCGGAAGTGATATTCTTTGATGAACCGACCTCAGCATTGGATCCGGAGCTGGTGGGCGGCGTCTTGAAGGTCATGAAGAAACTGGCATCAGAAGGCGTCACCATGGTGGTCGTGACGCATGAAATGAAATTTGCCAAAGAGGCGGCTTCGAAAGTCATTTTCATGAAAGACGGACTCATTGTAGAAGAAGGCGCACCGGAGATGGTATTCACTCGTCCGCAGAAGGAGGAAACCAGAAAATTCCTGCGTCGTGTCCTTGAGAGGGAAGGTGAAGCGGAAAGGCCTGCTCCCATCTTCTCCGAGGGCTCCTCGCCTCTTCCGCTTGCAGGACTTGCATGAGACATCAGCGGCTCTGGATTCCGTATTCTTTCCAAAAAACCATTTGACATTTCTTTTTCATTATGCTACCTTATGTTCATCGATAAGTGCTATGAAGAAAAGAGTAGTCAATCGGAAGACGGTCAAGCGAGTCCGGAGAGTGAGAGCGGACACGGATAGGATGATGAAGTGCATTTCTGAGCATGTAAGGCTGAAAGGACAGTAGGTCTTCCGGGAGCTCCCGATACAGAGCCAGGGGTTTGTTAGAACCTTGTAAGGTATACTTGGCGACAGGTATATGAAATTGGGTGGAAACACGAAGCTATGGCTCTCGTCCCTTATGGGACGAGAGCTTTTTGTTTTGTAAAGAAAGGATGAGGAAGAATGGGCAAGCTGATCGCAAGAGAACTCGATGAATTGAAATGGGGTCTGGCAGGCTGCCTGCTCTTCATCGGCATTTCGTCTCCTGCCTTTCATCAGTTTTATAAGAAGTCATGATGGCTGTCAGGAGTCAGAGGGCCAGCCGTAATCAAGTTTTTCGTATATCATGTACTCAAGGAGGAATACATCATGAAAACATCTCTGAAATTCGCTGCCATCGCTGCTGCTGCAGCTCTTTCCATTCAAAGTCAATGAGACTGTCGTCATCGTGAACAAGAATGAACAGAAGCTGGCTGATGAGATCGAAGCGGCTCTCGAAAAACTCTCCAAGGATGGCACACGGAAGAAGATTTCTGAAAAGTGGTATCACAGAGACCTCTTCGATCAGTTGAAAAACTAGGAAAACGCTGATTAAATCGCAGAATCAGATTTTATATGGATTTTTATACATAGTGTCGTCGACATTCTCCTTAAATAGCTCGCTATTCGCGCCCTCTGTCTCCTCGCTCTGCATAAAAATCCAAGGATGAAATCTGATAACGATTTAATCAGTGTTTCCCTAGTGATCGCTGGGGGTGACTTTTCCGGGACCTATTTTTCTACTATCTTTCCCTATAATAATGTAATAAAATAAGGAGGGGCAGGAATGCCCCTCTTGTTTTTTTCGGAGGTACATATGGAACATACAGAATACATCGCCCACTTGCAAGGCATCGTCCAGATCCCGACCGTTTCCTCGGTCAATGATGCCAGTACGGACTGGAGCGAGTTTGACAGGCTGCACCGGTTTCTGCAGGAAGCCTATCCTTTGATTTTTGAAAAGCTCGAAGTCACGACGATCGGGAAGGCAAGCCTGCTTTTCCACTGGAAGTCATCGCATGCGGAAAAGCAGCCGGTCATCTTCATGGCGCATCAGGATGTAGTGCCTGCGCCGCATGCAGAGCAGTGGAGTCATCCGCCCTTTGCCGGCGAGATCGCGGATGGCTGCCTTTATGGACGCGGCGCAGAGGACTGCAAGTCGGTTCTGACATCGGAAATGGATGCGATCACAGAGCTTCTGGAAGAAGGCTTTGATCCTGATTTCGATATTTATCTGTCTTTTGGCCACGATGAAGAGGTGCAGTGCACGGATGACAAGAAGGGCTCTGTACTTGCGGCGAAGTATCTCGAAGACCACGGTGTCAAGGCGTACTGTATTTTCGATGAAGGCGGGCATGTGGAAGCTGTCGGATATCATGGAAATGAACGTCCCGTAGCGCTGGTGGGGCTGGCAGAAAAAGCACCGAATGAATATGTCCTCTATAAGGAGGGGGCTGGCGGTCATGCCAGCAAACCGGGAAATGGGACTGTGCTGGGGGATGTCGCTCGCGCGATAGCAGCCGTGGAAGCCCACCCGATGCCCTATCGCCTGACCCCGCTGGTGAAAGCGCACCTGAAAGCGCTGGCGGAGTCGGCGGATAAAAAACTGGCAAAGCTCTACGCGCATCCCAAGAAGCACTGGGATGATATCGTGAAGCTGGCGAAGCACGACCGGGAGCTGGATGCGAAGCTCCACACGACCTTCGCTGTGACCATGGCAGAAGCGAGCGCACAGGCGAATGTTCTGCCCTCTCATGCGGAAGCCACGATGAGTGTGCGCATCCTGCAGGGGGATACGGTGGAATCGGTCAAGCACTATCTGGAGTCCATCATGCCCTGTGATGTACAGGTGAAAGCGACTTTCGCAGAGGATCCGAAACCGGCTGGCAGTGTCGAAAGTGAAGCATACCATCTGATGAGCGAGACCATCTATGATATCTTCGGCAAGGAAACCCTCATCGTGCCGAATCTCATGCTGGGGGCGTCCGACTCTCGAAATTACGCGAAGGTATCGGATAATGTCTTCCGTTTCAGCGGCCGCCTAAAGACGGATCAGTGGGGCGAAGCGCATCAGGTCGATGAACGCATGCCGACTGAGCATCTCGGAGTGCCGGTCAGCTTCTTTAAAGCCTTTTTGAAAAAATACAATGAAAAGTAACCGGAGATGAGAGACGGGAAGAAACCGGTGATGCAAGCAGCGAGGCCGTATGCGTACTGCCCTGCCATATCGGATAGGCGGCATTCGTTATTTATGCATCTCGCCTTTTGGGGCAAATCGCTCCAAAGGCATGAATATCCGGAAACCCGGTGAATGAACGGAGAAACAACCACATGTATAAGAAACCAAGTATCGGAGCCGTCCACCTGGACGGCTGGGCGCTGCTCGCCCCGATGGCGGGCGTGAGCGATCTGGCGTATCGCGTCATTGCCCATCGTATGGGAGCTGCACTGACGACGGCGGAAATGGTCAGTGCCAAGGGCCTGTATTATAAAAATGAAAAGACCGAGGATATGCTGAAGATCGATCCCGGCGAGCACCCGGTCGCGCTGCAGCTCTTCGGAAGCGATCCGGAGATCATGGCGCTCGGCGCGAAGGAAATGGGAAAGGCAGGGCCGGACATCATTGATATCAATATGGGCTGTCCCATGCAGAAGGTGGTCAAGAATGGCGATGGTTCTGCACTGATGAAGAATATCCCTCTGGCCCAGTCTATCGTGAAGGCGATGGTAGAGGCTGTCCATGTGCCGGTCACCGTGAAAATGCGTCTTGGGTGGTCGCGGGACACGGAGAACTGCATAGAGCTTGCACGTGCGGTCGAAGAGGCCGGCGCTGCAGCGATCACCGTGCATGGCAGGACGCGGGAGGACTTCTATCAGGGAGAGGCTGACTGGGCGATGATCGCGAAGGTGGTGTCTGCCGTACACATTCCCGTCATCGGCAACGGCGACGTGGTAGATGGGCCGTCAGCGAAGCGCCTTATGGAGGAGACAGGCTGCGCCGCGGTCGCGATCGGCCGCGCGGCGTGGGGAAATCCGTGGATCTTCAAAGCCGTCGATACGTATCTGGAGACGGGAGAGATCATGGATCCGCCCTCCTGGGAAATGCGCCTTGCTATGTCCCGGGAGCATCTCCACGGTCTTGTCCTTGAGAAAGGAGAGTATGCGGCGGTCCGAGAGATGCGCGCGCATGCGAGCCGCTATTTCAACGGTCTGCCACAGGCGACGGCGCTTCGCCGTGAGATTATGAAGGCATTGACGGAAAAGGAATACAATGACACGCTCGATCGGTATGAAGAGGAGAAGGGGCTCCTGCCAAGTGGCGGCAGGGGACGAAGAGACTAGGAGACCGGTCTTTCCCCGATCGGCCTTTTTCGTCATGTCAATGCGCGCATCGCCGTTGGCTCTAGCAGCAAATTATAAATCTCAAATCACGAGCTATGAGAGCATCAATAGCGGCAGATTGGGATTTCTAAACTGCACTTTACTCTCCCATTATATTTTGCGATTTCTATACGCAAGAGGTCGCAGAAGCGCTCGATATCATTGACAAGAGAAAATAGAAATATTAGAATGATTAAGGATATTTCATGGTTGAGAGGGGCATGGATAGCTGGCTTGTGCAGTAGAAGGGCGCAGGCTTTTTCTATCATGCAGGAGGGAGCAAAGATGTCGTACAGCAGCTGGCTTTGCGGAAACAAGTGCCACATGGCAGGCATGCGTGCGCCCTTGTGTCTTTGCCATGCCATCCTTATAAGAGTATCTCATAGAAAACTCCTTTGTAGAGAGGCTGTGCGTCTGATGCGCAGCTGATTTGCAGAGGAGTATTTTTGTTTTATGGCGCATGCCATAAGAGGGAGGAAATCATCATGCATGTAGGGATTGTTATGGGAAGTGATTCCGATCTTCCGGTCATGAAGAAGGCATTTTCCATTCTTGACGACTTCGGGGTCACTTATGACGTGACGATCGCATCGGCTCACCGCACGCCGAAAAAGCTCGCAGACTTTGTAGCCGCAGAAGAAGAAAAGGGCGTCGGCGCTTTCATCGCAGGCGCTGGTATGGCAGCGGCTCTGCCGGGTGTCGTAGCCAGCCTGACACTGAAGCCGGTCATCGGCGTACCGCTTTCCGGCGCCAAGCTCGACGGTATGGATGCGCTTTTCTCTATCGTGCAGATGCCTTCCGGGATCCCGGTCGCTACAGTGGCGATCGATGGCACCAAGAATGCAGCCTTCCTCGCTGTAGAGATCGGTGCGGTATCGGATCCGGATCTTTTCCAGAAATACAAAGCCTATCGTGAAAAGGCAGCCAAAGAAATTTTTGAAAAAGACGCAAAGCTGCAGAAGGAATTAGGAAGATAAGGAGTCAGGGTTAGCACGAGGGGCTGGTCGTCCTTTGAAGGCGGATGAAAGCCTTGATTGAATGAGAAATTAGAAATGAGAAATGCGAAATGGCGGTGCGGCGCATAAAAAGATAGAAGCGCCGCGAATATATATGGGGCGATGCCTGCCTGAGACATTAGACATTAGACGTCAGATGTCTTCCAGCCTTACGATCTTTTAGTCTCTAGTCCCCGGTTCCTAATCCCTAATCCCTAGTCCCTAGTCTTACTATGATTGAATAAACGATACGAAGTTCCAAAAGGAGAATACCAATGAAAGAATACAAACCATTCAAATCCGGCAAAGTTCGTGAACTGTATGATCTCGGTGACAGCCTCGTCATGGTCTGCACTGACCGCATTTCTGCTTTTGACAACATCCTGAAATGCCCGATCCCGGAAAAAGGCTGCGTGCTGAACCGCATGTCCAAGTTTTGGTTCGATCTCACGAAGGACATCGTGCCGAATCATATGATTTCCATCGACACCAAAGATATGCCGGAATTCTTCCAGACCGCAGAATTTGAAGGCCGCTCCATGAAGACACAGAAGCTTGACATGATCCCGGTCGAATGCATTGTCCGCGGCTACATCACCGGCTCGGGCTGGGAAGGCTATCAGAAGGACGGCAAAGTCTGCGGCATCCAGCTGCCGGAAGGCCTGAAGGAATGCCAGAAGCTCCCGCATCCGATCTTCACCCCATCCACCAAAGCACCGGCGGGTGAACATGACCAGAACATTTCCATGGAAGAAGGCGAAGAATGGGTCAACCGTTTCTTCCCGGGCAAAGGCAAGGAATACATGGAAAAGCTGTCTGAACTGACCTTGGCTCTTTACAACAAATGCGCGGACTATGCACTGGAAAGAGGCATCATCATCGCGGATACGAAATTTGAATTCGGCCTCGATGAAAATGGAAACATCGTCCTCGGCGATGAAATGCTGACACCGGATAACTCCCGCTTCTGGCCGGCAAAGGGCTATGAAGCAGGCCATGGACAGCCTTCCTATGACAAGCAGTTTGTAAGAGACTATCTGAAAGCGCATCCGGGAGATACCGTACCGCAGGAGATCATCGATAAGACCATCGGCATCTATAAAGAAGCCTATGAACTTCTGACTGGCGAAAAATTTTAAGATTGGGGACTAGAAGCTGGTGACCAGTCACCATTTATATGTATAGGAGAATTCCCGAATGTACAAAAGTACAGAAATTTATGATGACAAACCCCATGAAGAGTGCGGCGTCTTCGGCATTTTCGACCATGATCTGTCGGCGGTGCATGAAGTGTACTATGGTATCTTTGCCCTGCAGCACCGCGGGCAGGAAAGTGCCGGTATCACCGTCACTGACGGCAAGGAGATGGAGACCTTCCGCGGCATGGGACTTGTAACGGAAGTATTCCGCAACCTGCCGGAAAAGGAAGGTCACATCGGCATCGGCCATGTGCGCTATTCCACGACCGGCTCTTCCATCCCGGCGAATGTCCAGCCGCTGCAGGCAGACAGCATCGGTGGTCCCATGGCACTCGCGCATAACGGCAATCTGGTGAATACACTGAATCTTCGCCGCCGCCTCCTTTTGGAAGGTTCTACCTTCTCGACTTCGATGGATACAGAAGTCATCATTAAACTGCTGGCAAGAAGCCGCCGTCCGACCGAAGAAGAAAAATTCAAAGAACTGATGGATGAGATCCACGGCGCATATGCGATCGTCGCCTGCACGAATAAGGCGCTCTATGGCTGCCGCGATCCCTTCGGCTATCGCCCGCTCGTCCTCGGCAAGACCGAAACGGGCTGGGTCCTGGCTTCGGAGACGCCGGCGCTGGATGCCATTGATGCCAAATTCGTCCGTGACATCCTTCCGGGTGAAATCGTTTCCATCGATGACAATGGCGTCCGCTCCACCATGTACTGCCCGGTCGATGCTCATAAGCATGGCATCTGCTCTTTTGAATACATCTATTTTGCCCGCCCGGACTCCATCATGAATGGACAGGACATTTATCAGGCTCGCCTCAATATGGGCAGGAAGCTCTGGGAAGAATGCCGTTTCGACGGAGACGTCGTCATGAGCGTCCCGGACTCCGGCAATGTCGCTGCTCTTGGCTATGCCGCTGCTTCCGGCATCCCCTTCGTAGAAGGGCTGCTCAAGAATAAGTACATGGGCCGTACCTTCATCCAGCCGGGGCAGAAAAAGCGTGAACGCGCTGTCCGCATGAAGCTGAACCCGATCCGCATGAATGTCGAAGGGAAACGCATCGTATTGATCGATGACTCCATCGTCCGCGGCACGACGAGCGGCATCATCATTAACCTTCTGAGGAACGCAGGCGCCAAGGAGATCAAGCTCTGTATCAGTTCGCCGCCAGTCAAGTATCCCTGCTTCTTCGGTATCGATACCGCGGAAAGAAAGCAGCTGATCGCAGCGAAGTATTCGACCGAAGAGATCTGCTCCATGATCGGCGCAGATGCCCTGCACTACCTTTCCCTGGAAGGGCTTGCAGAGTCGATCTCCTGCATCAAGAAGGAAGATATGTGCTTTGCCTGCTTCGATGGCATCTATCCGGAACACGTTCCGCACAACGGCCTCGGAAGCATGGATGATGAGGAATAGCTGATAAATTAGTGGCTAGGGATTAGGTTTCCTGCTTGTGGCGCAGGACAAGGTGCCACGAAGCGGCCAGCATGCTAAGCGCATGTATCGTTTTTCTCGTATCGTCATTCCGAGCGAAGTCGAGGAATCTTTGTGCTACTGGCAAAACGGATAAATGAGCAGGCATTTCAATCGATGCCTCGGTATGGCATGCCAGCTGCAGGCATTGCCCCATATAATAATGCGGCGCTTTGATTTATGCGCCGCACCATTTCCATTGAACCCTCAGAACCTATAGAACCTGCTGAACCCATTTCTAACATCTTTATTTATACATTTATACACGGAGGAACTATGGCTGAAAAGAAGAAAGGCCTGACCTATGCAGAAGCCGGCGTCGATATCGATGCAGGAGAAAGAGAAGTAGAGCTGATCAAGAAATCCGTACAGGCGACCTATACCCGCGGCGTCATGGGGGATCTTGGCGGATTCGGCGGACTCTTCCGCCTGAAAGAAGAGCTCTCCGATGATCCGATCCTTGTCTCCGGCACGGACGGTGTCGGCACGAAGCTGCGCCTTGCCATTGAGATGGGCATCCATAATACCATCGGGCAGGATTGTGTCGCTATGAGTGTCAATGATGTCCTGGTACAGGGCGCACGTCCGCTCTTTTTCCTCGACTACATTGCGACCGGCAAACTGGAACCAGAATTGATGGCAGAGATCGTAAAGGGCGTCGCAGATGCCTGCATCGAGTCCGGCTGCGCGCTGCTGGGCGGTGAGACCGCAGAGATGGCTGGCTTCTACGCCAAGGGTGACTATGATGTCGCAGGCTTTGCTGTCGGCATTGTGGATCGCAAAGACATCATCACCGGCGAAGACATCCGGGAAGGAGACGTCATCCTCGGCCTGCCATCCACGGGCGTTCATTCGAATGGCTACTCTCTGGTGCGCCGCATCATCAAAGACAATGGCCTCTCGCTCAAAGAAACTTATGAAGGCTTCGACAAGCCGCTTGGCGAAGTCCTCCTTACCCCGACCCGTCTCTATCCAAGACCTGTACTTCCGGTGCTGAAAGGCGCGAAAGTCAATGGTATGGTACACATCACGGGCGGCGGATTCTATGACAATATCCCGCGCGTACTTCCGAAAGGCACCCGCGCGGTCCTCGATGCGGACAAATGGCCGATGCTTCCGATCTTCCCGTTCCTGCAGCGTGAAGGCGGCGTCGAAGCACATGAAATGTACCGCACCTACAACTGCGGTCTTGGCATGCTCCTCTTTATGAGCCGTGAAGAAGCCGAAAAGGCGAAGGAAATTCTTGCAGCCATCGAAGAACCGGTCTACGAAGTCGGCGAGATCACGAAAGGCGAGCAGGATGTCATTGTGACAGGTGGTCTTTTCCATGAGTAAGAAAATTTTGATTTTCGCTTCCGGCCGGGGATCGAATGCAGAAGCCATCCATGAAGCGACGGTCAATGGTACCATTGACGGCACTGTGATCGGCGTGATCTGCGACCATGCCGATGCCCAGGTCCTTGAACGCGCCAAGCGCTGGAATGTACCTGCGACGGTTCTTGAACGCAAAGACTTCGCGAACAAGGCGGACTTCAATGCAGCCATTCTGTCTGCTGCCAAGTCCTATGCGCCAGACCTCATCTGTCTTGCAGGATATATGCGTATCTGCGGGGAAGAGCTTGTGAACGCATTCCCGAACCGCATCATCAATATCCATCCGGCGCTTCTCCCGAGCTTCCGTGGACTTCATGCCCAGCGTCAGGCGATCGAAGCGGGCGTAAAAGTCGCAGGCTGCACAGTCCACTTCGTGGGCACCGGTCTTGACGACGGCCCGATCATCACGCAGGTCGCTGTGCCTGTCTACGACGATGACACCGAAGACACACTTGCAGATCGCATCCTTGAGCAGGAGCACCCCGCCTACGTTCGCACCGTAGCAGCTTACTGCCGTGATGAACTCCATGTAGAAGGACATCATGTGACGGGGATGCATAGGGAAAAGTGACTAGTGGCTAGAACCCTGAACCCATAAATAAAAGGAGGAATATCAATGGCAATTAAAAGAGCACTGATCAGCGTATCGGATAAGACCGGTGTTGTAGAATTTGCAAAAGGCCTTCATGAACTGGGCGTGGAGATCATTTCCACCGGCGGCACGATGAAAGCCATCGCGGATGCCGGCATTCCGGTCAAATCCGTTTCTGAAGTGACCGGTTTCCCGGAAATGATGGATGGACGCGTGAAGACACTGCATCCTATGATCCATGGCGGCATCCTTGCCATCCGTGATAACCCGGACCATGTAAAAGCTATGAAGGAGCATGGGATCACCGGCATCGATCTTGTCGCTGTCAACCTGTACCCCTTCCGCGAAACCATCGCCAAGCCGGATGTGACCCGCGCTGAAGCGATCGAGAATATCGATATCGGCGGCCCATCCATGGTTCGCGCGGCAGCAAAGAATTACAAATACGTCACCATCGTTGTCGATCCGTCCCAGTAC
Organism: uncultured Dialister sp.; assembly: GCA_934193095.1. Classification (GTDB taxonomy): domain Bacteria; phylum Bacillota; class Negativicutes; order Veillonellales; family Dialisteraceae; genus Dialister. The sequence continues at coordinate 6,277 of CAKPUX010000013.1, read as the reverse complement.
AGCGACATTCTGGAACGCATCAAGTCAGATACGCTCACCGAAGAATTCCGTCTGGATCTCTCCAGAAAAGCCTTCCTGCATACCGGACTCTATGACTGCGCGATCGCTGACTATATGACGAAGGAAGTCAATGGCAGCAAAGACACCCTGCCGGACATCTACAGCAAAGCGTATGTGAAAGTGCAGGACCTGCGTTACGGCGAAAACCCGCACCAGAAAGCCGCTTTCTACAAAGATCCGGAAGTGAAGGGCGGCATCGCGGATGCGAAACAGCTTCACGGCAAAGAACTCTCTTACAACAACATCGTCGATATGGAAGCGGCTTGGGATCTGGCCAGCGAATGGAAAGACCAGCCAGCCTGCGCCATCATCAAGCACACAAACCCATGTGGCTGCGCACTCGGTGAGAATGCACTCGATGCATTCAAGAAAGCCTTTGCGGCTGACAGCAAGTCTGCTTTTGGCGGTATCGTCGCGATGAATCGCGAATGCGACAAGGCAACGGCAGAAGAAATGAAACCGATTTTCTTCGAAGTCGTCATGGCGCCGAAATTCTCCAAGGAAGCCTTGGAAGTGCTGGAAACGAAAAAGAATATCCGCCTGATCGAAGTACCGTCCCTTACGCATGAAGAACTGCAGCTGCACAAGGTATCCGGCGGCCTCCTGATCCAGACACCGGACAACAGTACAGAGACCCGCGCGGACTGCAAGGTCGTCACTGACAGAGCGCCGACCGAAGAAGAATGGAAAGCACTGGAATTTGCCTGGGTCATCGTCAAGCACGTGAAGTCGAATGCGATCGTCCTCACAAATCAGGACACCACCTTGGGCGTCGGTGCCGGCCAGATGAACCGCGTCGGCTCTGCTGACATCGCGATTGCAGAAGCAGGCGAAAAAGCGAAGGGCTCCGTCATGAGCTCCGATGCCTTCTTCCCCTTTGGCGACACCATTGAAGCCGCAGGAAAGGCAGGCATCACGGCAGTCATCCAGCCGGGCGGATCCATCAGAGATCAGGAGTCCATTGACATGGCAAATAAATATGGCATTGCGATGGTATTCACCGGACATCGTCATTTCCGCCATAGCTGAGAGAGGAAGATCGTATGAAAGTTTTAGTGATTGGGAGCGGCGGCAGAGAACACGCGCTGCTCTGGAAATTATCGCAGAGTCCGTCGGTGACGGACGTCTATGTCGTCCCGGGCAATGATGGAATGAGCGATGTCGCATCACTCATTCCTATCAAAGGGAATGAGGATATCATTGACTTCGCCCGCCTCATGCAGGTCGACCTCACCGTCGCCGGTCCGGAGACCGTCCTGACCGAGGGCCTTGCGGATGAATTTGAAAAGAGAGGCATGGCCTTCTTTGGCCCGTCCAAGGCAGCGGCCCGCATCGAAGGCTCCAAAGGATTCGCCAAAGCTCTCATGAAGAAATATGGCATCCCGACAGCTGCATATGAGACATTCGATGATGAAGAAAAAGCCATCGCTTACCTCAAAGCCAATGATACCTATCCGATCGTCATCAAGGCTGACGGTCTGGCCTCCGGCAAGGGCGTCATCATCGCGCAGAGCGAAGAAGAAGCCATCGACACCGTGAAGGATATGCTCGAAGGGCATACCTTCAGCGGTGCCGGCAGATCGGTCGTCATCGAAGAATTCATGGAAGGCGAAGAAGCCAGCATGCTCTGCTTCTGCGACGGGACGAACGTCGTCCCCATGATTTCCGCGCAGGACCACAAGCGCATCTTTGATTTCGATAAAGGACCGAATACAGGCGGCATGGGCGCCTATGCTCCCGCACCGGTCATGACCAAAGAGATGTGCGAAGAAGTCAATGTCCGCATCCTCCGTCCGATCGTAGCGGCCATGAAGAAGGAAGGCTACCCCTTCAAAGGCTGCCTCTATGCCGGCCTTATGATCACCAGCGAAGGGCCGAAGGTGGTAGAATTCAACTGCCGCTTCGGGGATCCGGAAACAGAAGCTGTCCTCCCGCTCTTTGACGGCGATCTCGCCCGCGTCATGCTCGACTGCGTCCATGGTACGCTCTCCGACGAAGCTGTCGTCTGGAAGAAAGCCTGCGCCGTCGATGTCGTGCTCGCATCCGAAGGATACCCGGCTTCTCATTCCTCCGGCGAAGTCATCTCCGGCATTGAAGACGCAAAAAAGGCAGGCTGTCTTGTGTTCCATGCTGGTACCGTCAAGAAGAACGGCCAGTACGTCGTCAATGGCGGCCGCGTGCTGAACGTCGTCGCTCTTGCAGATACCCTCGCTGAAGCCAAGGCGAAAGCCTATGAAGGCGTCAGCTGTATCTCTTGGCGCGGTATGCAGTATCGTCACGATATCGCAGACAAAGGCCTTCTGCATCTGGAAGCGAAGAAATAAATTCCCAAAGCTCGCGTGGATGAAATCCATGCGAGTTTTTTTATTAGGGGGGCAGAGTTTGGCATTGGGGCATGCCGCCATTTGATTATGACTCAAAGCCACTCTTGAATGAGAAATGTAAAATGGTGGCGGAGGCATCGCCGGAAACTCATATGAGGCGATGCCCGAAGTAGTATTTCCTTAAGTCCCTAGTCACGAGTCACTTGAGACGCCTAATCCCTAGCCACTAGTCCCTAGTTACCAGTCACTAGACCCGCGCCACCCATCCCATACATTTCCCCCATTGACATAGGGCTACCATTAGCTTAGAATTAAGACATACTCGAAGCTCTCTATTGGGGGAGTGTTGTTAGGAGGATAAACTATGAAAATGAACAAAACAGTAGCAGCTGTCGCTGCTGGTATGATCGCATTTGGCGCTTTCTTTTCCACTTCCGCTGCCGGCATCGGCTATGTAGATACCAATGCAGCTCTGCAGTCTCATCCGAAGATGCAGAAAGCACAGCTCGACATGAGACAGGCAGTCCAGAAAGCCCAGGAAAACTTCGAAAAGCGTAGCCAGGGCAAATCGGATCAGGAAAAACAGCAGATCATGACTGAGATCCAGAAGGAAATGAACCAGAAAGAAAGCTCCACCATGCAGCCGATTTTCAATGATGTCAGAAAAGCCATCCAGCAGGTTCGCCAGGAAAAAGGCCTCGACATCGTTCTGGAACAGGGCGCAGTCGTTGACGGCGGTGTAGATATTACCAAAGATGTCACAGCTAAACTCGCAAAATAACTGAAATAGAAAACTGCGGATCGGAGGGGCTTCTTTTCGATTCGCAGTTTTTTTGTAGGAATAAGTGACTAGTGACTAGGAGACCTCAGATCCTCGTATTGTCATTTCGAGCGAAGCGAGAAATCTTTCTTGACGTCCGATAAACGATGTATGTGTGAAAGCAGAAATACAAAGAACCAACACTCCTCACCCTTACCAGGGAAACGATGATTCAATCGCAGAGCCAAGTTGGACAACGATTGAATCAGTGTTTCCTTAGAGAGTAGAGCTTTCATCCACAATCAGTGGACGAGCCGCCTCACGGCAAACCCTGAACTTATCAAATATTATTAGAAAGGAATCATACACTATGGATAAACTCATGACACTCTGCGAAGCCATGATCCATTATGATCGTGGCGATGCGAAACGGATTCACCATTTCCTGAAGGTCCATGCTTTTGCCAAGCAGATCGGTCTCGAAGAAGGATTGGACGCTGAGACACAGTTCATTCTTGAAGCTGCGGCGTATGTCCACGACATTGGCATCCATCAGGGAGAAATCAAGTACGGAAGAAACGACGGCATGATCCAGCAGGAGCTCGGCCCGAAAGAGGCACTTCCGATGCTGAAGCGTCTGCACTTCACGCAGGCGGAAATCGACCGCATCCTCTGGCTCATTGCCCATCACCATTCCTATGGCTCCATTGATGGTCCCGATGCCCAGATCCTGGCCGAGGCTGACATGCTTGTGAACCAATTCGAAGATGGTGCCTCCGATGAGCAGAATAAAGCCCTCTATCACCGCCTCTACAAGACCGAGACAGGCAAGCGTCTCTTCCGCGAGCTGTACTTCGAGACCTATGATCCGGTGAAGAAATAGCTAGTGACTGGTGACTAGTGACTGGTGACTGGTGACTAGTGGCTAGTGACTAGGGATTAGGAGCCTCGAGCGACTAGTGACTGGTGACTGGTGACTTGAATACCGCCTTCGGGCATCGCCACCATCTATACTCCGCGGCGCTTCTATTTTTTATGCGCCGCACCACCCCCTTTGAACCCTCTGAACCTGCTCCCCTGCTGAACCTCTTTTGCATGTAATCAAAGGATGGCGCGCCCCATAGGTTAACCCTGAACCTGTTTTTTTTATGAGGTCATCTTATGCGAGATACATCATTGGTTTTTCCCGTCTCACCTGACGGCCGCATCCTTCTGGGACGGAAACGCCGCGGCATGGGCTACGGCAAATGGAACGGCTTCGGCGGCAAAATAGAAGCCGGCGAGACCATGCGGGAGTGCGCCGCCCGCGAGCTCTTCGAAGAGTGCGGCCTTACTGCCAGACCGGAACGACTTACGATGGTGGGGGATCTCTATTTCCACCAGCCATCCGATACCACCTGGTCGCACGCTGGGATCATCTACCTCGCGCAGGACTGGAGCGGGACGCCGCACCTTTCGGATGAAATGGAGCCGAGATGGTTTCATCCGAAAGATTTTCCCTACGAAGACATGTGGATGGCCGACCGCATCTGGCTGCCGATGATCCTCTCCGGCAAGAGGATCCGCGGGACTGTCTACTTTGCGGAGGATGGGGATACCGTTTATGATTACGAATTTGAAGAAATGAAATAAACAGTGCGCAGAAATGATGATTTCTGCGCTGTTTTTATACGATGCGACGCGAGAAATGGATCAGGAAGGAGAAAACATTGACATATACCGAATGGCCGGGTATCCTGTTGGCCTGGTTTGATCAAAACAAACGAGAGCTTCCCTGGCGGGAGACAAAGCCCAGAGACCCCTATCATGTCTGGGTGTCCGAGATCATGCTCCAGCAGACGCGGACAGAAGCCGTGAAGCCCTATTTCACGAGCTGGATGGAGAGATTTCCTACCATCGAAGCCCTGGCAGAGGCGGACGAGGCAGATGTGCTTCACCAGTGGCAGGGCCTCGGCTACTACAGCCGCGCCAGAAATCTGCACAAAGCGGCTCTGCTCATCAAAGAAAGCTACGGAAGCGCCATGCCGCAAGGAAAGGAAGAGATCAGGGCCCTTCCCGGGATCGGCGACTACACCGCCGGTGCCATCCTCTCCATGGCTTTTGGGAAAAAAGAAGCTGCCATCGACGGGAATGTCCTTCGCGTCTACGCCAGACTCTATGGTATCGAGGATGATATTTTAAAAACAGCAGGAAGGAAAAGGATCACACAGCTCGTTTGCGAGACACTGCCGGATCGGGCAGGAGATTTCAACGAAGCCCTGATGGATCTCGGGGCGAATGTCTGTATTCCCAAGCATCCGAGGTGCGATACCTGTCCGCTCTCAGCCTTCTGCGAAGCCTTTCATCAGGGAAGAGTCGAAGAGCTGCCGCATCGCACGAAGAAGAAACCGCAGCAGGAATTATGCGCCGCCTGCGCCATCTGCATCAGGGACGGCAAAGTACTCCTGCACAAGCGTCCACGGACAGGCATGCTCGCCTCCATGTGGGAATTTCCCATGACACTTTCGGGAACGATCGAAGAAAGCAGAAAGCTCCTCGAAAAAGAGCTGCAAGGCAAAGCGGAGCAGGACCTTTGGCGCTGCACACACATCTTTACCCACCGCATCTGGCACATGAGCGCTTACGAAATGGGAAATATCATCGTTCCGGCGGGGGAATACCAGTGGTTCAGCGCGGCCGAATACAAAGAAATCCCCCTCGCAGGCCCTCACGCCCGCCTTGCGGCCTTCGTAGAGAAATTGCTGTGAGGAAATCATGAATCCAATCACCATCGCCGCGATTCTCCTCATCATGAACGCCATCACATGCATCCTCTACGGCATAGACAAGTGGAAAGCCATTCATGGCGCGTGGCGCATCTCAGAAATGGCACTCCTCACCTGGGCCGCTCTTGGCGGCTCCTTTGGTGCCTTCCTTGGCATGCATCTCTTTCATCATAAAACCCGGCATAAGAAATTCTGTATTCTCGTACTGCTATTTATGGCGATGCATTTTTCACTCATCGCGTGGTTTGCAGTAAATGCATAAAGGTTTAGGGTTCAGGTTGGCGGGTTCAGGGTTGTGGTGCGGCGCATCATAAAAGGAAAGCGCCGCGAGTTTTTCAATAGAATGGCGCAACTCCTGTGTCGTCATT
>CAKPUX010000012.1 GCA_934193095.1 uncultured Dialister sp. | reverse complement strand
GCTGCTGCAAAGAGGGCACCTTTTTTGTAAATAGATTTCATCGTGTACGCTTCCTTTCGGGTAAATGATATAAAAAAATAATGGGAATAAACATGAGTTAGTGCTTAGTGACAAGTGTCTTGTGGCTAGGGATTAGGGATTGGTGACTAGTGACTTAAATACCACTTTCGGGCATCGCCTCATATTATGTATTCGCGGCGAAGCCGCCACCTTGAACCCTGAACCCTGAACCCTGAACCCTGAACCTTAGCCTTAGCCTTCATTTCTCGGGTCAAGTACATCTCGGAGGGAGTCGCCCCAAAGGTTGAAGACGACGACAGTGATGAAGATGGAGAGACCTGGGAAGAACATCAGCCATGGAGCGGTCTGGAGCTGCTGACGGCCTTCATTCAGCATGAGGCCCCATTCCGGAGCTGGCGGCTGGCTGCCGAAGCCGAGGAAGGAGAGGCCGGCAAGCTCCATCATCATGGCGCCGATATCAGCAGCCGCGGTGATAACCATGAGCGGGAGAATATTTGGAAGGATGTGGACCCAGAGGATATGCGCTGAGGAACCGCCGGATACGACAGCCGCATCGACGAATTCACGGCGCTTGATCTTGAGGACCATGGAACGGGAGAGGCGGGCATACTTGGTCCATGTGACCGCAGTCAGTGCGATCATCGCATTGATGAGCGAGCCGCCCATGATACCGGCGATGGCGATCGCAAGGATGACGCCCGGGAAGGAGATCATCATATCAGCGATACGCATGATGACGATATCGACGATGCCGCCGAAGTATCCGGAAATGATGCCCATCGTGGTGCCTACGACGAAGATGCAGGCTACGAGGGCGATGACGGAGGTCAGGGAGTAGCTCGCGCCGTAGAGGATACGGGAGAGTACGTCACGTCCGAGCTTGTCTGTGCCGAAGAGATGCGCCGCAGACGGTGCCTGGTTCGCATCCTTCATGACAGCGGAGAGCGGGTCATAAGGAGCGATGACAGGAGCAAGGAATGTGATCGCCAGAAGAAGGACGACCAGAAGAGAGGTGAAGCGGAAGGCTTTATTTTCTTTGAAGCCTTTGACTAAGCTTTCCATATCAGTGACCTCCCTTTCTGAGTCTTGGATCGAGACGGTTGTAGGACAGGTCGACGATGAGGTTGATCATCATGTACATGAAAGCGATCCAGAGAACGATGGCCTGTACGGTCTGGAAGTCACGGTAGGTGATGGCCTGTACGACCATGTAGCCCAGACCCGGCCAGGAAAATACGATTTCTACGACAGCGGCACCGCCCAGAAGAGAGCCGAAGGCCAGACCGAAGAGGGTGACCAGCGGGAGGAGGGCATTCGGCAGGACTTCACGCCAGAGGATGTGGCTTTCCGAGAGGCCGCGGGCACGTGCGCCCATGACGTAGTCCTGATGCAGTTCTTCGAGCACCGTGGCACGTACCTGACGGGTGTATTTCGATGCCATGACGATACCCAGGGTGCACATCGGCAGGATCAGATTTTCGAGGGAAATCGAACCGCCGACGATCGGGAAGAGGGAGAGCTTCAGTGCGAAGACCCAAAGGAGCATGAGGCCCATCCAGAAGTTCGGGACGGAGACACCGGCAAAGGTGCAGCCGCGGACGAGGTAGTCAAACCAGGTATTCTGCTTGACCGCGGTATAAATGCCGAGCGGAATGGAGAAGACAAGCATGAAGAGGGAGGAGGCCAGCGCCAGAATGACGGATGCCGGGAGGGCTTCCATGACTGCATCAATGACCGGCTTCTTCATCATGAAGGAGAAACCAAAATTACCCTGTACGACTCTGCCGAGCCAGTCCAGGTACTGCAGAAGGAACGGCTTATCCAGACCCAGTTCATGGCGGAGTGCGTCGATCTCTACCTGACTAACAATAATATCTTCATTACCGGCGATCATCTGCCTAACGGGGTCACCCGGAGAGAGCATGATCAGACAGAAGGTAATGAAGCTGATGCCGATCAAGACGAGAACCATCTCGCCCAATCGCATCCCAAGCTGCTTCATTGACAAACTCATCATCTCCAATTTCTTGATAATACATAGAATTTTATAAAATAACTGGGAGGGTCATCTGCCTTTTCCCCCACAGCCGATCTGACGCAATTTCCTAAGGAAACACTGATTCAATCGTTGTCCGACTTGACTCTTGTATTTTCATGCAAGGCGAGGAATAAGCCGCCGCGAATAGCGAGCTATTTAAGGCGGCTTATGACGAAGCGTTGCATGAAAATACATGCCAAATCGGACTCTGCGATTGAATCAGCGTTTCCTTAAAAAGGGCATCAAAAAACAAGGTCGGGAATGGGACCTTGTTGGCTGAATGATAACAGATGAAGAGTGGTTTCCCAGGTTACTCTTTAAAGAATAAGGTAGAAGCACCGGAACATAAGGTTGTATTGTTGTTAGTTATTAGTTCCTTAAAACTTCTCATCAATTATATCACATAGATTATAACAGGTAAACAAATTATTAGGATAAATATTTATACATGCCAAAAAATCTTAAATGAAATATTTATTTATACCCATGGGGGGTATGGGGATGGCGAGGATATGGAGATTTTCCGATGCAATCGGGCATTATGACAGATAATAAGTATTATACCGAACAATCTATATTGCGAAATTAGCAATTAAAATGGGCTAAAAACAAAAATGCTATGCATATGATGCATAGCGAATCGCGAGAATTATGAGAACGATGAGGAGTGATTTAATTAAAAAATGAGAGGCGGGTGAAGAGCGATTGCGGAACGCGCCCATTGACAATCCTTCCTGTCCATGCTAGGCTAGATATACAATATAGATGAGCCGCGGAACTGACGGAAATAGGTGGAATGAACCACGTGGACTGCGGGCCTCATGAAAAAGCCGACCGTCTGGGCAGGGAAATCTGCTCAGGCGGTTTTCGTTTCCCTGCGATGCCTGATGCATGGCATCGCAGAGACGGGAGCGTGCGGATTTCCCTTCATTTCAAAATGGAGGGATTTTTTGATGAAAAGAAATCGCTGGCTCACGGCCCTGGCGGCCGTGGGAATCCACATGTCTATCGGAAGTGTGTATGCATGGAGCGTCCTGACGCGCCCTGTGATGGAGACGATGGGGCTCTCGCTCTCTGCGACAACATGGGCCTTCTCGATCGCGATCCTGTTTCTGGGGCTTTCGGCAGGCTTCTTAGGCCCTCTGGTCGAGCGGCTGGGGCCGTCCCGGAGCGGGATGGTCTCTGCCGTCTTTTTCAGTACGGGTCTCCTTGGGACAGCGGCGGCGGTTCACTGTCAGTCCGCTTTCCTGCTCTATCTCTTCTACGGAGCCATCGGGGGCATTGGTCTTGGCACGGGCTATATCACGCCTGTCTCTACGCTTGTGAAATGGTTTCCCCGGCATCGCGGCTTTGCGACGGGGCTGGCCATCATGGGGTTCGGCTTCGCATCGCTCATCGCAGGCCCTGCCATGCGCTATCTTGTCGATCGCTTCGGGCTCACGGAGAATTTCCTCATCCTCGCCGCTGCCTATGCGCTGGTCATGATCCTTTCCGCCTCCTACATCCGTGCGCCGAAGAAGGGGGAGATCCCGATGCTTTTGGAAGAGGTGCTTGAGGAAGAGATCCGAAAGGATGGGGAAAAGACAGCTCAGGCCAAAGGTCTCACGCGCAAAGAAGCCATGCACACATGGAAGTGGTATGTGCTGTGGTGGATCTTCTTCACGAATATCACCTGCGGCATCGGTCTTCTGGCCGTGGCTTCGCCCATGGCGCAGGAGATCATCGGCATGAGCGCGGCCGAGGCAGCCTCCCTTGTCGGTATCATCGGCATCGTGAATGGCGCCGGCCGTATCCTTTGGGCATCCGTCTCCGACTGGATCGGCCGCGGCGTGACCTACATGATCTTCTTTGCGTTCGAGGTCTTCGCTTTTTATGCACTTGCCCATGTCAGTGATGCGCTTCTCTTCGAGATACTGGTACTCGCCGTGATCTCCTGCTACGGCGGCGGCTTCTCCTGCATGCCTGCCTTCCTATCCGATCTCTTCGGCGTGAAGCAGCTCGCCTCTATTCACGGCTCCATCCTGACCGCCTGGGGCATGGCAGGTGTCGCGGGGCCTCTTCTCCTTTCTTTCATGAAGGAAACGACGGGAGGCTATGCAGCGACGCTCCATCTCTTTTCTGCCATGCTCGCCGTGGCTTTTGCCTTATCCTGGGTTCTTGCGTGGAAGGGGCGGAAATAAAAAAGGGGCTGTGAAGAAATGAATCCTCATTTCTTCACAGCCCCTTTTTACTTTGCTTTCATTTGGTTCAGGGTTCAAGGTTCTCGTGGCGGCTTCGCCGCCTTTTTTTAGAAGATGGTATTCTCGTATCGCAGCCTTCCCCTCTAGGGGAAGGTGCCCCGCAGGGGCGGATAGGGTGACTATGGCATGAAAGACAGCTGGGATAAGGTTTCCTGGTCACTCCTATGAGAGCTGCAAATCCCCCGCGGCAGATTGAACGCGAAAATGAGATGATCGTTATTTCACATCGCCTTTTTAAGGAAACACTGATTCAATCGTTGTCAGATTTTACTCTTGAAGTTTTATACATAGCGAGGAATAACCTGACGCGAATAGCGAGCTATGTAAGGAAGGCTATGACGAAGCTATGTATAAAACTTCTTGTAGGATCTGACTCTGTGATTGAATCAGCGTTTCCTTAAATGAGGTATGGTAAATGAAGATATGGGATGGCAGGTAAAAGGTTCAGTGCAAATGAGCGATATACCGCTATGGTGAATTGTGCCCCTGCGGAGCACTCTATCCTGCGCCTTCGGCGCGCCCCTTCTTCAAGGGGCTGTTCAGTTGGGGGGATCCTAATCCCTAATCCCTAGCTACCAGTCACTAGTCACTTCTCTCCCGCCGCTTCCGCGAGCTTTTCGAGGAAGAATTTCGTATTCGCGGTGAGGTCGGGGCCTTCTGTCTGAAGAGCGCCGCCTACGAGGAAGATGGTATCGGGACCGTAGATGCGGACCATTTCCTTGAAGAGCTGCCAGCGCATGCCGCCGGAGGGGACAGGGAAGCTTGTCCGAAGGTCTGCCATCTTCGACTCGGTGCCTTCCGCGATCTTCTGGCAGGTATCCTGCGAGAAGGAGAAGCGACCGCCGAAGCTGGTGAAGATGACCGCATCTGCGCCGGCGAGTCGGGAGAGCTGGCCATAGTAGCAGAAGGGGGAAATGCCCGCATCCTGCGAGAGGACCTGCGGACCGGAGAAGCAGGGGTGCAGGAAGATCGGCAGGCCGAAGTCCGGATCCCGCGCGAGATCACGGATCATGGTGAAGCCGGTGATGGCAGGGGCGGCCATGATGCCGTCAGCTCCGATTTCCTTGGCCTGATACGCACGTTCCAGGAAGCCCAAGCCATCCGTGGTACAGTTCGCGATGTACATGCTCTTCTTGCCAGTTTTCTCTTTGGCATCCGCCAGTGCCATGACGCACTGGAGCACACGTTCTTTGAATGGAGCATAGCGCTGGTCCATGAGGCTGTGGTCGTCCTTGATGATGGGGCAGCCGCCGAGCGCGAGGTCATAGACCATTTTCGCCAGTTCTTTCGGAGATCTGCCGAGCGGCTTGATGGCTGACATGAGGATCGGACCGCGCGCCACGCCGCAGAGGTCGCGAAGACCGCTTCTGCCAAAGCGCGGACCCGGGTAATTGTTGTACATGGTCTCGGGCAGCTCGAAAGACATGAGGCGGACACCGGGCTGCAGGCTCGTATTTCCGAAAAGCATATTGAGGAGCTCGGCCATCTCATCACCGACGGCCTCCGGCTCATAAGAGATCGTCGCATAGTATGCGCCGGCTTCTGCCTTCTTCAGATCTTCGATCTGGCCGACAATGGAGTCAGCGATCGGTGTGCCGGCCACCAGCTCGTAAGGACACTCGACGGTCTGCTCGACGGCGATACTAAAGGCGATCTTCTTCGCTTCTTCATACGTGGGGGCTGCGATGCGGTACGTCGCAGTAAAACGCGAAGACTGGTGCAGGTCTTCGGTCAGTTCAGAAAACAATTCACTTTCAAAAAAGGATGTATTGGACAAGAGGAAGTCTCCTTTCGGAAAAATGGAAATAGAGGGAGGGGTAGCCCGTGGGGCATGGTGCTCCTTGATTGCGTATGAAAGAGGTTCAGCGGGTTCTGTGGGTTCTACGGGTTCAAAGGGGTTGGTGCGGCGCATAAAAATATGGAAGCGCCGCGGAGTATAGATGGTGGCGATGCCCGAAGGTGGCATTTCAGTCACTAGTCACTCGAGGCTCCTAATCCCTAGCCACTAATCATCCCTGCTTTCAAACTTCAGGGGTAGCCCGTGGGGCGTGCCGCCCTTGATTGTGTGTGAAAGAGGTTCAGCAGGTTCAAGAGGTTCAAAGGGGGGCGGCGCATTTCGTCATCCTGAGCGCCGCGGAGTATAAATGATGGCGATGCCCGAAGGGCAGACGTCTGACGTAACGTCTAATCCCTAGACCCTAATCCCTAATCCCTAGCTACTAGTCCCCAGTCACCAGTCACCAGTCCCTACTCTCCGTCACTCCTCCTTATGGCTCACGCGATAGGGATTATCGAGATGAGCGGCGGTGTCATCGGAGAGCCAGTAGAGGGGGCGGTTTCTCGTTTCTTCAAACATACGTCCGAGGTACTCGCCGATGATGCCGAGGCCCATGAGATTCAAACTGCCGAAGATGGCGATGAGGATGGTCATGGTCGCCCAGCCGGGGACGGCTTGGTCCATCATGACGCAGTAGAGGACATGAAGGATGAGGAGGATGCCCGCGACAGCGGCGAGGACACCCAGATAGAATGCCACACGCAGCGGCAGGGTGGAATTGGTGATGATGCCGTCCATCGCGAAGTGCAGCATTTTTTTCATGGAAAATTTCGAGACACCGGCGTGGCGGGCGGGCGCTTCGAATTCGATGGTACACTGCTTGAAGCCAAGGCCGCCTACGATGCCGCGGATAAAGCGGGAATGTTCACGGAAACGCAGAAAGGCATCGAGCGCTTTGCGATCCATCAGACGGAAGTCGGAGCCGCCCGGGACGACGGGAGAATTGGAAATGGAATTGATCACCGCGTAGTAGCCTGCTGAGGTCAGTTTCTTGATGGGACCGGCATCTTCTGTCGCGGTGCGGATGGTCTGCACGATGTCGTAGCCTTCCTGCCACTTCTCGATGAGCTTCGGGATGAGCGCCGGCGGGTGCTGCATGTCGCCATCCATCGTGATGACCGCGTCTCCGATGGCAAAGTCCATGCCGCAGGTGATGGCGATCTGGTGGCCGAAATTGCGCGCAAAGGTCAGCGCCCGCACATGCGGGTCGCCGGCTGCCAGCTGGTGAATCAGCTCGTCGGTGCGATCCTTCGAGCCATCATTGACGTAGATGATCTCGTAGTCCATATCCAGTGTCTGCATGACTTTTGTCACTTCGTCATGGAAATAGACGACGTTGCCTTCTTCATTATACACAGGTGTTACGATCGATATCATGGTTCCTCCGTTACGGCACATAAGCCTACGCTATATTATAGCACACTCAGATATATATATAAGTAGTATAAAGACAGCGTGTGTATGGCGGATTGCCGGGAGTTAAAGAAATGATAAAATCGATGGAGGGTTCAGGGTTCAGGGGTAGCCCGTGGGGCGGCTCGCCCTTTGATTCCATTTGAAAGCTTCGCCTGAATGAGAAATTAGAAATGAGAAATGCGAAATGGTGGTGCGGCGCATAAAATAATGAAGCGCCGCGGAATTTTGATAGTGCTTCGCGCTGTCGTCATCCCGAGCGTAGCCGAGGGATCTTTCTTGCACTGCGGTCAGTATCACATAAGCACCGGAAGGGAAACGACGCCTTGGTGCTACGTATTTCTGCTTTCACACATCCTTCGTTTAGCGGTCTGCAAGAAAGATTTCTCGCTTCGCTCGAAATGACGATACGAGAGTCTGATGTCTCCTAGTCACTAGTCACGCCTAATCCCCAATCCCCAATCCCCAATCCCTAATCCCTAGTCCCTAGTCACTAGTCACTAGTCACAAAAGTCGCAAATAAAAAACGCTTTGAATCATCCACGATCCAAAACGCTTTTACTACATCCTATTCGTCCACTTCTTTGATGCAGGCGACGGTCATATCATATTTTTCTTTCAGCTGCGGGAAAAGGTTGTCTACGCCGTCCATGGTACCGGCGCGGAGGATTTCTGTGATCTCTATTGCCAGAGGTGAGAGCTGGCTGAAGCCGAGGTTCTGCGTGATGCCCTTCAGCGTGTGAGCTGCGCGGAAGGCCTCATCCACATTTTCTTCAGAGAGGTTCTTTTCCAGCAGTGCGAAGGTGGGGTCGTCTAAGAATTTCAGCGCAAAGCGCTTGATGAAGGCGTCGCTCGGGAGGCGGCTCTTTACTTCGGCGTAGTCAGCGCCCATTTTGTTGTAGCATGCTTCGATATTCATTGAGATTCTCCTTATATGATTAGCCCGCGGGGCGTGTCGTCCCTTGATTGTTTGCCAAAGAGGTTCAGCAGGTTCTATAGGTCTATAGGTAGTGGGGGATAGTGCGGCGCAAAATAATAGGGAAGCGCCGCGGAGGTTTGAAACTAGCGGTTTTCTCGTATCGCAAATCTAGTCCCTAACCCCTAAACCCTAAACCCTAAACCCTAATCCCTAATCCCTAATCCCTAGTCCCTAGTCACCAGTCACCAGTCACCAGCGACTTGTCATAAGTCCTTGACGATCCCCTCCGGGATTTTTGGAAGGATGTCAAGACTGGTGCTGTTTTTCTGCAGTTCTTCCTTCAGCTGGTCTTTGATGTCCAGTAGACAGTCCAAAAGGAGCGGGTTGAAGAGGCCGCATTCTCCATCGAGAATCATTCGGATGGCTTTTTCGTGAGCGAAGGCATCCTTGTAGACGCGCTTGCTGGTCAAGGCGTCGTAGACGTCGGCGAGGGAGACGATCTGCGCAGAGATCGGGATGGCGTCGCCCTTGAGGCCGTCAGGGTATCCGCGTCCGTCCCAGCGTTCGTGATGCCAGCGGCAGATGGCGTAAGTCACCTTGACAAGAGGTTCTTCCTGAAAACCTTCCAGATTTTCGATCATCTTTGCGCCGATCAGGGTGTGCGTCTTCATGATTTCGAATTCTTCTTTTGTCAGCTTGCCGGGCTTGTTCAGGATCTTCTCATCGATACCGATTTTGCCGATGTCGTGGAGAGCGGCGGCATTCGTGATGAGGGCTTCATCCTGCCATGTGAGGTGGTAGCGGCTGCTGCGCTGCATGACGCGCGATAAGAGGAGCTCAGTGATGCGGCTGACATTCAGGATGTGTTTGCGGCTTTCCCCGTTTTTGAGACCGACGACTTCGGAAAGGATGCTGATGATGATGTGGTTATTTCGTTCTTTTTCCTGGATCTGGCTCGTCACCAGGCTCAAAAGACGGCGCTGCTTGGCATACAGCTTGGTGATATTGTCCGAGCGCTGGCGGACGACGTTCATATTAAAGGGGCGGGTGATATAGTCGGACGCGCCCATGTCATAGGCTTTTTGAATGAAGGCAGGGGAGTCTTCGGCGGAAATCATCATGACGGGGATGTCATCGAGCCAGCGTTCCTTCTGCATGATGGCGAGCACATCGAAGCCTCCGACTTTCGGCATGACGACGTCTAAAAGCACGAGGGAGATCTTCGTACCGAGCTCATAGAGGAGAGCGAGCCCCTTTTCACCATCTGCGGCTTCAAGAATTTCATACCGATCGCGCAGCATTTCTTTGAGGAGGTCCCGGTTCAGCTCCGAGTCATCGATGATGAGCACTTGCGGCTTTGCGGCAGGGGCATCGAGCAGCTGCTTCTCATATTCCACCTCGTCGTCCATGGCCACCGTATTTTTATAGGACTTGGCATAGTACATGAGCTTGTCAGCACGGGAGACGACTTCTTCGAGGCTGCCGTTGTAGAGCATGGTGCCGCCGATGCTGGCAGAGATCGTAAGGCCGGGGAAATCGGGGAATTCTGCCTCATGGATGTGTTCTTTGATGGTGCGGAGCTTTTCTCCGAAGATGGAGGAGGAGACGTTCGGCATGATGAGGAGAAATTCATCTCCGCCATAACGGATGAGCTTGTCTGTGCGGCGGATGCATTTCTTCGTGATCCGTACCAGCGCCTTCAGCGCAGCATCGCCTGCGCTGTGGCCGAAGGTGTCATTATAGAGCTTCAGGTCATCAAGGTCGATCAAGGCGATACCGGCAATGCCTGAGAAACTCTTCATTTTATCTTCCCAGAAACGGCGGTTGTACGCGCCGGTCAGGGCATCGATGTAGAGCTGCTGGCTGAAGGACATCAGCTGGTCATAGCCTTCTGCAAGGAAGAGGTCGGTGTTATCGATGTGTTTCAGCATTTCCAGCACGTAAGGCACGCCTTCGATCGTGAGCGGTTTCACAAAGATCTGGTACATCTTGCCATCAATGATCTGGAAGTGGAGATGCGTGCCTTTCTTGGTCAAGACAGTCCCTTGGCCCTTTGGGGCGCAGAATTCACAAGGGCTCTCGCGGCTGTCATCGTCACATGGCGAAAGCCCAAGGGTGCTTGCAGTATCCCTGCCTTTGGGCTGCGTAGCCTTGACAAGACGTACCATGGAAAAAACCTTCCGCAGACACTGCATGTCCTGCTGCACGCTTTCCATGGTCAATGGTTCTTTTTCCGAACTCATGTCGTACTCCTCTCCTGCCTTCTTCTTCCTGATTTCCGGATGAGTTTATTATCTTTCATTGTACTATATAATTGCCGTCATGTAAAAGAAAGTTTATACAAGTTTTAGCCACGCGCTCCGCGGCCACCAGTCACCAGTCCCTAGTCACCAGTCGCTACATTCCCCTTACGCCAAAAACGCACAGCCTCACGGCTGTGCGTTTCTCTAGTCCTCTTTCCCGAAGGGGCAGTCCTTATGATATTTTTGGTGATGTTTCTTATAGCTTTCCTTGGGGCGGCATTCGTTTCTTCTGTCGCGATACGTGGTATCGCCCTCTTTGACACAGGGCGGGCGCTTGTGGTGGAATTCCCGCTCTTCTTTGTCCCAGTGATCGTGGAATCTCTTGTGCTTTTTGTGATGGCGGTATTCCGGCGGCGGGAGGGGATCTCCCGGATGCTCGGCTTCATGGAGAGCGATGTGGTAGTCACGGCCTTCGGTATCGATGTCCGCCGCTGAAGCAGTATTCCATGCAAAGGCTCCGGCGGATAAGAAGGCAAGCGCGCAGGCTGCGATCAGGAAGCGTTTTTTGATGGTAGTCATAATGGGGCTCCTTTCGGGGGGGAAAAAGACGCAAGTTTCAGGGGTGTTGTTATACGCTGGATTGCTGGATGCAGAATTAGAAATGAGAAATGAGAAATTAGAAATGGTTGTGCGGCGCGCAATTCATACAGCGCCGCCAGTTTCCTTAAATATTTCCGAGAAAGCTATAAACTTCGGCGCTATACTATTTGATGTGCCGCTCCACCATTTCTCATTCATGGCACCAAGAATTCAGCGGATAGCCACTCATGAAACAGCGCATTCCCTGGCATCACAAGCGATGCCACTCTACGTCATCCTCATCGGTATGACGTTTCTTTTCTGGATGGGCTTTTTCTTCATCCTTCTTCAGCTGATCGGGATGGAGTTCGTAATACTTCTTCTCCCAGTCTTTCAGCTCGCGCTGGGCGGGCTTCTTGGCCTCTGCCTGCTGGGTATTCTGCGGCGATGGATCCTTGGCGCTCGCGGTGTCAGCGAGGAGGGCGGTGCCCGTGAGGGCAAGACCTAAGAGAGAAGCGGTGAGAAGTACATTCAGCTTTTTCATGATGATTCATCCTTTCTTTCAGGGCGGCAGGGAGCCGCATAAAAAATCTGCTGTACTCAGTATATATAGAAACGCAGGGAAAGGGAAGGGGAGAAAGGGTTCAAGGTTCAAGGTTCAGGGTTCAGGGTTAGCCCATGGGGCGTGCTGTCCTTTGATTACATGCGAAAGAGGTTCAGCGGGTTCAACAGGTTCAGAGGGTAGGGCGGGGGTGGTGCGGCGCATAAAAATATGGAGGCGCCGCGGAGTATAGATAGTGGCGATGCCAGAAGGTGGTAGTTAGTCACTAGTCACTAGCCACTTCTAATCCCTAATCCCTAATCCCTAGCAACTAGCAACTAGTCACCAGTCACTAGTCACTGATTTCCCTCTTCCTTCGGTGTTGCGGGTGCGTCTTGGGCCGGCGTCCAGTCGTGATCCTTCTGATGATGAGCTCGGGTATCCATCTTGGGACCCGGCTGATCCATCATGGGACCGCGCTTGTCTTCTTTGCCGGGGCGTTGAGCAGGCGGGGGCATTTTGTCCCGCTTGTCTTTTTTATCCTTCCCGAAGGTTTCCATGATTTTGGGGCGGTTCATCTGTGCCCAGTCTCTGTAGGCGGGGGCATCATTCACGAGGAAGGAGGCCGCGGCGCTCATCATGGAGATGATCGCGAGTGCGATGCAGACGACGATCTTTTTCATTTTCCTTCACCGCCTTTCTCTTCTTTGGAAAAGGAATCCTGCAGGGCGCGGCTGCCTTCTCGTCCGATGAAGAAGATGGCGAGCGCGGCGGAGAGGCCTGCGACGCCGATGGAGAGCTTCGTCATGAGGTGGAGGCCGGGCAGCGGCATGACGCCGGGGAGCGGGGCGAACTCGATAGAGATGAGGGCAAGGACCAGAAGGGTCGCGCAGATAAGAATGAGCGCGAGGAGAAGGCTGGCACCATAGAGCAGGCGCGAGGTGAGATGCGCCGCCCTTTCAGCGGCTGCGGGCAGCTTCGGGCTGACTTCGTCCCAGGCTTCACCCGCTTTGCGGGCCGCTGTGGTCGCGGCTTCCTTCGCGGCTTCCTTCGCGTCATCGGTGAAGCGCACGCCTTTGGATTTCTCATCGACGACGCCCTCAGAAGCGTAGGACTCATAGATGTCCTTCGGACTTCCGAGCTCCTTCGCGATGGCCTCTTCGGTAAGCCCGCGCTTCTTTCCTTCTTCGAAGTGGGCTTCGTAGTCGGCGAGGATCTCTTCCACCTCGCTCTTCTTCGCATTTCTGAAATAGTAGCGGAGAAGGTCTAAAAATTCTGTTTTGTTCATTGAGGCTCGCCTCCTTCTTGTATGAGCTTCTGTACGGCTTTGTTAAATTCCTGCCATTCTTTGACAGACTCTTTGAATTCTTTGCGCCCGCTATCCGTGATGCGGTAGTACTTTCTTGGCGGGCCATTGTGTGACTCGGCGAGATAGGTATCGACGAGTCCATCCTTCTTGAAACGGTTGAGGAGCGGGTAGATGGTGCCTTCGGACATTTCGATGTATTTGGAAATCTCTGTCACCAGCTCGTAACCGTAGAAGTCTTTTCGGCGGAGCATGGAGAGTACGACGATCTCCATCACTCCCTTCTTGAGTTGGACGTTCATGATCGCTCCTTTCTTTGGGAATCAAGGGAAATGCTGATTACATCTGGCAACGATTGAATCCGTGTTTCCTTATCTGCTCATACTATATCACAAGGTACTTTGTAATGCAAGGTACTAAATGATAAAAGGTTCATGGTTAGACACGAGGATCTGTCGTCCCTTGATTGGGCGTGAAAGCTTCGCTTGAATGAGAAATTAGAAATGAGAAATGCGAAATGGTGGTGCGGCGCATAAAAATATGGAAGCGCCGCGGAGTATCAATAGGGCGATGCCCGCTTGAGACTTTAGATGTCAGACGTCAGAGGTCTGATCTCTTCCAGCCTATAATCAGTATTTCCCTGGTGTCACAAGAAGGGAAATACGGTGTTTCATCCAAGTTGATGCGTGCAGCTGATTTTCAAAAGGAATACAATAAAGATCCCTCGACTACGCTCGGGATGACGATGGCGAAGAATCCCAGTCACCAGTCACTAGTCACCAGTCACGCCTAATCCCTAATCCCTAACCCCTAGGCACTCATCCCCTGTTGATCCTTCAGAACATGTTGGACCCGCTACATCCAAAACCTTAAACGCAAGGCTCAAAAATTTCCATTTGACAAACCTGCGTGTATCCGTTATACTTGCAATCAAGTTCAAACAAGTACATGCTGTGAACGAGAGGAAATCGGAAGTTCGGAGCCTCAGAGAGCCGGTGGATGGTGAAAACCGGTGCGACGTATCCGTGATCTATCACTCGCGAGCTTCCCGGCCGAAGGTAGTAGGTCTGGACGGATGTCCCCGTTATGGAATAGCCATTAAAGTATAATGCAGGGTGGTACCGCGATCTCGCCCCTGTCCCAGAGTGGACAGGGGCTTTTTGATTTCCGGTACGCCCCTTGGCAGAGTATAAATGCAAGGTGGTACCACGCAGAAGCGTCCTTGCCCTTTCGGGGCAGGGACTTTTTTCTTGGTTCATCTGCGGATGGTGAGTGATAAGCCGGAGTGGTACCGCGCCAAAGCGCCTCCGATGAGAGTATTCTCATCGGAGGCTTTTTTTATGAGGGATACGCTACCGCCTTCCTGATTTCCTGAATAACACATGACACTCAACAAACAATCAAGAAAAGTTTGCTATTGACAACCAAAGGAGAACTAAAAATGGAAATGAAAAAAATGATGAAGAGAGCAGGACTCGGACTGATGCTGGCAGCTGCGATGGCAGGTCTGGCAGGCTGCGGCGGCAACGGAAGCAAAGAAAGCGCTTCGAAGCCGGCGGAAGGCGCGAAGGTCGCGAAGGTGGGGTTCCTGAATGGCGTATCGGGCGGTGTCGCTTCGTATGGCCTCGCGGAGAAGGAAGGCTTTGATCTGGCAGTCGAAGAAGTGAATAAGGAAGGCAAGATTCACTTCGATGTCGAAATGGCGGATACGAAGGGCAATGTGCAGCAGTGCGTGAGCGCGGCGCAGAAGATGATCGCGGCGAAGAAGGTGCTGGTCGTAGGCCCCTTGATTTCCGGTGAATACAAAGCAGTCGGACCGCTCTTCCAGAAGGCGCAGATCCCGCTCCTCGGCGCAGCGACCACCGCAGAAGGACTCATCGAGATCGGTGATTACATGTTCAGAAACTGCGTGCCGGAGTCGAAGAATATCCCGCAGACCGTGCAGAAAACGCACAAGCTCCTCGGCTATAAGAATGTGGCTGTCCTCTACTCGAACAACAACGAGCATCAGGTCTCTGCTTACAAGACCTTCGTGAAGGCGCTCGAAGCGGAGGGCGTGAATATCGTCGCGACGGAAACCTTCGCAGATAAGGATACGGACTTCTCCGCGCAGCTGACGAAGATCCACAATGTGAATCCGGATGCGGTCGTCGTTGCCGGTTACTATCAGGAAGGCGGCCTCATCCTGAAGAAGATGAGAGAAATGGGAATGAATCAGCCTGTCCTCGGAGATAACGGCTTCGTTTCGCCGGAACTCATCAAGATCGCTGGCGCAGCGGCTGACAATGTGTATGTCTCCTCTATGTGGTCTGCTGACCGCAACAGCCAGGCGACCAAAGACTTCGTGAAGAACTTCAAGGCGAAGTACAATCACGATCCGGACAACTTCGCAGCTTGCGCTTATGTCTCTGTGAAGCTCGCAGCGAAAGCGATGGAAGATGCCGGCACCACGACGGATTCGAAGAAAGTCAGAGAAGCTCTCGCGAATGTAAAGAATTTCGAGTCCGCTGTCGGACCGATGACCTTCAATAACTCCGGGGATCCAGATGTCGATCTCGTCCTCCTCAAGGTCGAAGGCGGAAAGTATGCGACGCTGAACTAGTTGACGGTGACTGGTGACTAGTGACTGGTGACTAGGGAAACAAAAAACGCAGCTTGATACGGCTGCGTTTTTTACTTGCCAATCATCCATTATTTACAACTGCACCGAGATCAGGATTGCCGATCCAATGGCATCGCCACTGGGATTCTGCGCGGGGGTAAAAGTCCAGGATTTTATGGAGCTTACGACATATTTTGAAAGGATTTTGAAATCCGCGGTGGGGAGCGTTTCATCTTTTAATACTTCAGGCGCGCCGTCCATCGTGCCGTCGCTCTTTATGTAGACTTTTACCGTGAGGACGGGATGCCTATTTCTTTCAGCGGCTTCGTGGACTTCATCGGACATGTCTTTCAGGACTTGTGAGGCGGGGGCAGCAGGGACGGAAACCATGGTGGAGATGAAACGGATTGGGACAGAGGCGTTGCTGCTGACGTTCTTCTCGCCGCGCTTCGCCGGTTGGAACTGCCAGTGTTCCACGGAGTCCACCGCGTACTGGTCGAGAATGACAGAGCCGGAGCTATTCATAACAGAAATATTGGCCGCGTTGCCGTCTTCCGTGACAGTCAGCGTGATAAGCACCAGTCGATTGCGTGGGAGCGAAGCCAGCGCTTCTCGAATTGCCGTCGTCTGCGGAGCCATCTTTTGCGATTTCAAGGACGGCGGGATCTGCTGCGCTTCGGTGAGCGGAGTGCCGTCCTTATCCAGGTACACGCCGCCAGTCGGAACAGCGGCCGAGGCAGAGGCGGCGAGTGCCAAGGTGAGCAGGCTTGTGAGAATGAGTTTTTTCATCAGAGTTCTCCTTTGAATGGTAAATGGAAGTTTTATGTTTCTTTCATTTATTCTAATGAATCAGGAGACTTTCTGCAAGGGGGGCGGGGATGGGTTCAGAAGGTTCAACGGGTTCTATGGGTTCAACGGGGTTGGTGCGGCGCATAATGCTATGGAAGCGCCGTGAAGTATAAATAGAGCGATGCTCAAAAGTCGTATTCAAGTCCCGAGTCCCCAGTCCCCAGCTCCAAGTCACTAGTCACCAGTCACTCCTAGTCCCTAGTCACTAGTCTCCATCCCAAATCCGTAATCCAAAAGCGTGGCGGCTTCGGTGAAGCGGCTATCCCAGCCGGCGTGCATGATGACGGCGATCAGTGCCTTGCCATGTCTTGTGGCGGCCGCGGTGAGGCAGCCTTGTGCGGCGCGGGTGTAGCCGGTCTTGACGCCGATGGCGCCGTCGTAGGTGAAGAGGAGATGATTGGTATTTGCGCAGGGAAGATTTTTGTTCGGGCGTTCGTAGTGGACCTGCTTGCTTCGGGTAGAAACGATCTGCCGGAATTCTTTGTTTTGAAGGCCATACTGCGCGATCTTCGCCATGTCGCGGGCTGTCGAGTAGTGATTTTCATCCGGCATGCCGTTCGCATTGACGAAGTGTGTGCTCTCTGCTCCGATGCCGCGGGCTTTTTCATTCATCATGGAAGCGAAATGGTTCACGTTTCCGCCGATGGCTTCTGCGATGGCGGTGGCTGCTCCGTTATCGGAGATCAGCATCATCTGGTAAGTCAGCTCTCCGAGGTGGATCCACTCGCCGCCGTAGAGCTCGGTGGATTCGACGTTGGCGGCATTCGCACTGATGGCGATGGTTTTGAGCGGATTCCCCTTTTCCAGGGCGAGGATGCAGGTCATCATCTTCGTCATGCTGGCAGGATATTCGCGCTTGTCCGCATTTTTTTCATAGAGGACTTCGCCGGTCGTCGCGTCCATCAGGATCGCGGCATCAGCCGTGAGCGCCGGTGCCTCGGCTGCGGATGCGGTGAGCGCGGAGAGGGAAAGAAAGAGGAGAGCGAGAAGGCGGATGAGAATGTGCATAAGATACTCCTTACGATGAAAGCGGGTGTTTGGGTTCCATGGGTTCTTAGGGTTAGCCCTTGGGCGTGCTGCCCTTTGATTGCGTGCGAAAGAGGTTCGGAGGGTTCTGCAGGTTCTACGGGTTCAATGGGGAAGGTGCGGTGCGAAAAATAATGAAGCGCCGCGAAGTACAAATAGGGCGATGCCCGCTTGAGACGTTAGACGTTAGACGTTAGACGTCACATGTCTGAAGTCTGATGTCTCCTAGTCTCCCAGTCTCTTGGTCTCCTGATTTCCAGTCACTAGCCACCAGTCACTAGTCACTCCTAATCCCTAATCCCTAATCCCTGGCTACTCACACCTGTCGAACCCGTTGAACCTTTTCTCTTTAGTAAAAACGCCCTCTGCCTTTTGGGCAAAGGGCGTGGTACTGCTATTTCCAAACAACTAGCAACAAAAAACCAACATCACAGCAGGATATATTTCAGGATGAAGAGCACGGTCAGGATGTACATGAGCGGGCTGATCTTTTCTGTCTTGCCGGCGAGGGCATTGATGATGACGTAAGAGATGACGCCGAAGGAGATGCCTTCTGCGATGGAGTAAGCGAATGGCATCGCGATGATGGCGAGGTAGCAGGGGATGGCTTCTGTCATGTCCGCAAAATCGATGCCGGATACGGCGGTGAACATCAGGAAGCCGACGGTGATGAGTGCCGGCGCCGTCGCAAAGGCGGGGATGGCCATGAAGAAGGGGGAGAGGAAGAGGGAGAGGATGAAGAGGATGGCGACGGTCATCGCGGTGAGACCGGTGCGTCCGCCTTCCGATACACCCGCTGCACTTTCGACATAGGTCGTGGTGGTGGAGACGCCGAGGACGGCGCCTGCAGTGGTGGCTACGGCGTCTGCCATGAGCGCGCCCTTGATGCGCGGCAGACGGCCCTCATCATCGAGCATATTGGCTTTGGCGGCAACGCCGATCAGTGTGCCCAAGGTATCAAAGACATCGACGAAGAGGAAAGCCAGAAGGACGACGACGAAGTTGAAGGTCGCGACCTGTGAGAAGTCGAGCTCACCGATGAGGGGAGAGATGCTGGCCGGAGCAAAGGAAGCAAGTCCGGCGGAGAGATCGGGCAGGGTGCTGAAAGCGCCGTGCGCCGGATCCGGCACATAGAGACCGGTGACTTCGCAAAGAATGCCAAGGATCCATGTGAAGAGGATGCCCCAGAGGATATTGCCTCTCACCTTTGCCACCATGAGGAAGGCGGTGAAGAGGACGCCCAGGATGGCGAGTACGACCGTGATGCCGGTGGTATGGAAGGTACCGGCCAGCATGGCCTGCTTGAAGGAAAAGAGGGAGATCTTGGTGGCCGGGTTGCCGACGATGATCTGCGCACCGGTCAGGCCGATGAAGCAGATGAAGAGACCGATACCGGCAGAGACGGCTTTCTTCAGATTGAGCGGGATCGCATTGAAGATCGCTTCACGGACATTCGTGAGAGAGAGCACGATGAAGATGACACCCTCGACGAAGACGGCAGCCAGTGCCATTTCCCAGGTGTAGCCCATCTGCTTTACGACGGTGAAGGCGAAGAAGGCATTCAGCCCCATGCCCGGTGCCAGGGCGAAGGGGTAATTCGCAAACGCAGCCATGAGGACAGTTCCCAGAAAACCGGCGATAGCGGTCGCTGTCAGGACAGCGCCCTTGTCCATGCCGGCTGCGCTCATGATGGCCGGATTGACAGCCAGGATGTAAGCCATGGTCATAAAGGTGGTGATACCCGCCATGATCTCCGTCTTGACGGATGTACCGTTTTCACTCAGGTGGAAAACTCGCTCCAAAAGCCCCGTTTCTTTCTGCATGGGTATGCTCCTTTCAAAATCCATTATGGAAATTCGTACTTATTATAAGATGTTTGGAAATCAGTCGCAATAGAGAATTGGGTTGACTAGTGACTAGTAGCTAGTAGCTAGGGATTAGGAGCCTCAAGTGACTGATGACTAGTGGCTCTCTCGCACCGTCATTTCGAGCGAAGCCCTCGAATCTTTGTTATTCGCGGTTAGGTGGGCAATGTTTGGAAAGTCCAAAACGGGAAACCTGATATCGAGAGACTTTCGGGCATCGCTCCATAAATATTTGCGGCGTAGCCGCTACTAATTTGCCTTCCCCATCGGGGAAGGGGGACCGCGTCAGCGGTGGATAGGGTGCTTTCGTAAATCGTCGACTTAAGACGCATTTTCCCACTCTCTTTCATACCGCCTGTGCCCTATCCGCCCCTTCGGGGCACCTTCCCCTCGAGGGGAAGGCTATTCATACTCGCGGCGAAGCCGCCACCTTCATTCCTCATTCCTCATTCCTAATTCCTCATTTGAGCAAAGCTTTCATCCCCAATCAAGGAACAGCACGCCCCGTGGGCTAACCCTTACCCCATATGCTACAATACATATAATCATTCAAACGAAAGAAGGAAGAACTATGAGCGTATGCAATCTGTGTCCGCGCGCGTGCAAGGTGGTGCGCAGGGAGAGCATCACGGGCGAGGGTCAGCTTGGCTATTGCCAGAGCGGGATGCTGCCGGTGATCTCCCGCGCGGCTCTTCATCACTGGGAGGAGCCGTGCATCGCAGGGACACGCGGGGCGGGGACGGTCTTTTTCGCCGGGTGCAATCTGTCCTGCGTGTACTGTCAGAACTATGAGATCTCCGAAAGAAGAAAGGGCATCGAGGTCTCCGTCGAGCGTCTGCGGGAGATCTACTTCGAGCTCATTGCCCAAGGGGCGCATAATATCGATCTTGTGACGCCGACGCATTACACCCATGCGATCTTCCAGAGCCTTCGCGAGCCGCTGCCGGTGCCGGTTGTTTATAACTGCGGCGGCTATGAGAGCGTGCATACCGTGGCCTTTCTGCGCAAGAAGGTACAGTGCTGGCTGCCGGATCTCAAGTATTATGATGCGGAGATCTCCGGGAAATACAGTGATGCGCCGGACTACTTCGAAAGGGCGAGCGCAGCCATCGAGCAGATGTTCAAAGAGACAGGGCCCTATGTGATCGGGGCGGATGGTATCTTGCAGAGGGGCGTCCTCATCCGCCATCTGATCCTTCCCGGCCAGGTGGAGAACACGAAACGGATCCTCGAGTATGTGGCGGAGACGTTCGAGCCGGGAGACGTCCTTTTCAGCCTCATGCGTCAGTATACGCCCTGCGGCCGTGCGGCGGAATTCCCGGAGATCGATCGCAGGATCACGGATGAAGAATACGAGGCGTGCGAGTCCTATATGGAGGAGCTCGGCATCATTGATGGCTACGTACAGCAGAAGGAGAGCGCGGAAGCGGCCTTCATCCCTGCTTTTGACGGGACGGGTGTTTTAAAATCATAAGCATGTAAAAAGGAGCTGTGAAGAAATGAATCCTCGTTTCTTCAAGGCCCCTTTTTACTTTGCTTTCATTTGGTTCAGGGTTCAGGGTTGAGGTGGCGGCTTCGCCGCCTTTTTTTAGAAGATGGTATTCTCGTATCGCAGCCTTCCCCTAGAGGGGAAGGTGCCCCGCAGGGGCGGATAGGGTGACTATGGCATGAAAGAAAGCTGGGATAAGGTTTCCCGGTCACTCCTATGAGAGCTGCAAGTCCCCCGCAGCAGATTGAATAAGAAAATGAGATGATCGTTATTTCACATCGCCTTTTTGCTTGGCGGTTTGAGGGGGTTCTGCGGCGAAGGGGCGGACAGTGGATCTGCGCAAAAAGATAAATGCCGGATGCCGCCAAGTCTTAGGAGCGTCATCCGCTCACCGGCCGCAGATTTCCGAAAAGCGCTTCACAGGGGCCATGGGCGCCTTGTGCGCACCGATCTCTTTTTCCATCCATACGACGTCGTACCAGCGGTCGAATTTATATCCGCTCTTTTTGAAGTTGGCGACAAGGTCGTAGCCCATATGGCTGTGGAAATCGACGCTGTTCGTATCCACGTAGGGGTCAGGTGTGGCGGGATAGGTGATGCAGGCATAGAGCGTGACGATGCCCTGTGCGCGAAGGTAGAGCTCGAGGGCTTCGTAGAGCTTGCGCCCCGCGCCGGTGCGACGGGCATCCTGCGCAATGTAGATGGAAGTCTCGACATTCCAGTCATAGGCGGGGCGGGTATGGAAGGGGCTGGCATAGACGTAGCCTAGGATCGTACCTCCTCGCTCTGCGACGAGGTAGGGATAGGTTTCAAGGGTGGTCTGTATTCGGCGTCGGAATTCTTCTTCGCTGGGGACGTCGTATTCAAAAGTGATGGCGGTCTTTGTGACGTAGGGAGCATAGATCGCAAGCAGCGCTGCCGCGTCATCGGGGGTCGCGGTGCGGATGGTGATGGGAGTGGATGTCATAGGAAGCCTTTCTGAAGATACAATGACTTTTTGGGGGGCTCCATGGGCGCAGTATCAGCCCGCCGTCTCAAATGCGGTTTTCCGCTTTTTCCATAAAAGGCTTTGCTTCTACGACGAAGCGGATATGTTCGGCCTCACCGATCTCTCCGGCTTCGTCATAGGCGATCAGGTGGAGGGTGATCTTCTTCCCTTTGACGACGGTGACGGTGGCTTCGGCGCGGACGGTGCTGCCGACGAGGGTTGGCTGCTTGTGGGCAAGGCCGATGAAGCCGCCGACGGTGGTTTCGCCTTCGGCGAGACCTTCCTTCACCGCATCGCAGGCGGCTTCTTCCATGAGAGCCGAGAGGACGGGGGTGGCGAGGACGGGGAGCGAGCCGCTTTTTACCACTTTCGCGGTATCATTTTCTGTGACGATCTTGGTGGCAGTGCCTTTCATTCCGATGGTGATAGACATGGGGATTCTCCTTTTTATCATAGATATCGATTGACCTGTTGGGATTGTTAGGGAAACACTGATTCTGTGATTGAATCAGCGTTTCCCTAGCTACTTCATTGTACCACGGACTATTATATATTTACATATGATATAATGGGTAGAGTAAAAAATAGAGACATCTGTCTCGGATAGGGGTGCTGTGTGGAAGACAACGACACAGAGCTTTCTCGAAAGAAAGCAAAGAAGAGAGGTGTGTGCATCGCACTCGGTATGGCGGCGGGGCTGGCCGCCCTCCTGGGCGGCTGGTATTTCTATGCGGCAGACCACGGGGCGCGCAGCGGGAAGGCGCAGGTCAGGATCGAAAAGAATGCGACGGGAGGCGATATCGCATCCCTTCTGGAAAAGCAGGGCGTTATTGAGAGCGCGGTGCGCTTCCGCCTCTATGCCCGCCTTCTGGGGGAAGGAAATCAGCTGCAAAGCGGGGACTATGTGCTCGAAAAGGGGCTGACGATCCGGGACGCCATCGATGCCTTAAAGCATGGGAAGACGGAGGCATACTTGGTCACGGTACCGGAAGGCTCTACGGTGCATCAGATCGCTCAGTTGCTCGCGCAGGCAGGCATTGAAGGGGCAGCGGACTTTGAGGCAGAAGCGGCGACCTATGGCCCCTTGAAATACCAGTACGGCCCCGTCGCGGTACCGATCAAGGCAGAAGGATTCCTCTTCGCGGATACGTACAGCATTCCCAAGGAATACACGGCGCGCCAGATCTTGGATCTCATGTATCGTCATACCGATGAAATGCTGACGCCGGACATCCGAAAGAGGGCGGAGGCGAAGCACATGACACTGCATGATCTTTTCACGATCGCCTCGATGGTGGAGCGTGAGGCGCGTTTCCCGGAGGATCAGGTGCCGATCGCCTCCGTCATGCTGAAGCGCCTTTCCATCGGCATGCCGCTCCAGATCGATGCGACGATCCAGTATGCCTTGGGCGAGCAGAAGGCGGAGTTGACCATCGCGGATACGCGCATCGACTCGCCGTACAATACGTATACGCACCCCGGCCTTCCGCCGGGGCCGATCGGCAGTCCGGGACTTCCTGCCATAGAGGCGGTGCTGGCTGCCGAGCCGGGTGACTACCTCTACTACGTCGCGCAGGCTGACGGGCATCATGTATTTACGAGATCCTACGAAGAGCACCAGCAGGAGACGGAGAATATTTATGGATCCAGTTCTTGAAGCACTGAAAAAAGAGTTAGAGATCGAAGCCGGCCGTGACCAGGTCCCCATCATCCGAGGCCCGGAGCGCTCGCTCCTCCTTTCGGCCGCCGAGAAGGCTTCGCCGAAGCGTATCCTTGAGATCGGGACAGCCATCGGCTACTCCTCGCTGCTTTTGGCAGAGCGTTTCCCACTCGCAGAGATCGATACGCTCGAGATCGATCCTGCGCGACATGCCCGCGCGGAGGAGGTCATGCGAGCGGCCGGCTTCTCGCAGCGCGTTCACTGCCATCTGGGCGATGCGGCAGAGCTTTTGGAAACGCTGGAAGGGCCCTATGATTTCCTGTACCTGGATGGCCCGAAGGGCCAGTACCTCCGGCAGCTGAAGGCCATCGAGCAAAAGCTGTCGCCGCATGCGGTGATCGCGGCGGATAATGTGCTTTTCCGCGGCATAGTAGAAAGTGATGCACCTGTGCCGCATCGGTATCGGACGCTGGTCGTGCGCCTGAGGGAATATATAGCGTATGTGAGGACGCACTACGCTACGGTCATTTATAAGGATGGAGATGGACTGGCAGTCAGCGAGGAGTTAGAAGTGAGGAGTGAGGAGTGAGGAGTGGCGGTGCGGCGCATCAAATTTATAAAGCGCCGCGAAGTTTATATAATGAGGTTGCATGATGGATACCAATCAAACAGTAGCAAAGAAAAGCAAGCAGTTTGCGATTCATGTCATGAAATTGGTGGAGCATTTGCGGAAAAATAAGCGTCCGTACTTTATCATAGACCAAGTGGGGCGTTCGGGAACCAGCATTGGTGCCAATGTAATGGAAGCAGAGCATGCTATCACACAGAAGGAGTTTTTGCAGAAAATGTACATCGCCTATAAAGAGTCCAATGAAACGTTGTACTGGCTGGAACTGTTGTTTGAGAGTGGTTATGTCGCTCCAGAAGGTTATCAAAGACTATATACGGAGTGTAATGAAATAGAAAAAATGCTGTCTGCGATTACCAAAACGATGGCAGAAAGAATAAAAAGAAGCGGCGCTTTATAATTTTTGCGCCGCACTATCACTCCTCACTCCTAACTCCTCACTTCTAACTATTTAAAATAGCGTTTAACGGAAAGGTTTTAGATAATGAACAAAATCGAATTATTAGCACCGGCGGGGACGATGGAAAAAATGAAAATGGCGCTTCTCTACGGAGCGGACGCGGTCTATCTCGCGGGGAAGGTTTTCGGCCTTCGTGCTTACGGCGGCAATTTCACGAAGGAAGAAATGAAAGAAGCCGTCCGATATGCACACGGGATGGGGAAGAAGGTCTACGTGACCGTGAATATCATCCCGCGCAATGAAGACTTGGAGGGCCTCGACGACTATCTGAAGTATCTGGAGGAAATCCATGTGGATGCCGCGCTGATCTCCGATCTCGGCGTTTTCTCGCTCGCGCGCGAGGTGGTGCCGAAGCTCCCGATCCACGTATCGACGCAGGCGAGCGCAGCGAACTGGCGGACGGTCAAAATGTGGAAGGAACTGGGCGCGGAGCGCGTGGTGCTCGCGCGTGAAGTATCCGTGAAGGAAATGGCGGACATCCGCAAAAAGGTGGATATCGAGCTGGAGGTCTTCGGTCATGGCGCGATGTGTATTTCCTGGTCCGGTCGCTGCCTGCTTTCGAATTTCTTCACGCATGGCAAGCGCCAGTCGAACCGCGGCGAATGTATCCAGGCCTGCCGCTTCAAGTATTCGGTCATGGAAGAGTCCCGTCCCGGACAGTACTGGCCCATCGAGGAGGACGATCACGGGACATACATTTTCAACAGCAAAGACCTCTGCATGATCGATCACATCCCCGAGCTCATCGAGGGCGGCGCTTCTTCCCTCAAGATCGAGGGCCGCATGAAGAGCGTGTACTATGTGGCTGCGGTCGTCGCTGCCTACCGCAAGGCGATCGATACCTACTACGCTGAGCGCGGAGCTTACCGCGTGCGGGAGGAGTGGCGCGAGGAGCTGGAAAAGGTATCGCACCGTCCCTACACCACGGCGTTCGCTTTTCAGGAGGCGGATCATACCGCGCAGGAGTATGTCAAGTCACAGCCGGAGCAGCCGTATGATTTCGTCGGACTCATCCTGCCATCGGAAGAGGGGACGACCCGGGTGCAGCAGAGAAATCATTTCAAGGTGGGCGAGACTTTGGAGTACCTGACGCCGAAAGGGGATGTCGGCCTCTTCACGGTCGGGCCGCTCACCAATGGAGAGGGCGAGGCAGTCGACCGTGCGCCGCATCCGCTCGAAGTCCTCACCATGCAGACGGAGATGGAGCTCCCTGCCTATACCATTTTAAGGAGACGTGCGAAACATGGATGATACCAGAGTGTATATAGAGATCCCGCCGGAAGCGGTGAATTATATCAACCGCATCATCGAGGGCTACGAGTACCTAGGCATTTTGACGACGCTCGATCCGAAGCGTGCGACCTGTCAGATCAATTCGACCGCTGACACGAGAGACATCGTCATCGATGTCCTGACGCATCTTACGGATGTGGATGTGAAGATCTTAGGGAGCAGGGAAGAAGCCGTAAAAAAGTAAAATGAGTGACTGGTGGCTAGGGACTGGTGACTGGTGACTAGGGACTGGTAGCTGGTAGCTTGTAGCTTGTAGCTAGGGATTAGAAGCAAGCGGTGATTGAAGCAGCGCAGTTAGCACGCTGACCGTTCTGCAAGGAAGAGCGAGGGCTACGCTCGAGATGACGATGGCGCGAAGCGCTATCAAAATTTTGCGGCGCTTCTATATTTTTATGCGCCGCACCACCATTTCGCATTTCTCATTTCTCATTCAAGCGATGCTTACAAACGGAATCAAAGGGCGAGCCATCCCACGGGCTCACCCTGTTTCCCTTGACACTTTCCCAATAGGTGCTATACTTGACTGCTAAAGACGTATTGTCTTGACAATGAAGAGAGATGATCATCGTCTCTTCGCCGTTTCATGATGATCTCGATGATCCACTTTCACATAAAGGAGATACAAATAATGGCTGCCAATGGACTTATTACAGACTTATACCAGCTGACCATGGCGAATGCGCTCTTCAAAAAGGGCATGCATGAACGCCGCGTGGTCTTTGACCGTTTCTATCGCAAGAATCCTTTCAATGGCGGCTATACCGTGGTCGCAGGGCTCGCGCACCTGCAGGAATTTGCTGAAAATTTCCGTTTTGATGCCGATGACATCGCCTACCTCAAGAGCCTCGGGATATTCTATCCGGAATTTTTGGACTACCTGGCCGATTTCCGCTTCACGGGAGACATCTATGCCATGCCGGAAGGCACGGTCGCATTCCCCGGCGAGCTCTTGCTCCGTTTCCATGGCACCACGACAGAGGCGATGCTGATGGAGACAGGCCTCTCCATGATCATGAACCATGAAAGCCTCATCGCGACGAAGACGCGCCGTGTGCGCACCGTTGCGGGCAAGGATGCGCTGATGGAATTTGGCCTGCGCCGCGCGCAGGGCCATTCTGCCGGACTGTGGGGCGCGAGAGCGGCTATGATCGGCGGATTTAACGGCACCTCGAATGTCGAAGCAGGCAAGCTCTTCGGCATCCCGGTCCTCGGCACGATGGCGCACAGCTGGATCATGAGCTTTGACACCGAGCTCGAAGCCTTCGAAGAATATGTGAAGCAGTATCACAACAATCTCATCCTGCTGGCCGATACCTACAATGTGCTGGAGATGGGTGTGCCGGATGCGATCCGGATCTTCAAAGAGCTGAAAGCCAAGGGCGAGCTGCCGAAGGTCTACGGCATCCGTATCGACAGCGGTGACCTCGGCTACCTTTCCAAGGAAGCCAAGCGCATGTTTACGGAAGCCGGATTCCCGGATGCCATCATCTCCGGATCGAATGATCTGGACGAATACCTCATCCAGTCTCTGAAGGAGCAGGGCTGCACCGTCACCAGCTGGGGCGTCGGCACGAAGATCATCACGGCGGACGGCTCTCCGTCCCTGGGCGGCGTCTTCAAGATGAGCGCCAGAGAAAAAGACGGCATCTTCGAGCCGGTGATGAAGATCTCCAACGATGTCGCCAAGATGACGAATCCGGGTATCAAGGAGGTACGTCGTTTCTACAAGAAATCGAATGGCAAGATGATCACGGATCTCGTCTGCCTCACCAGCGAACCGATGCCGGACGGCGGCGATTACACACTCGTCACCGAGTCGGCCAAGTGGCGCCGTAAGGAGCTGAAAGCAGGCACATACACCTGTGTGGAAATGCTGAAGCCCGTCATGCAGAAGGGGGAAGCTGTCAAGCTCCCAACGCTTCCGGAAACCATCGCATATGCGAATGAGCAGATGGAGACTCTTTGGCCGGAATACACCCGTCTTCTGAATCCGAATATCATGGAAGTGAATCTCTCCGATGCCCTGCAGCAGCTGAAGAGTGAGATCATTGAAAAGGATCTCAAGAAATAAGAAAGAGCCAGCGGAAGCTGGCTCTTTTGTTGGTTTAGGGCTAAGTTTGAAAGCAGGGATTAGGAGTGACTAGTGATTTGTGACTGGTGACTGGGGATTAGTAGCTGGGGATTAGGTTTGCGATACGAGAAAATCGCTAATTTCAAACCTCCGCGGCGCTTCTGATTTTTATGCGCCGCTCCACCATTTCGCATTTCTAATTTCTCATTCAAGCGAAGCTTTCAAACGTAATCAAAGGGCAGCACGCCCCCGGGGCTAACCCCGAACCTTGAACCCCGAACCCCCAACTATGCTATAATAGAGGCACGAACTCCCACATATTTCCTGAAAGAAAGGTGACATAGATGAAACTTTCGAAATGGATGACGATTTCCATGGCATCTCTGGCGCTGGCAGGCGGTGTCCTGACAGCGGACGCAGACTCGATGGTTCTTTCCGGCGGTGAAAAGCTCGACCTTGGCGAGAAGGTCAGCGTCTTTGACGGCAAACGATCTTTCTTCGGCAGCCAGCTGCATGACTGGCTCATGGAGGACAAAGCGGTGACGACCGTGGAAGAGGCGATCAAGAAGGAGAATCTTTTCCCAAAGAACGAAGCCTACTCTCATGACGTGGCACAGATGGCGGTCGATGTACTGCGCCGCGGCAAGCTCTATCAGGTGAGAAGCGAGGACAAAGGCATCTGCTATCAGGGGATGGTCGTCTCGATCGCGCTCTCAGATGCTGACGAGATGAAGCTCGCCCTCTATAGCGCGGCGCTCGATACTCAGTCGAAGGAAGCGGCGAAAGACAATCAGGCAGAGGTCAAAGAGCTGGCGCCTCTTCTGGCGATGACGCATGGACAGCTCACAGTGAAGGCGCACTCGGACTGGGCGGACAAGACGTCGAAGAAGGGGCTCGCCTACAGCACGGGCAGCGCACAGATCTCCATCATCCGTGACGGCTTCACGCTTCCGGTCTATCTGAAAGCGATCATTCACAAGGATAAGGGCATGACGACCTATACCCTTCTCGCGGCGGATCAGGCGTCTGGCGCGTATTTTGAGCCTGTCGTCGACAAGGCGCTGGCAGGAGCTGGAAAATGAAACGCATGCTTTCACTCTGTCTGGGCGTCGCCCTCCTTCTGACGGGCGGACTGTCTCACGCAGACGGTATGGACGGTATCCCGGCGGCGTCTCCTCTCGCACAGGGAGAGAGCGTCAGCACGGCGGCTGCCAAAGTCATGGAGCCGCTGCCGATGGAAGAGCTTCTCGCACTCATGCCGGAGAGCCGGGAATTTCTGGGAGATGGAAATCTTCCCAAAGGGATGACCTTTACGCCCTTTCACCTCTCCGCAGATCCACATCCCTCTGCGGGGCTGCTCTTCCTTCCCGGAAAGAAGCAGGATGCGTCCGTCATCGCTTTCGGGATGGAAATGAAAGGGAAAGCGGTAGAGGCCTATTTCCACGACATGTTCCTGCCAGAGGGCTTCACTCCGGCGGCAGGGCAGCGCATGCTCCACTTCAATATCGGTCTGATGGAGGCGGAAACGATGCTGAACAACATCTTTCTTGAGACCGCCAAAGGGACGCGCGAGGCGACCGGCGAGCCCATCCCCTATGACCTCATGGGCGTCAGCATGATGCATGTGGAGCAGCTGCACAAGGTACTCAGCCATCCCAAGACCTACGGCTTTGCTCTTTCACCCTATCTGGTCGCTGACGGATGGGCGATCCCTCTCTATATGCGCGGCTTCCTTACCAAGACGGGCGAAGGCTATCGCAGCCTTCTCTTCCTCGGCTTCCAG
Organism: uncultured Dialister sp.; assembly: GCA_934193095.1. Classification (GTDB taxonomy): domain Bacteria; phylum Bacillota; class Negativicutes; order Veillonellales; family Dialisteraceae; genus Dialister. The sequence goes on along the minus strand of CAKPUX010000012.1, from coordinate 12,247 downwards.
AGCCAGAAGGATGCACTCGATCAGGCCAGCTATGAGATATTGAAATCGATGAAATAAAAAGACGTCATGATGCGAAAGCGTCATGACGTCTTTTTTGGTTCAGGGGTAGCTCGTGGGGCGGGGCGTCCTTTGATTACGTTTGAAAGCTGCGTTTGAATGAGAAATTAGAAATGAGAAATGCGAAATGTTGGTGCGGCGCATAAAATAATGAAGCGCCGCGAAGTATAAATAATGGCGATGCCATGAGCTGGCATTCCAGTCCCCAGTCCCCAGTCACTAGTCACTAGTCACCAATCCCTAGTCCCTAGTCACCGATCATATCAAGAAACAGCCGGTGCATGCGGTCATCATGTCCGACCTCGGGATGGAAGGAAAGCGCGAGCTGCTTTCCATAGCGGACAGCGACGATGTGGTCATCAACGGTCGAGAGGATGTCCACGTCAGGCGATGCAGAAGCGATGTAGGGGGCGCGAATGAAATTCATCTTCACGTCACCCACGCCTTTGACCGGCGCTGTGGTGATGAAGCTTCCGAGCTGGCGGCCATAGGCATTTCTGCGAACTGTCACAGGAAGTGTAGCAAACCAGGTGTTCGCATCATTTTCCAGATGCTCCGCGAGGAGGATCATGCCGGCGCAGGTGGCAAGGACAGGAAGCCCTGCTCGGATCTTGTCTTGGAGCGGTGCGAAAAGTCCCTCATCCTTGAGAAGCTTTCCCTGCACGGTGCTTTCCCCGCCGGGAAGGACGAGCCCGTCCATGGGGCGCTCGAGATCCTTACGGTTTCGTATCTCAAAACAGGAAGCCCCGAGCTTGGTGAGCATTCGTTCATGCTCGATGAATGCGCCCTGAAGGGCGAGGATAGCAATGGTGGGAGTAGACATGACAAATACCTCTTTTGATAAAAATGAGACGGCGGGGCTGGGAAAAGGAAGGGGCAGCCTTCCTTTTCGCTCGAAATGACAGCGCAGGGAGAGAGTCTGACACCCACTCTCTTTGTCATAAGGCAGCGGTCACCGATCCCCATTCCCGCTGTTTAACATTTATTTTCCGCGTTCCGCCATGAGGAGCTGGATTTCATCTTCATTGATGCCGACCATAGCTTCGCCGAGGTCAGTGGAGAGCTCCGCCAGGATCTCCGGATCCTGGTAGTTGGTGACGGCCTTCACGATAGCGGCAGCACGTTTCGCCGGATCGCCGGATTTGAAGATGCCACTGCCGACGAAGACGCCTTCTGCGCCGAGCTGCATCATGAGTGCGGCATCCGCCGGAGTAGCTACGCCGCCGGCCGCAAAGTTGACGACCGGGAGCTTCTGGTGGTCATGGACATAGACGACGAGGTCATAGGAGACGCCAAGCTGCTTGGCTGCTTCGAAGAGCTCATCCGTGCGTTTCGAGGCGATGGAAGCGATCTGGGTATTGATCTTTCTCATGTGGCGTACCGCCTGAATGATATCGCCGGTACCCGGTTCACCCTTGGTACGGATCATGGAAGCGCCCTCTGCGATACGGCGAAGGGCTTCACCGAGGTCACGCGCACCGCAGACGAATGGCACCTTGAACTGGTGCTTGTCGATGTGGTAAACATCGTCAGCCGGAGAGAGGACTTCACTTTCATCGATGTAGTCGATCTCGATGGCCTCGAGGATCTGCGCTTCGACAAAGTGACCGATGCGGCATTTCGCCATGACAGGGATGGAGACGGCTTCCTGAATGCCCTTGATCATTTTCGGATCGCTCATGCGGGATACGCCGCCCGCTTTGCGGATGTCGGCAGGGATGCGTTCCAGTGCCATGACGGCTGCAGCACCGGCTGCTTCCGCGATCTTTGCCTGCTCCGGTGTGGTGACGTCCATGATGACGCCGCCTTTCAGCATCTGGGCGAGTTCTTTGTTCAGTTCATAGCGTTCATTGTTTTTCATGATAGAGAGTCCTTTCAAAATAATGGGGGAAGGTTGATGGGTTCAAAGTTCAGGAGTCAGGGGTCAGGGGTAGCCCGTGGGGCGTGCTGCCCTTTGATTGCGTGCGAAAGAGGTTCAGCGGGTTCCATAGGTTCTACGGGTTCAGCGGGGAAGGTGCGGCGCAAAAAATAATGAAGCGCCGCGGAGTTTTGATAGCGCTTCGCGCTGTCGTCATCTCGAGCGTAGTCGAGAGATCCTCCTTGCAGAACGGTTAGCATGCTAACTGCGCTACTTCAATCACCGCTTGCTTCTCATCCCTAATCCCTCATCCCTAGCCACTCATCCCTAGCCCCTGATGGCGAGTCATCTTGAAAAAGGGTCAATTAAAAAGAAGAGCAGGGGATCCGGCGGATCTCGCGTCTTCTTTTTATGTGAAATTGTGGGGAAGGCTCGTTACCATTTCCCGTCGATCAGCTTTTTGGCATGTTCGTTCAGCTTCCATTTCCATACGAGGAAGGGGCCGACGATGACGCCGAAGAGTGCCTGCAGGATCTCATACGGCAGCTTGATCCATGCATAGGCAGGCGTACTGTAGACATAGGCACGGCCGAGGGAATAGCCGACGACCATGATGACGGCGCCGACGAGGACAGCGATCACCGTAGAGAGCTTCGGCTTTTCCTGGAAAGCGTGGTGCGCGATGTAGGAGATCGCCATGGCCTGCAGACCGTGAGTGACGAGTGAGACGAACATCGGGAGCGGGTAGAAGAAGAAGTCTCCTAAAAATGCGCCGACGCCGCCGACGAGGAAGGCTCCCAGCGGGTCGAGCATGAGCGCCGCTGCGACGATCACGATGTCGTTCAGGTACAGGTGACCGCCCGGGACGGGCAGACCGAAAGACGAAAGTCCGACATTGATCGCCATCAAAAGACCGCAGATGGTGAGCCAGCGCGTATTGTGCTTCGTGTGGACGGAAAGGGAATGTGTGGTCAGTGTTTCTTCGTTTGTCATGAGAATTCTCCTTGCTGTATCTAGATGTTTGCATTATACTATGAAACTGGATATATAAAAATCACCAAAACATTGCAAAAAAGTAAGACCAGATGGAACCGACCCTAATCCCTAATCCCTAATCCCTAGTTCCCCTGTCACCAGTATAGCGATCTGTTAACTTCTGGACTTAGCGAGAAGTGAGAAGTGCTGGAAAGGACACACCATTCATATAATGCCCCAATACCCCTCATTATACAAAACAGTTTGTACATGATTTATATCAAACTCTGCGGCGCTTCCTCATTTTGTGCGCCGTACCTTCACTCCTCATTCCTCATTCCTAACTCCTCACTTGATTCGGGAGCTGACTTACATGCCAGTGATTCAGAAAACGCCATACTAGTTCCCAGTTCCTATGATTACGAAAGGATCCTCCTCATGACCGCCTACATGACCCTTTATCTTTCCATTCGTGATGCCATCACGAATGGCGTCTATGGCTACGGAGCCAAGCTTCCTTCGAAGCGGCAGACCGCAGAGGCGCAGGGCGTCAGCCTCATCACGGTGGCACACGCCTATGATCTTCTTGTCGAGGAAGGCTACGTGGAGCCGCGGGAACGAAGCGGGTACTTCGTCGTCTTCCGTGAGATGGATAACTACGGAGCGGCAGATCCTCGCCCGATGAGCCGCTCGATGGATATCGCCCGCATGAAGACAGAACAGCGCGAGGCCGGAGAAAGAGACCTTTTCCCTTTTTCCATCTTTGCGCGCACGATGCGGAGCGTACTTTCCGCGTATGGAGAAAAGATCTTGGATCCTTCGCCGAACCATGGCTGCGAAGAGCTGCGGCGTGCGATCGCCTCCTATCTCGCCAGAAGCCGCCATATGCGCGTCTCCCCCGAGCAGATCCTGATCGGGTCGGGCGCGGAGTACCTCTATGGATTGAATATACAGGTGTTTGGACAGGGGCAGATCTATGCGCTGGAAGATCCGTCCTACCAGAAGATCGAGCAGGTATATCGGGCGAACGGGATCTCTATCGATAAGCTCAGGATGGGGAAGAACGGTATAGAAACGAGTGAGCTGCTTCGCACCCGTGCGAGGGTACTCCATGTGACGCCCTTCAACAGCTATCCCTCCGGCATCACGGCGACGGCCTCGAAGAGGGCCGAGTACCTGCGCTTCGCCCGTGAGCGTCATGCCATGATCATCGAAGATGATTTCGATTCTGAGTTTACCCTTCTCTCCAAGCCGGAGGATACGCTCTTCTCTATGGAGCCGGAGGGACACGTCATCTATATGAATAGCTTCTCGAAAACCATCGCGCCCTCCATCCGCACGGGCTACCTGGTCCTCCCGCCGCAGATGGTCCCTCTCTATCAGCTGCGCGTGGGCTTCTACTCCTGCACCGTCCCCGTCTTTGACCAGCTCGTACTCGCTGAATTCATCAGTCAGGGGCATTTCGAAAGGCACATCAATCGGGTCCGGCGGAGGAGACGGCTGCGGGCGAGCGTTTCCTCCATATAAAAAACTAGTGACACTCAATGGTATACCATTGAGTGTCACTAGGTGAGTCACTTGCTTATTGTATAGCTTTTAATGTTCTTCAAAGGTGCCAAATACGATAGCCTTACCATCTTTGACCATCTGCTGCCCGCGTGCAAATGTAGCATTCAACTGCAGTTTGTCATCAAGAAGTAGAATATCTGCATCACTTCCTTCAGCTAAGCATCCTTTCTTGGGATACAATTTCGTGTTTTGAGCTACATTGCTGGTAAATACAGTCAGGGCATCGGATAAGGATAATCCTTCTTCCTGCACCAGATCTCTGAATTCTTTTAACAGGGAATCTTCATTTGCCACGCCAACACCAATGTTATTGCCGCTATCATCAAAAATTGGCATGCTTCCGTTACCGTCAGAGCTGACAGAAATCTGACGCAATGGTACCCCTGCATCTAAGGCTTGGCGAATCCCCTTACTTGTTTTGACGACCGGATCGTCGTCATCTTTAGGAGCAATACTGCTGGTAAAGTCCATCAGACCGCCGCTTTTTGCCCAATCAATGGCATCCGCAAAGAGATGTTTATTTCTGTTTACATGAGTTGGAATGACCTGTGTCTTAGGCAATTCTCCATTGGCTGTGATTTCTCTCAAATACTTGAGGCCATCTGTACCGTCACCGATGTGCATATTTACAACACCGGCTTTACCGCTTAGCATACCGCCTACTCGCGCTTCTGCCGTAATCTCACGATATGCCGATACGGGAGACTGAGAAGAACGATGATCGCTCATGGCGATCTCACCGGTACCGATGACTTTATCAATTAAAACGATATCGCGCCGCACGCTCCCTGTGATCGTAGGAGTGGGCATCTCATAAGAACCGGAATAGATGTACGTACTGATACCTTCATTTTCCAAACCGCGAGCCTTTGCCAGTAAGCTTTCTACATGGCGCGTGATTCCGTCTGTACCAAGAAGTCCAAATACCGTAGTAACACCGGCGGTTGTGATCTTGCTTAATTGAATCTCTGGTGTACGGGTCTGAAAACCGCCTTCTCCGCCACCGCCGATAATGTGAACATGGGCATCCATAAATCCAGGAACAGCACTCAGGCCATTCCCTTCAACGACTTGACACTGATAAACAGCCGGTAAAAATAAATCTTTACCCATAGCAGCGATTTTTTCGCCAGCGATCAAAATGTCTTGTATGCCTTTATCCTCTGGTGCAAATACATGAACATTTTTCAGAAGCTTAAAAAATGGTTTTGAATTTTCCATAGCAGATCAGTCCTCCTGTCACAATTTTGCTCAACCACATTTAGAAGAAGAGCATGATTAAACGCATAGCCCAAATGGATAGCAGGGTGTTTATTAAGCAGATCATAATGATCGCAAAATAGTGGCGACTGTTCACACCGGAAATGCCGAGGCAACGTCCCACATTTTGAACAGGGTTTCCCATCAGATAAATACCGGGAACCATCACAGTGACCTGGATAGGATCCATAATGCCCTGCGTGAATAAGCTCATTAAGATACCAATGGCTCCGCCCATGCTCATGAGAGAACCTATAATCACAGTGGCTGCTTCGCCGGGAAGTCCCCACAGTCCCATAATAGGCTGAAAGGCCACGCCGATCAAATGGAGCAGTCCTGTTACGTCCAAAATTCGAATAATGACAAATGCCATAATTACATTGGGTAACAAACTGGTGGTGCCAATAGTGAATCCCTTGCGAGCGCCTTCTACGAAAAGGTCCAGGACATTTTTCTTGTGTTCTTCGGTCATATTTTCCATTATATTCCTTCTTTACTCTTTACAGAACATTTTTAAGTACAGACGCATCAAATTTGCACCAACAATTTTAAAAACTAAAATAACGGCCAAAGGTACAATGATCGGCGTTCCCAAAATAGCGAATGTAGCTGCGCCAGAAGAGAAATAATTGGTTAATCCGGCGCTGCCGCTTGTTTGATAAGTGATAACGATGCTTCTTTCCTTGTCGGTGAGTTTTCCGTTATCCACTAATTCCTTGATCATACCTGCTGCAGCATCCGTGCTCTGCAGATTAGCAATATTTGCAAGAGCTGTAACGCCTGGTACACCCAGCAATGGCTCTAAGATAGGAGTCATTAATTTTTCTGCAGCACGCAATCCGCCGAGTCCATCAATGACATTTACCAATCCCAGTGCCAAAATAACGGCTGGAATCAAAGTCAATGCAAACATGAATCCATCTTTTGCGCCATTACCGCCAATTCCGCGGAAGTTGGTGGCCTGCTCCCCGGTTATATTGCCAAAGCTTCCGGCCAAAACATTAAAGTCCAATACCTTTAGCGGGCCATCTGCAGAAGAGAAGATCCCCGAAAACATTAAAATGGCTATCAAAAAAGCGACATAACCATACCAGGGGACGTGAATTTGTGGTATACCATTTTTGTTGTTACTATCTTGTTTCATACAATTCACCTTTAACCTTTATTTTCGATACCAAAAACTAGAGATACATGCAAGGGAAACACTGATTAAATTGTTGACTGATTTCATTCTTGGATTTTTATACAGAGCAAGGAATCATCTGACGTGAATAGCGAGCTATTTAAGGAAGATGATGACGAAGCTATGTATAAAAATCCATATGAAATCCGGCTCTGCTATTTAATCAGCGTTTCCCAAGATATAAGCCAATGTATCATATATCTTTTGTTGGGGTGTAAAAGCAAAACCAGAATGATGAAATTGGGGGTTTTGCTTCACGGATACAGCAATAGCCACATGATTGCTGCCAAAAGACCTACCACCTCCTTAAAAGGCCACTTTTAGACCCCAAACGATCTAAAAGTGGTCTCATGGCACTATTTAAAAATACATTTATTTATATGTAATAGTATTTTCTGATAGCATTTTAAAATTTAAAAATCATAATAGCATTGCTTCCCGCTATAGTCAAGGTCTTGATAACGGATAGGAGGGCTTAGTAAGCGTTCCCTTTATCATCCTCAACGTGTCAGATTTTTGCGGGAAGAGGTACTTTCTGCGAAGGTCATTCTAAGGAAACGCTGATTAAATCACAGAATCAGATTTCATATGGATTTTTATACATAGCGTCGTCGACATCCTCCTTAAATAGCTCGCTATTCGCGTCGAATGTCTCCTCTCTCTGTATAAAAATCCAAGAATGAAATCCGATAACGATTTAATCAGTGTTTCCTTAACGACAGGCTTTCCTATGTTCACTCGGCTTCCTTTTCTTGCATGAATCCCCATTCTTCAGTACAATAGAGAGGAATCGTGAGAGTGATCTTGAAAGGAGAAATTATTATGCAGAGCTTCGAATTCACCCCGCAGGGCGTATGTGCAAGAAAAATTACCTTTGACCTGGAAGATGGTCTCATTCACCACCTTCATTTTGAGGGAGGCTGCCCGGGCAATCTGGCAGCGATCGGCAAGCTCCTCGAAGGCCGCAGCGCAAAGGAAGCGGCGGATATCCTGCTCGGCAATACCTGCCGTGACAAGCAGACCTCCTGTGCCGATCAGCTTGCGCATGCACTGATCGAAGCCATGAAAAAGGAAAATTAGGAATGAAAGAGCGGCGCTGATCGAAGCGCCGCTTTTTGGATGCCGCTGGGGCGTGATCGAAAAAACTGCGGGGCTTATGCACCGTTTCCATGGGTCGTTCGCCTTGCGGGCAGTCAGGAGCCCGAGTTAAATTATTTGCATTTTCATTCATTTTATGCTACAGTATCACCATATCCCAGAAAGACAGGGACAGGAAATAGTAGAGAGACTGCTCGCTTCTAGAGAGCCATTGGAAGGTGGGAAATGGCAGGAGCATTTCATCGAACTCATCCTCGAGTCGCAGGCTGAAGAGAGTAGGCTTCGCCGGAACCTGACCGTTATCAGACAGAGTGCATATTTCTGCAGAAATATGAATAAGAGTGGTACCGCGAATCTTTCGTCTCTTGCGAGATGGAAGATTTTTTTATTGCAGTAAAAGTGGGAGATTGCAGAGGAGGAAATAGTATGGGTATGACAATGACACAGAAGATCCTGGCCAAGCATGCCGGCGTCGATTCTGTGAAAGCAGGGGATCTGATCAATTGCCGCCTTGACCTGGTCATGGCGAATGATATCACCGCACCGCCGTCCATTGCGGAATTCAAACGCATCGGCGTCCCGGTATTCGACAAGGAGAAGATCGTTCTCGTTCCGGATCATTTCCAGCCGGCAAAGGATATCAAGTCTGCCGGACTTGCAAAGATCGTCCGTGATTTCGCGCATGAAAACGGCATTGTCAATTATTTCGAGCAGGGGCGTGTCGGTATCGAGCATGCACTGCTTCCGGAAAAAGGCCTCGTAGGGCCCGGCATGGTCACCATCGGCGCGGACTCTCATACCTGCACCTACGGCGCGCTGGGCGGCTTCTCTACCGGCGTCGGTTCTACCGACCTCGGCGTTGCCATGGCGACCGGCGAAGCATGGTTCAAAGTGCCGGATGCGATCAAGGTCGTCCTGACCGGCACGAAGCCGGAGGACATCACCGGTAAGGATGTCATCCTGACATTGATCGGCATGATCGGCGTCGATGGTGCGCTGTACCAGTCGCTGGAATTCACCGGCCCGGGCGTCCATTCCCTTTCCATGACCGACCGTTTCACCATTGCGAATATGGCGATCGAAGCCGGCGGAAAGAATGGCATTTTCCCTGTCGATGAAAAGACCATCGCTTACATCGAGGGGCGCTACCATAAGCCGTTCGACGCCGTCGAGGCAGATGAAGACGCGCACTATTCCCGCACTGTAGAGATCGATCTTTCCTCTATGAAGCCGGTCGTTTCCTTCCCGCACCTGCCGGAAAATACGAAGGTCATCGGCACCTTCGGGGAGATCAAGATCGATCAGGTGGTCATCGGTTCCTGCACGAACGGCCGTCTCGAGGATCTGGCTATCGCAGCCCGCATCTTCAAGGGGCATAAAGTCCATCCGAATGTCCGCTGCATCGTCATCCCGGCGACACCGACGATTTACCTGCAGGCCATGCATGCCGGCTTCATCGAGACCTTCATCGATGCCGGATGTGCCGTGTCTACACCGACCTGCGGCCCGTGCCTTGGCGGTTACATGGGGATCCTTGCAAACGGAGAGAAATGCGTATCCACCACGAATAGAAACTTCATCGGCCGCATGGGACCGACCGATTCTGAAATTTATCTGGCAGGCCCTCAGGTGGCAGCGGCCAGCGCTATCTTAGGACGTATTGCGGTACCGAAGGAGGTCAAATAACATGGCAGTATTAGAAGGAAAGGTTTGGCGCTACGGCGATAACATCGACACGGACGTCATCATTCCGGCCCGTTACCTGAATACCTTCGACCCGAAGGAACTATCCAAGCACTGCATGGTGGATATCGACCCCACCTTCGCGGAGAATGTCAAAGCCGGCGACATCATGGTCGGGGGCAAAAACTTCGGCTGCGGCTCCTCACGCGAACATGCGCCTGTCGCCATCAAAGCAAGCGGTGTACCCGTCGTCATTGCGGCGTCTTTCGCCCGTATTTTCTACAGAAACGGCATCAATGTAGGTCTGCCGCTTCTGGAGATCGGAGATGATGTCGAGAAGATCCACGCAGGCGATACGCTCCGCATCGATATCTCCACCGGCAAGATCGAAAATCTCACCACCGGGGATACCTTCCAGGCGCCGCCGCTTCCGGGCTTCATCCAGGATATCGCCAAAGCGGGCGGACTGATCAACTACGTCAAAGCGAAAAAGAAATAAGAAGGGTTGTCGGGTTCAAGGTTAGCCTCGGGGACGTCCTGTTCCTTGATTGGGGATGAAAGAGGGGGAGCAGGTTCTATGGGTTCAACGGGGGTGGTGCGGCGCATCATCATAGGGAAGCGCCGCGGAGTTTTAGAATATACGGTATTTACGAAAGATGAGAAACCTGTGAACCTTTTGAACCTTCAGAACCTGTTTAACCTATGAGGATTCTCATAAAGGGAAGATGGCTATTTTCTGTTTTCAAGTTTCAAGGTTCAGGTTCCGATCCCCTACCCTTGGAAGGGGATCGCCCGAAGGGCAAGGGGTGGCCCGCGCGAAAAACGATGATTTCGAGGCGCTTCTGATTTTTATGTGCTGCACCGACCCCTTTGAGCCCGCAGAACTTCTTTTGCACGCAATCGAGGGATCGTACGTCCTACGGGTCATCCCTGAACCCTGAACCCTGAACCTTCTATCCGCTCTTACTACATGACCACTGAAGAAATATAAGGAATAAGGAGAATCAAATCATGTCCAAACACATCGTTGTCATCCCTGGTGACGGCATCGGTACAGAGATCACCGATGCGGCTGTCGAAGTCCTGAAGAAGATCGATGACATTTACAAGATCGGCCTTACCTATGAATGGAAAGATGCAGGCGGCGCAGCCTACGACAAATTCGGTGAACCGCTGCCGCAGGATACCATTGATGCCTGCAAGAAGGCAGACGCCATCCTCTTCGGCGCTGTCGGCGGCGACCAGTGGGATCACTTGGAGCCATCGCTCCGTCCGGAAAAAGCCATCCTCGGCCTGAGAAAAGCGCTTGGCCTTTATGTAAACCTCCGTCCCGTGAAGATCCAGGACTCCATGATCGAGTATTCTCCGCTGAAACCGGAAATTGCCAAAGGCACCGACATCATGATCGTCCGTGAGCTCGTTGGCGGCATTTACTTCGGCGACCGCTGTGAATCCGAGATCCATAACGGCGCAGAAAGAGCCTGGGATCTGGAAAACTACTCTGTGCCGGAAGTCGATCGCATCACCCGCTTCGCCATGGAAGCTGCCCGCAAGCGTCATGGTCACGTGACAAGCGTCGACAAATCCAATGTCCTTGCGACCTCCCGCCTCTGGAGACGCACCGTCATCAAGATCCATGACGAGGACTATCCGGATGTTCAGCTCGACCATATGTATGTCGACAACTGCGCGCAGCAGTTCGCCATCCATCCGTCCTTCTTCGACGTTGTCGTCACGGGAAATCTCTTCGGCGACATCCTCTCTGATGAAGCGGCTGTCCTCTCCGGCTCTATCGGCATGCTCCCCTCTGCCTCTATCGGCAATGAGACCAGCCTCTATGAACCGATCCATGGCTCGGCTCCGGACATTGCAGGCAAAGGCATCGCGAATCCGATCGCGACCATCCTTTCCGCTGCCATGCTCCTTCGCTACTCCCTCAATGAAGACAAAGCCGCTGATGCCATCGAAGCTGCTGTCAATCAGGCCCTCGATGACGGCTACCGCACCGGTGACATCTACAAAGAAGGCATGAAGAAAGTCAATGGCCGCGGCATGACCGACGCCATTCTCGCACGCATCCAGTAAAATATGGCAATCAAAAAGGGGCTGTGAAGAAATGAATCCTCATTTCTTCACAGCCCCTTTTTACTTTGCTTTCATTTGGTTCAGGGTTCAAGGTTCAAGGTTCAGGGCTCTCGTGGCGGCTTCGCCGCCTTTTTTTAGAAGATGGTATTCTCGTATCGCAGCCTTCCCCTCTAGGTAATGCTATTAAGTTAAGCGGCAGAACGTTCTTGGCTCCCCATCGGGGGAGCTGCCCGAAGGGCTGAGGGGGCTACGTAGCGGTATTGCATGAAAGTGTTGGAATATCGATAGCATCGGACTATTCAACATAGCACGCTATACCGCTGGCATGCCCCTATTGCCTTCGGCACTTCCCCCGAAGGGGGAAGCAAGACATTACGTAGCTAACGATTTCCTTAACTTAATAGCCTTCCCCTCTAGGGGAAGGTGCCCCGAAGGGGCGGATAGGGTGACTATGGCATGAAAGACAGCTGGGATAAGGT
>CAKPUX010000011.1 GCA_934193095.1 uncultured Dialister sp. | reverse complement strand
GAAGTCTGAAGTCTGAAGTCTGAAGTCTGAAGTCTGAAGTCTGAAGTCTGAAGTCTGAAGTCTGAAGTCTGAAGTCTCTTAGTTTATCACTTCTTCCGCTTCTCCCGTTCCTGCACTTCCCGCACGACTTCCTCAATGGTCGTCCCTTTGATCGGTTCTTCCCCATTTTCTGCCCATGGGAAATGCATATGGGGGGCGACGCGTTCAAAGAAGTGGGGGAGATGCGTCGCATTGTCATCCACGTGCTCGGGAACGAAGACGGGGAGACGGGAGGGGAGGATCTCAAGGTCGATCGGGAAATTCGGTCCCTTATCTCCGTCTACATTGGTCGAGAGGGTATCGCCTTCATTGATGGAGATATGCGCTTTTTTGATACCGACGACCGTGACGAAGTCGGGGCCCATCTGGAAACCGGCGAGGAGCTTTGGCGCCTGCCTGATGGCATTCAGCCAGGCGAAGTCGTGGAAGAGGCAGAGCTTGATGATGCCTTTATTGCGATCTTCCGGCGGGATGAGGTTGCGGAAGCTGCCGGCAGAGTCTGTCAGCATGGCAGCGATCAAAGGGGAGGAGACTTGGATAACAGTGCCATTTTCCTCTTCGATCTTGAAGTGGTAGGATCTCTGCTTGTTCAAGACCTGCATGCCTTTCATGAAGTAGGCGAGCGATCCGAAGAGGGTCTTCTCTTTGATGGAGACTTCGCTGACTGCTTCAGAAATGAGGCCGGCGGCGACAACGTTGATGAAGTAGCGGTCATTGATCTTGCCGACATCGATTTTCGTCTTGACTGCATGTTCGAGCATGCGGATGGCTCCCTGCGGGGAGCGTGGGATGTGGAGAGCGCGAGCCAGATCATTGACAGTGCCGAAAGGGATAAAGCCGAAGGCGGAGTCGCTGTCTACGGGTACCATGCCGTTGATGACTTCATTGATCGTGCCATCGCCTCCCATGCAGATGACGTCACGTCCTTTTTCTGCGGCGATGCGTGCAAATTCCGTGGCATCTCCGGCTTTTTCAGTCAGCTTGATCGTGATATTGTCATAGCGCTTTGCCAGTGTCGTATGGAGGAGCGGGATATAGCGCGGGGCTCGTTCGCGTCCGGACGTCGGATTGACGATGATGGTGCATCGTGTGGATTCTGTCATGGGTATCTCCTGAAAAAAGTGTGGGGGATCCGGAGATGTCATGAGTAAGGAAATGGCAGTCCCGTTTTCCCATTGGCGGGAAGATCCTTTTTGAGGAAAGTGCTCTACATGGTCTACTCTGATCTCCGGTCACACCGCTTTACGTTAAAATTGATATCCTATATTATAGCGCAGATCGGCACACGAAAAAAGGCTCTTCCGCGCAATGCTCGTACGGAGAGCCTTTTACTGTTCTAGGGAAACACTGATTAAATCTGGCTCTGCGATTTAATCAGCGTTTCCCTCAATGCTGCCGGTCCTATCACCAGTCACTGATTACAGGTCACCAGTCTTTCTTGATCTCGTTATACAGCTTGACAAGACCCTTTTCCATGGCGAGGTTATTCGGGGCGGCGGGCTTGACAGTGTGAAGGAAGATACGGCAATGGGTGTCGGGGATGGCGATGAAGACATGCTGACACCAGACGAAGCCGTTCGGCGTCAGGGTGCGGAAATATTCAGAGAGCGTGCCGCCATGTGCAGAAAGGCGATCGGAGATGGTGTCCGCATCCATGAAGCGCTCATAGCGAGGACGGTCTTCTTTCTGAATGGAGAGATATCCGAAAGCACGCATTGCTGTTCGGTAATTGTAGGTGTGACCGGGATGAAACTTGTGGTAGTCCCGGCAGAAGACGACAGGCTGGCAGGTGCCGCGGTCAAGATCATTGATAACGATGGCATGGTAGAGGTCGTAGAGATCCTTTTCAAGACCGTTCACTTTCATCTGTTCGATCTGGATGGCATTGCGTGTGATATTGAGAAGCTTGCAACGCAAGAGGAAGCGTTTTCCGAGCTGGGCGATCTTCTGCACCTTCAGCCAGAGATACTGATCATCAATGGTATAGGTGATGGCGTAGGGCTGGTCGGAATCGTAGACATGGGAGAGCAGACGCGCGATTTTTTTACGGATCGGGCTCTCCGGCATATTGAGGCGGGCTTCACTGTCACGCGGTGTGGGTGCGCCGACGGAAGCCAGTACGTCTTGGTAGGCTGGGGAGGCGAAGCGGAAATAGATCTTGCCATCCTCCATGGTCTCTACGATCGCGAGCGACTCGTCCGTGGTGAAGTCCATATCTCCCGCTTTTTCATAGTATGCTGTGAGCTCTTCTGTCTCAATATCAATATGCTGCAGAAGGATATGGGCTTTCATCTCATCGAAGGGGAGCGGCTTGCCGAAGAAGTAGCCCTGGATCTTTTCGCAGCCGATATCTCGGAGGAAGCGGAATTGTTCTTCCGTTTCCACGCCCTCTGCCAGCGTACGAATGCCGATCTTTTTTGACATATGAATGGTGGACTGGATGATATCCTTTGAGCGCTGCGTGAAATTCGACAGGAAGTCCATGTCGATCTTGAGCTCATCGAAGTGATAGTCCTTGAGTGCATTCAGTGAGGAGTAGCCGCTTCCGAAGTCATCCATCCAGACCTGATAGCCCACCTCGCGGAAGTGATCGAGAATGATGCGGATCTCTTGTGCGTTTTGTACGAACATGCTCTCCGTGATCTCTATGCAGAGGAGGTGGTGGGGGATCCGGTATTTTTGGGTTCGTCTTTCCACCTCGGTGAAGATGTCACAGGTGAGGAAGTCCATGCGGGAGAGGTTGATGGAAATCGGGACGACAGGTATGCCGTCATCCAGGCAGGCGCGGAGGCGCTTGCAGACCTCTTCCAGGATGTACAGGTCGAGTTGGTAGAGCTGGCGTGAATTTTCAAGAGCCGGGATGAATTCACTCGGCTTCAGGAATCCGTACACGGGATCGATCCAGCGGGCCAGTGCTTCGAGGCCGCATAGCGTCTTCGAGATGGAGCGGATGACAGGCTGGTAGTAGACCTGAATATAGCCTTTGGAAAAGGCCTCATCCAGATGATCGATGACATAGTCACGAATGAGGACGGCGCGCTGCACCTTGGCGGTGTACTCACAGAGGAAGACGTCAAGGCGATCCTTGATGCTGTCACAGGCGAGCTTCGCAAGATCGCAGGCCTTGCTCGGCGTGATCGAGAGATCCTCTATCTGATAGATCCCGATTTTCACTTCGAGCGGGGAACGCATGTACATGGAAAGCAGCTTCTTGTGGGCATCGATGACACGGTTTTGAAGATCTATGTCATAGGTGAGGATGACGAAATGATCATCAGAGAAGCGCGCAATGAAATCATTCGGGAAGCATTCCCTGAGCGTCTCCGCCATATGGAGCAGGAGGGCATCACCGGCATCAAGGCCGAAGTGGATATTGTACGACTTGAAGTGGCAGAGATTGAAATAAAGGATCACAATCGGCGGTGATGCCGGATTCATGCTGGCAAGCTTGAACCATTTGGCTGCATATTCAAGGAAACGACGCTGCCCCGGGAGCGCTGTCAGCCGGTCGGTAGAGTAGGTCAGGTACTTCGCTTCTGCATCGACGGCGAAGGCCACAATCACATGTCCATAGTCCGGAAGTGTGGTGGTACGGCAAAAAATCTCCATGTATCGGAGAGGACCCTGTTTTGTGATGGCTTTGAAATCAACGAATCCGATCAAGCTCTGTCGCAGCTGATGTTCGATCTCTAGGAAAACACGCTCTTTGTCGGAGGTAGAGAGGATGTCATCGAAGGTATGGCCGCGCGATTGAGTCAGCGCTTCCAGGCTGTCATAGCCAAGCATGGCAAGAAAACGATCATTGGCATACAGAATGTCATGGGTATCCGCCCGATAAATAAAAATGCCTCCGGGCATAGCGTGCAGTATGCTGTTTTGTATAGAATGATTGATTACGTCAAGTGAAACATCTTTATTCATTGTTCGTCACCGCCTTTGTCGTAGTGATAGTCATGGTGTTCAGGGTTAGCCCCTGGGGCGTGCTGCCCCCCCCTTGATTTCGGGTGAAAGTTCTACTCTCTAGTTAGGAGTGAGGAATGAGGAGTGAGAAGTGGTGGTGCGGCGCAAAAAATTATGAAGCGCCGCGAAGTATAAAAAGGGCGATGCCCGCAGATGGCATGTAGTCACCAGTCACTAGGCACTAGGCACTTGAGACTCCTAATCCCTAATCCCTAGCTACTAGTCCCTAGCCACCAGTCACTCTATTTACCAGTCACTCTATTTATATCTTATAAAAGTACTCGATAGCGCCCAGCGTCTTTCCGTCTTGAAAGAGGGGCTCCGTGTGAACGAGGACAGAGACTCGGTCGCCCTCTTTGCTCCGCAGCCAGACGGCTTTTTCACGGGATAGTCCGTCGAAAATGGTCGCGACGAGCGGGCACATGGCATGGCACAGGTGGGTGCCATTCTCATCGATGTGATCGAGATGACTTTCGAAGCAGTGTTTGCCGAGCATGTCTTCCGCTTTGTAGCCGCTGATGCGTTCTGCGCCTTTGTTCCAGTAGAAGATCTTGCGATCCGTATCGACGCAGTAGACACCGAAGGGCATCTGGTCAAGAATTTTTACGAAGAGTTCTTCGTGTGTCATATTCATGGGTTGAACCTCGTTTCATGAAGAGGAAGTGTGGAGTGTGAACCTCAGCGTGGCAGTGCATAATCATGCCTTTTATAGTATATAAGGAAAGAAGGAAAAAGGCAAAGGAAATATGATGAGAATAGATGAATCTATCATTTTTTTGAAACAGAGAGACGACCCATTGTCAACTTTACAGGGGGGGTACATCATATATAATATTACATATCTATATGTAACGTGAATGAGTATTTTCTTCAGGGGAAACGGCAGAAGGTATCGCTACCATGATGCTTGAGGTGTCGATATGTCTGTCTATCATGAATCACAGGAGAATCATATGAATAAAATGGGCATGACACTTTGCCTGTCTCTGGCGGCTTTTCTGCCTTGCGGGGTGATGCAGGCGGCAGACATTGACCCGATCGCGCAGCATCAGGCGAAGGAAAGGGCGCAGGTCAGAGAGACGATGGACCGCTATACGGCAGAGGAAAAGGCTCATCGCCGTGAGGATGCACGGGCGCTCGGTCGGGAGCTGCTGCTGGCGGGCGAAGGCCTTGGCGAAACGGTGAAGCGGGAGATCGGAGAGCTTGCGGTCGAGGATGCACAGGCGCGTGTCATCGCGAATATTCCGATCAATCAAGCGCGGACGGCGCTTTCCACATCCGCGGGGGACTATGAGGCGTTGAAGGCACATTACCTCATCCGTCAGCGGATGCTTCCTGCGTGGGATGAAGAAAAGGATCGTCTGATCATGTCCCTTTCGCAGCTTGGAGGGATGCCTGTCCCTAGAAATCCGGAGGCGGCCTTTGCCAAAACGTATGAGAAGGCATCAATGGCGCGAAGGAATGTCCTTCTGTACTATCAGGGAAAGCATGATCCGAACCGGCTTGCACCATACAGGGAGGAGTCAGATCGCTGGCTCGGCAGGCTTGCTGCTGAGGTGAAAGCATATGCACTCTCGCTGGCAAGCAGCAGCGATCCGTCTCATCCGACACCGGAGGCAGAAGCCCTCGCCGTGCAGTATACGAAGACGGTCCTCATGGCGCTTGATGATGAGCTGCAGGTGGGGATCCTTGGCGATCGTTTCGAAAATGCGCGGAAATCTTATGAGGCGGCGACGAAGAATTACGAGAAGCTGTATGCGAAAGAGATCAGCCGCTGCATGAACAGCGGCAATGGATTTCTTCTCACGAATCAGAAAGCAGGGGATACCGGCAGCAGGGGGGCGGTTCCTTCGGCAGCATCGGGCAGTTCTTCTGCCGCCAAGGCGGCAGGGAATGGCATGTCCGCTGACGGCACCGTGGTACCGAGCACGCCCTTTCTTGTGCCGCGGAGCAGCGAGGAAAGAGAAGCTCTCCGCAGGAAGCTCATGCACGAGATGGATCAGATCACTTCAGATGACTGGGAGCGTCTCGCACGCCGCCGCGTAGAGTATGCGGATGAGCTGTCTGCTATTGGCTATTTCGACAGAGAATCATCATACATGCAGGCATCCACCGAGGTCAAAGCGCCGAAGCCCCCGGAGAAGCGATTCAAGATCGATGGGGAGGCGCGTGTGGACTATGGCGCTCACAGCGGCTACAAGTCCATCAGCGACAGAAGCCGTGCGCGTGTCAGGATTTATGGAAATTACAATATCGATGACAACTGGCATTTCATTTCCATGCTGGAAAATGAAAAGATCCTCAGTGGTAAGGGGGAGGACAGCTGGATGGATATCGACCGCTGGTACTTGACCGGCAAGGTGGGAAGCACACAGGTAGATGCCGGGGCTTTCGGGTCTTTTCTGGCGGAAGGAAATATTTACGACAGCAGATTCACCGGCGTGCGTGTCTCCGGCAAGGAGCCTTTCTCCTACATGGCAGAAGCGGGGACGATCAAGCATGCAGGCTTCGCGGCAGCCGCTGAGGCATCGACCACGCATGACATCTATACGCTGGGAGCGGGCCTCTATCGCTTCGATCTCAAGGACAGGGGGGAGAGGAACATCTATATGCTGAATGTTCATCGTCCGCTTGGCGGTCTCTTCGATCTGGGCCTCATGGGACTTCTTGGGGAAGATGAGAGCCGCAGCGAGAAGGGCTATGTCGTATCCCTTACTCGTGGGAAAGAGAACACATGGCAGAGAGGAAATACGTACTATTTCCTGAAATACTATCACCAGCCATATACCACGTATGTATTACATACCATGAACGGACTTGCGGACTACATGGACGGCTTCGAGGGCATCGGTGCCGGTATCCACTACACCGTAAAGCCGGACTGGCTCTTGCAGGCAGAATACTATAATCTCAAGGATCTCGAAGATGGCGGCAGAAATCATACCTTCTGGCTTGCGCTTTCGTACTATTTCTCGAATTACAATGGGTGAGAAAACGAGGTCCAAAAGGTTCGATAGGCAGAAGGTTCAACGGGGCGGTGCGGTACATAAATCAGAAGCGCCGCGGCGTAGAAATCATGGCGATGCTCGGAAGTGGTATCCAAGTCACCAGTCACTTGAGTATGGCTCTCATCCCCGTTTTCGAATATTGGCTCTTAAAAAGAGGAAAGCATATCATGAAGAACATTCATACTATTGTCGTCGTCGGTCTGGGTTACGTCGGCCTTCCGCTGGCGCATGCTTTTTCGAAGCATTTCCGCGTCATCGGCTATGATCTGTCCGAGGAGAAAATCGCGCTCTACCAGAAAGGCATCGATCCGACGAATGAGCTTGGCCATGAAGCAGTCAAAGAGAGCACGGTCGAATTCACGAATGACCCTCAAAAGATTTCTGAGGGCGACTTCATCGTGGTCGCAGTGCCGACACCGGTGAATCAGGATAAGACGCCGGATCTTTCGCCGGTCGAGTCTGCTTCACGCATCGTGGGATCGCATATGAAAAAAGGCGCAGTCATCGTCTATGAGTCGACGGTCTATCCGGGGGTGACAGAGAATATCTGCGCTCCGATCCTTGAAAAGGAATCGGGGATGACGCTGGGAGCCGATTTCCAGATCGGCTACTCGCCGGAGCGTATCAATCCGGGCGATAAGATTCATACACTGAGAAGCATCGTCAAGATCGTTTCCGGGATGGATGAAAAGACACTGGAGACGGTGAAATCTGTCTATGGCACCATCATCGAAGCAGGCGTTTATCCCGTTTCCTCGATCTTGGTCGCAGAAGCGGCAAAGCTCGTGGAGAATGCACAGCGCGATATCAATATCGCCTTCATGAATGAGCTTGCGATCGCCTTCCATTTGATGCACATCGATACGAATGAGGTGCTCAAAGCGATGAATACGAAGTGGAATGCGCTCGGTTTCCGGCCGGGGCTGGTCGGAGGTCACTGCATCGGGGTCGATCCGTACTATTTCATCTATCAGGCAGAGAAATTGGGCTATCACTCGAAGATCATCGGCGCAGGACGTCGCATCAATGACAGCATGTCGGGTTATGTGGTGAAGCAGATGGTGAAGGAAATGATCCGAAACCACGTAGATACGCGCCATGCGAAGATCTATCTTCTGGGCATGACATTCAAGGAGGACTGCCCGGATGTCAGAAATTCCCGGGCTGTCGATATTTTCCATGGCCTCAAGGAGATGGGCTTTGATCCCATCGCTGTCGATCCGGCGGCGGATCAGGCGGACTTTGAACGTCTTTATCATGTGCCGCTTGTGCCGCTTTCCGCAGTCAAGGATGCGGATGTCATTGCCGTCCTTGTCGCCCATAAAGAATTCAAAGCACTCTCATCGGCCGAGGTTCGCTCACTTTTTGTGACCTGTCCGGAGGAAGAGACACCGCTCCTCTTTGATGTGAAGAGCATCTACGACCCGAAGGAAATCAGGGGCGAGGGGCTTGCCTATTGGAATTTATAAAGGGTAAGAAGTGACTGGTGACTAAGAGACTAGGAGACTAGGAGACATTAGACTCCCGTATCGTCATTTCGAGCGAAGCGAGATAGGGGGTGGCTGAGGGAAAAAGCTCCAAGCCAACCTCCGCCCTTTCAGGCAATGCTGTTAAGTTAAGAAAATGGTAAGCATCGAAGCGTCTTGCTTCCCCCTTCGGGGGAAGTGCCGAAGGCAATAGGGGCATGCTAGCGGTATAGCGTGCTATGTTGAATAGTCCGATGCTATCGATATTCCAACACTTTCATGCAATACCGCTACGTAGCCCCCTCAGCCCTTCGGGCAGCTCCCCCGATGGGGAGCCAAGAACGTTCTGCCGCTTAACTTAATAGCATTACCCTTTCGGGGCACCTCCTTCCAAAGGAAGGAGGGAAAAAACAGACCTTCGGGCAGCACGATCCAGGGCTCACCCTGAGCCATTTTACCAACGAGGAAATTATGCGTATCAAAACCATTGGCATCTTAGTCATTGCCGCCGCCGTGATCGGTGGGGGCGGCTACGGGCTGCACCATTATCTGGCTTCTTCGGCGCAGAGCGAAGCGTATGTGACAGACTTATCTAGCGGGTTTTCCGCCGATCGGGAGATCAAGGATGCACTGACGCTTTATCAGAAGGATAGCTGCCCGAAGGCGAGAATCCTGAAACCGCCGGGCGGGGAGGAGAAAAGGATGTACCTCTTCTTCTCGGGACTGCCGGATCGACCGATGATCGAGAAGCTGACAGACCTTCTGGAAAAAGAAGAAAGTGAGGCTGCCTTCTTTGCAGAAGGGCAGAATGTGCTTGATGAAGAGCAGGGAATGAAGGTGCTTCATAAGAAAGGCGCTCTGATCGGGAATTATACCTGGCTGGGAAGGCCGAGATTTGAAACGATGAAGCCGGAGGCGGCCATTGCTTCGGTGGTCAAGACGCAGAAAGCCATTCATCTGATGGAAGGCAGTACGCCTCTCTATTTCAAAGCGCCGAATACGAAGTATACCGATGACCTGCTGAAGATCCTCGGTGCGTGCGGGGTGAAGTATGCGTTGGAGAGCAGCGTCACCATCCGAAGAGGACAGCTCACGAGTGCATCGGATGCCGAAGAGGTTGTGAAGAAATTAAAACCAGGCAGCATTATCGCCTTTGAGGTGAATCGTCCGCTCGATATCAAGGTGAAAGAGCAGGGGGCGTATGATGAAAAGCCAGCCATCGATAAGAAACCGACCATCAAGGATAGCGACTTCATAGATCGGCCGGCGCCTCATGATATGGCGGAGGAGGTCTCCTGGCTCATCGATGCATTGAAAGAGGAAGGGTATGAGCTGAGGAGCTTGGAGAGGATAAACGGTGACTAGTGACTGGTGACTGGTGACTGGTAGCTAGGGATTAGTAGCTGGGGATTAGGTTTGCGATACGAGAAAGCCGCTAGTTTCAAACCTCCGCGGCGCTTCCATATTTTTATGCGCCGCACCTTCCCCGATGAACCCATAGAACCTTTTGAACCTATTTTTCATCCCTCTTCATAGATTGGAGAATACCCATGAGTACAGATGACAGACTGCAGGAACTGAAGGAGGACAGGCGTCTTCTTCCCTATGTGCCAGATGTCACAGGACGGCGGACGAATGCGGATCGCCGTCAGGCGAGTGAAAGAGATAAGATCCGGCGGGATCAGGACTATGAGAAATACATCGAGAGTGCCGAGGCGGGTCGCCGCTTCAAGGTGAAGATCCCTGTACGTCTCACCTATACAGCGGAAGGAAAAAAGAAGGTGCTTCGCGGGACATGTATGGATATTTCCTCGACGGGGATGCTCTTTATCGCTGACGAAGAGAGCGCGGTGACAGATAGGCCGAAAGAGGGCAAGCTGTCTTTCGAGATCCGTCCCGGAGATATGCCGGAAGGCTATGAGATGAAGGTGAAAGGTCTTTCTGCGGAGATCGTTCGTTCCTTTGACAAAGAGGGACATCTTGCGCTGGGACTTCATTTCAAAAAGTCACTCGTCCAGTACTACCAGTCGAAGCGGGGGAAGTACCTCATCGCGGTCTCTGCATTTCTTTTGCTCTGTATCTCGCTTGTGATCCTTCTCATGCGCTCGGAGTCGGTCATTTATTTCCGCTTCAATAAGTTTCTTTATTTATATAGCATTATTACGGCGGGATTTCTGCTTACGCGCTATTTCTTCGCCATTTTCTATAAACCGGTTCCTGTGGATATCCATTTCACGCCGGGTGTCTCGATTATTGTCCCGTGTTTCAATGAAGAGACATGGATCCAGCGGACAGTGCTTTCCTGTATGAATCAGGACTATCCGCCGGATAAGCTGCAGGTCATTGTGGTGGATGACTGCTCGACAGACCGCTCCGTGGAGAGAGTGGAAGAGCTCATCCGAAAGCTGGATGAGGATGATCCAGAGGCGCACATTCGTGACCGTCTCACCTGCTTCGTGCAGCCGCAGAATGGCGGCAAGCGAGAGGCTCTCGCACGCGGGCTCTCGCTGGCTAAGCATGAGCTTCTGGTCTTCGTCGACTCGGACTCCTTTCTCTCGCCCTTTGCGGTCAGAAATGTCGTGCAGCCTTTCAAGGATAAGGAGATGGGCGGTGTCTGCGGGCGGACGGATGTCGCGAATACCTATACGAATTCGCTCACCAAGATGCAGGCGGTGCGCTACTATATCGCCTTCCGCATCATGAAGGCGGCGGAAGGCTTCTTCGATGCGGCGACCTGCCTCTCGGGGCCGCTTTCCTGCTATCGGAAGGATCTGGTCGAAAAATACTGTGATGCGTGGATTCATCAGAAGTTTCTGGGGCGCAAGGCGACCTTTGGTGATGATCGCAGTCTTACGAATTTCATCCTGCGTCATAACCGCACGACCTATCAGGATACGGCGATCTGTGAGACCATCGTCCCCAAAAGTTACAAGGTTTTCCTGAAACAGCAGATGCGCTGGAAGCGTTCGTGGTTGCGCGAGTCCCTCATCGCTGCGCGCTATATGTGGAAGAAGGAGCCGCTCATGGCGCTCTCCTTCTACTTCGGGCTGATCGTCCCGATCGCGGCGCCGATCGTCGTGATTTATAATCTGATCTACATCCCGCTCATGCACCGTGTTTTCCCGACGACATTCCTCGTCGGCATGGCGCTCATGGCGATGCTGATGAGTATGGCGCAGCTCTTCCTCCGGAAAAGCTCCACATGGGTCTTTGGGATCTGGTTCTGCCTCTACTATGAAGCGGTCCTGCTCTGGCAGATGCCTGTCGCATGGTTTACTTTCTGGAAGGATACCTGGGGCACGCGCATGACGCCGGCAGATGTGCGGGAGGCCGAGAAGAAAAAGAAGAAAGAAATGGAAAAGCACCACAAAGCAGAAAAGAAAGCAGGTGAGAAGCCATGACGCTGGGGGAGGAATCTTACACCCGACATAAGAACCGTGTAAAGCGGGCGCGGACTTTGGTGGAAATCGCATTCGTCATCGCGGTGCTCTACCTGCTCTATACTCTCTTTTTCCATGGAAAGACGTACCAGCCCTATACCGAGAGTCAGATGAGCCCCACGACCGATACGGGCTTCATCGCGCTTTCGTACTTTGGCGTCGACCGCATCGGAGACACCTCGACACTGATCGGGGAGAAGCAGCTCCGCGAGCACCTGAAGGCCTTGAAGGACAATGGCTACGTGACCATCACGCAGGAAGACATCGAGAAGTACTATGAAAAAGGTCAGCCTCTTCCTGAAAAGGCACTGTACCTGATGTTCGAAGATGGGCGGCGCGATACCGCGATCTTCGCTGACGACATCATCGAAGATCTGAATTTCAAGGGCGTTATGATGACATATCCGGAGAAATTCGATCACGAGGATCCGAAATTCCTTCGCCCGTCGGACCTGAAGGACATGACAGACTCCACCTTCTGGGAGCTGGGGACGAATGGCTACCGGCTGGAATACATCAATGTGTACGATCGCTATCACAATTTCATCGGAGAGATCGATCCCTTGACCTATGCGATGATGCGTCCGTATCTCGGACGTGACTACAATCACTATCTCATGGACTACATCCGTGATAAAGACCGCATCCCGGTCGAAACGCTGGACCATATGAAGCGGCGCATCGGCTATGACTATAGCCGCGTCGCGGAGCTCTATCAGGATCATCTGGGCTACGTGCCGCAGGTCTATGTCCTGATGCATGCGAATACAGGAAAATTCGGCAATGCGGCAAGTGTTTCCTATGAAAATGAAAAATGGATCCGTAAACTCTTTACGATGAATTTCAATCGCGAGGGCTACTCCTTCAACCGGAGAGACAGCTCGCTCTACGATCTCACGCGCATGCAGCCGCAGCCATACTGGCCGGTGAATCATCTGCTGATGCGCATCAAGTATGACACGAAGCAGCAGGATATCACCTTCAAGCGGGGCGATACCCGCATAGAGGACTGGGAAATCCTGAAAGGCGCAGGGGAATACAAGGAAGAAAGCATCATCCTGACCTCTCTCCCTGAAAAGGAAGGTCTGATGCGGCTCAAAAATCACTACAGCTATGGAGATGTAGACATCAAAGTCCGTCTCGAGGGCAATTCCTTCGGCGGGCAGAAGGTACTCTTCCGTGGGAATAAGGACTTCACCTCCTGTCTTTCTGCCGGTATCGAGCAGGGGAAGCTGGTGATCGCAGTGAGAGAAGGCGCTGGAGAGAAGAAGCTCTTTGAAGAAAAGCTTTCTGTCCTTGATGGGGAAACCCCGATTTCCATCGAAGAGGATAAAAAACGCGTGCGTATGGGCGTCCTTGCCGCGCTCACCCGCTATGCAGATACGACAGACAAGGCGAAGCTCTATGCCGCCCACATGGAAGAGACACGGGATCGGAAGGCTTCGTCCGTCAAAGACGGAGAGCAGGAGTATGAAGCGCCGGAGAGCTTCCACGCCCGCCTTGATCGCGAGCTGGAGATCCGCATGAGAGGAAATCAAGTGACCGTTCTTCTGGACGGGAAAAAAGCAGCGCAGGTCGAAGCACCGGAGATGAAAGGCAGAGAAGTCGGCCTCTGTTCCGGCTGGAACAGCCAGGCATGGAGCCAGAGAAATCTTGCGGATGATGTCTATGACGGCGTCTTCGAGCGTCTCATCATCACATCGCACAGGGATGGAAAAGAAAGCCTCATCTACTCAAGCGAACTATCCGGCCTCGACAAATGGCGCTTCGATGCGAACCAGAAATGGGAGTCCGTCCTCGGGTGGTTCTTGAAACATTTCTAGGGATGAGTGGATGGTGACTGGTGACTAGGAATCAGTAGCTGGGGATTAGGAGTCTCAAGTGACTAGTGACTAGTGACTGGCATGCCAGCTCATGGCATTGCCATTATTTATACTTCGCGGCGCTTCCATCATTTTATGCGCCGCACCACCATTTCTCATTTCTCATTTCTAATTTCTCATTCAATCGAGGCTTTTAAACGTAATCAAAGGGCACCACGCCCACAGGGCTAACCCTGAACCCGCCGATACACACCAACCATTTTTCCAAAGGAGACATTGATGAAAAAACAGGCCATATTTGCTCTGGCAGCCGCCTCTTCCCTCCTGCTTTTTTCCGGATGCGGGGCGGCTCCTCTGAAGAGCGGCAGCCATCTGCCGGTGACAAAGTCCGCATGGGTGGTCTCTTGGGACAAAGAAAAAGGTTGGGAGGCGTATGACAAGACAAAAGAGCGATGGGGGAGTGTTTCTTACTTCGCTGTGACCTTCGATGAGAAGGGGGTACTGAAAGTACCGGCTGATTTGCCAAAAATAGAAGGCATTCCCTTTTACCTGACCTTTGTGAATGATGTCACGAAATCAAATGGGCACAGCATCGAGAAGGATACGGACATACTCCGGCATGTGCTGAGGGATGAGCATGCCCGCCGCGTACATGCGAAAGAAATCCTTGCCATAGCGGAAGCATGCGGCGCGGATGGGATAGATATAGACTATGAGCGCATCGGTAAGGATCCGAAGCTCGTAGAAGCGTTCGCTCATTTCACGCAGCTTCTTTATCTGGAGTCCATTCCTGCGCATAAAAAGATCCGCATCATTCTGGAGCCTTCGATGCCGATGGATGCACCCTACAGCGTCGGCCCCGAGTATGTGGTGATGCTGTACAATCTCTATGGCCTTCATAGCGGGCCTGGTCCCAAGGCAGATGGTCCATTCATCGAAAAGACCATCCGGAAAATGGAAGCCCTTCCGAGTAAAAAAGCGGTGGCTTTTTCCAATGGCGGCTGCCTGTGGAAAGATGCCGGTCTCTTTGGGCTGGTCAAAGGGACGCCTCGCTTCATCACGACGGCAGAAGCCGTGCGCCTTCGTGATGTGCATCAGGTGAAACCGGAACGCGATGAGGCGAGTGCTGCGCTGCATTTCTCTTATCAGGAAGACGGACACACCTATGAAGTCTGGTATGCGGACGAGGAGACGCTTGACGCATGGACGACACTCGCTGCTAATCGCGGTATCCCGTCCGTTTCCCTCTGGCGTCTGGGCGGCTAACAGTAAGAAAGTGGGTAGCATCTCTGCTTACCAGTCATATAATTAGCAAAAGGAAGATCCCATCTATGGTACAGAAGAAATGGAAATACTTCATCGCGCTTTCAATCGCGGCCGCTCTCTGGGGATACGCGGGAGAGGCGGCGCGGGCGGAGGAGTCGGCAGGGGCGCTGGTGCCTGCCAAGCAGGAGGCAATGGCAGTCCCTCGCAGGGGGACGTACACGGCAGAAGACAAGGCACGCTATGAGGCGCTTCGAGCGAAAAATGAAGGGCGTCTTGCGCCCAAGGAGCGATTCCTCACGACGACGGCGCAGAAGGTCGTGCTGACATTTGGCGGTCTCACGAGAAAAGAGTCAGTAGAGGACATACTGGATCATCTGGACAGGATGGGCGTGAAGGCGACCTTCTTTGTGACGGAGCTTGAGCTTAGAAAGTACACGGATACGGTGCGGGAGATCACAGCGCGTGGTCATGAGCTGGGATTGGGTCTTCGTACGGGGACGGACGGTGATTTCTATGAGACATGCGCGCAGATCGAGCGTCTGCAGAAAAACATGCAGCGTCTCTTGGGTGTGCGCCCGCTGATCGCTCGTCAGGTCTTCGGTACGGAAAGTCCAAGGGTGAATGAAGCGGCGAGCGCGATGGGCATAGAGCTTCTGGGACAGACCGTGAACATGGTGCAGACGAAAGACAAAGAAGCAAAGAAGGTCTCAGACATTTCAGACCATCTTTTCGGGAAATACGTCCTCGCGATGGGGCGGGGGCAGATCATCTACGGACGTCTCGATTTCCTGGACAATCCCACGCTTACGGGTGACCTCTTGGACTGGATCAAAAAGAATAAAGTGGATAGCGCGACATACGCTACGCTCTTGGACTCTCCGGCGGCGAGTGCAGAAAATGATTCCTCCTATCGCATGGGGGCCGTCCGGGAAGTCCTTGAAGACGAGGCACATCGCTGGATATATCCTGTGCCAGAGGAGAAGGTACTTTTTTCTCTTCGAGGAGAGAGACGAAGGAAACCAGTGACAGACCGGCTCTTCTTCCATGAGTTCTCTATGCGCTACATCGGCTCTCCGAAAGTGACGGAGACAGATCGCATCCGCGGTTTCTCAGAGACAGAAATGGAGCAGATGGATCATACAGGTATCGTCAAAGACGTCAGCGACAACACCATTTTCCTCACGTTCGATGATTGGGGGACGGACGTGTCTCTGAATCATCTGCTCTATGTCCTTCGCAAGCATCACGCGAAGGGAACCTTTTTCATCATCACATGGAATGTGAAGAACAATCCGAATCTGCTGCGCGCCATCGCAGAAGGCGGGCATGACATCGCTTCTCATACGAATCGACACCGCCCTATGGTGTGGCAGACCTCGAATTATGGCGGCAACATGACGCCGATGACGGAGGAGGAGTATGCAGAGGATGTGAGGATATCCTATCAAGAGCTGGAAAAAACGGTGGGGGATGTCATGGTCGATGGGAAACCGGCGCTGACACATTATTTCCGCCCGCCGACGCTTGCCATCAGCAAAAGCGGTATCAAATCTATCATGGATGCGGGATTCAGCTATATCGTTTCAGGCTACGAGAGTACGGATGACTATGCCACACCATCGCTGCAGGCGATGATCGGGGCGATTTCCCATGGGATCTATGATGAGGAAGGAAATGTGCGTAAAGGGTCCATCCTCATCATGCACATGACAGATAAGGCTGAGTATACGGCTGAGGCGCTGGACTACATCCTTACCGTGAATGATGCAAGGGATGATAATGACCCGAAGAAATTCAAGATGGGCCGCCTCTCGGATCACCTGAAGGAAGGCTATGACCAGTCGAGAGAGACGACAGAGGATCTCGAGAAGCATCTGTCGTATAAGGGAAGTTGCGGACACTGAACTGACTGGCGGCTAGTGACTCGTGACTAAGAGACTAGGAGACGTCAGATATCAGACATAAGAGGTCAGAAGTCAGAGTTCTGAAATCTGAAGTCTAATCCCTAATTCCTAGTCACCAGTCACTTTTTTTCAAAATCCCTCTTGACAACTCATGAAGCAGGAAGTAAAATAATCACAATTTAAAACCCAATACCCCAAAAGAAAGCTATGAACGAGACAAAAAGTACTTGATCTCTTCTAAAGAGAGCCGATGGATGGTGAGAATCGGCGAAGAGCCTTGTATAATATCCCTCGAGAGCCCTTGTCGTGAACTGAGTAATGACAGGCGTTTCATTCACGTTACGAATAAGACTGCTAAGTACAATGTAGGGTGGTACCGCGAGACTTCGCCCCTATCTTCGAAAGAAGATAGGGGCTTTTTTTTACCCGCATTGGCTTGGCATAGAGTGAAATATCGGAGTGGTACCGCGTTCGCGCCTCCGCTGGCAGAAAAGCCGGCGGAGGTTTTTTATTTCTTCATACGATCTTTTGGGGTGGAGTAGCTGATTATTGAAAGAGGTAGAAAATTATGCAGAAAAAATGGCTCAAAGGAATGGCAGCAGTTATGGCAGCAGCAGCACTGGCAGGTGCATTCGCAGGCTGCGGCGGAGATAAGAAAGCAGCTTCCGGCAGCGCAGATGCCGGCAAAACCGTAAAACTCGGTTTCATCACCGCTTATACCGGCCCTGGTGCGGCTTACGGCGTCGCTATGAAGGAAGGCACGGAACTCGCAGTCGAGGAAATCAACAAGGATCCGAACACCAAGGTCAAGATCGATCTTAAGGTGTATGATACCAAGCTCGTCAAGAATGAAGCCATCAACGCTATGAAGAAGTGCATCGAACAGGATAAAGTCCTCGCTATCGAAGGTCCGATGACCACCGGTGAAGCGATGGCTGCTGACCCGATCGCCCAGCAGTCCAAAGTGGCTGTCTTCGGCACCGGCACCACCGGCCCGAAAGTCACTGAAATCGGCGACTATGTATTCCGTAATGCGATCCCGGGCAAAATGAACATCCCGCAGGTGGTAGAAAAAGCACAGAAGAAACTGGGCTTCAAGAAGATCGCTATCATGTACTCCAACAACAATGACCAGATGGTCGGTGAACACCAGTTCTATCTGGATGCCTGCAAGAAGCTCGGTCTCGAAGTCGTTGCAGATGAAACCTTCGCAGATAAAGATACCGACTTCTCCGCTCAGCTGACAAAGATCCAGGCAGCAAACCCGGATGTCATCGCAGTTGCCGGCCTTTATCAGGAAGGCGCTCTCATCGTGAAGAAAGCGCGTGAAATGGGCATGAACCAGTATGTTCTCGCAGGCAACGGCTTCAACAGCCCGGAATACATCAAACAGGCTGGCGAAGCAGCTGACCGCACCGTCGTAGCTACTCCGTGGAACCCGGAAAGAAAGACCGACAAGGCACAGAACTTCCGTAAAGCGTATGTAGCTAAATACGGACATGAACCGGATCAGTTCGCCGCTCAGGCCTATGATGCGATGTATGTCCTCCATCAGGCAGTCGAACAGTCCGGTACCACCACCGATCGCAAGAAATTCCGCGATACCCTGGCTAAGATCAGCGACTTCGAAGGCGCTACCGGCAAATTTGCATTCGATGAAAACCGTGATCCGAAGATGGACCTCGCAGTCCTCGAGGTCAAGGGCGGCAAGTGGGTACCGCTCGGAGAATAATTTCTCACCATTTTCTGCTTTGATCTATTGATCTAAGATGACGGGCAGCCGCATGGCATTCCATATCCGTATTTCAGGACATAGAGCCTTGTGGCTGGCCGTTTTCTATTCTTCGAAAGTGGAAATCCGATGCATTCCTTTTTAGGAAGGCGTTGTTTGTTGTTGGTTGGTAGTTGTTTGGATTGGTTATACGCGTAAAGGGTTTAAGGTTTGAGGTTTAGGGTTTGAATGGTTAAGCGTATAACCCCCGTTGAAGTTTGAAAGCAGACTATTCTTATTCCCTATTTACGAAGCCTCATAGGTTAAACAGGTTCCGAAGGTTCACAGTTTTCTCATCTTTCGTGGATAACGTATATTTTAAAACTTCGCGGCGCTTTATTATTTTATGCGCCGCACCACCCCCGTTGAACCCTTAGAACCTTTTTGAACCCGTTGAACCTATCAACCTGAACCCTGAACCCTAAACCCAACATCATTTCTCAGTACTCTACAGGAGGGCAATCATATGACAAATCAAAATGGGAATAGCCGCAGTACCTTTTCCGGCAAAATGGGGTATGTGCTGGCTGTCGCAGGCAGCGCTGTCGGTCTCGGGAATATTTGGAGATTCCCGTACCTTGCTGCAGAGTATGGCGGAGGCATCTTCCTCCTGACCTACCTTCTGCTGGCCGTCACCTTCGGCTATACGATGATCGTTTCTGAGACCGCGCTCGGACGTGGCACGAGAAAGAGTCCGGTCGGAGCTTTCCATCATTTCGGGAAGAACGGCTTCTTTACCGCAGGGGGCTGGATCAATGCCGTCATTCCGATGCTGATCCTGCCGTACTACAGCGTCATCGGCGGCTGGGTCACCCGTTACCTCTTCGAATACCTCGCCGGTGATACGAAACTGCTTGCGACGGATACCTTTTTCGGCGCCTTCGTTTCTGACGGCATGGCGGCTGAATTCTGGTTCATCGTTTTCACCGCCGGCGTCCTTGCCATCATTCTCGCCGGCGTCAAGAATGGTATTGAACGCGTATCCAAAATCATGATGCCGGTACTCATTGTGCTCGCGATCATGGTGGCCGGCTACTCCGTCACGCTGCCCGGTGCATGGGCAGGCGTCACCTACTTCATGGTGCCAAACCTGGAACATTTTTCCTGGATGACGGTCGTTTCTGCGATGGGGCAGATGTTCTACTCTCTTTCTGTCGCGATGGGGATCCTCTATACATATGGCTCTTACATGAAGAAGGAATTTGATCTGGAGCATGCGACCTTTCAGGTCATCGCTTTCGACTCAGGGATCTCGGTCCTCGCCAGTCTTATGATCATCCCTGCCGTCTTTGCCTTCTCCGGCGGCGATCCGTCAATGCTGAATGCGGGCCCGTCGCTCATGTTCATCACCATCCCGAAAGTCTTTGCCAGCATGGGGCTTGGTACCCTTGTGGGTGTCGTCTTCTTCACACTTGTTCTCTTTGCGGCTCTTACCTCGGCGATTTCTCTGGCAGAAACCAGCGTCTCTACCTTTCAGGATGAATGCGGCTGGAGCCGTAATTTCTCGACCTTTGCGGTCTTCATCCTGATGATCGTCTTAGGCTCTCTTTCTTCGCTCGGATTCGGCCCGCTTGCATCCTTCACCATCTTTGGCATGGACATTCTTACCTTCTTTGATTTCCTGACGAACTCCATCATGATGCCGGTGTCGGCCTTTGCGACCTGCGTCCTCATCGTGGTGACCGTCGGGATCAAGTGGATCGAGAACGAAGTGAAGCAGTCTTCGAAATTCCGCTATGAATGCGTCTATGGCCTTTTCGTCCGCTTCCTCGCGCCGATCTGCCTCGCTGTCATTTTCATCTCGTCTCTGGCAAATGTTTTGGGATTCATTCATATGTAGTGGAAAAGACATGCTGCTTGATTCTCTCGAAAATGACTATTAACAAATCTCTCATGTGGTGCTATAATACGTAGTATCACATGGGGCTATAGCTCAGTTGGTCAGAGCGCTTCGCTCACATCGAAGAGGTCTCCGGTTCGAACCCAGATAGTCCCACCAAAAAGAAACCCGCCGTCAGGCGGGTTTTTCTATTTAAATCATGGTTAGCCCATGGGGCGGCTCGTCCTTTGATTGCGTGCGAAAGAGGTTCATCGGGTTCTATAGGTTCAAAAGGTTCAACGGGGGTGGTGCGGCGCATAAAAATCAGAAGCGCCGCGGAGTATAGATAGTGGCGATGACCGAAGGTGGTAGTTAGTCACCAGTCACTAGTCACTAGTCCCTAGCCACTCATCCCTGCTTTCAAACTTCTCTCCACCGATCATCCGGCGGAGAAAAAGTAATTGCAAAAAGCGCTTGCATATTTCTCCTCCATCGTGTATAATATTTTTATCTGACATGGGGTTATAGCTCAGCTGGTTAGAGCGCTTCGTTGACATCGAAGAGGTCTTTGGTTCGAATCCAAATAGTCCCACCATGAAAAACCCGCCATTGGCGGGTTTTTGTGCTATATAAAGGAAGGTGACGGGAAATTGCGAGTAACGGTCATAAAGCTGACTCATGCCCGAGAGCAGGCCAACGGTGAAAGAGCGGCTTACGGAATGTCCCGTTCCATGCTTTTTGCGTCTCTTAATCTCTCTTTTTTAAGGCTCCTTTTCATTCCGAGAACTGACACTGAAAGCGTATTTTGCTCCTTTTTATAATAACAGGTGACCTCTATGCATCTTATCGCTATTCTTCTCGTTATGACAGCAGGCATCATGTGGGCGGGCTGCGGGCTTGCGGCGCAGGATTTTTTCCAAAAAAGTACACATGACTCGATGGATCTTACTGTCTTCCGCATGTTTTGTGCGAGCGGTATCATGCTGCTTGTGACTATTGCCAAAGGACAGCTGAAAGACAGCTGGCAAAAGCTTGGGCAGCAGCCATCTCTCTGGTGGGGACTGATCTTCTACGGTGTAGTCGGTCTGATGCTGATGCACTATACCTACTTTGCTTCGATCGCCGCCGGCAATGCGGCAGCGGCAACGGTCATCCAATATACCTGTCCGGCGATGGTGATCCTTTGGGTCTCCTTTCAAAAAAGACGGCTGCCGCTGGCGGGGGAGCTCGCGGCCGTCGTACTGGCGATCATCGGGGTCCTCCTTCTGGTGACGGGCGGAGATGTGAGCCGTCTCTCGGTATCTGCAGACTGTGTGTATCTGGGGCTGGCTTCCGCGGTCTTCTTTGCGATCTGTTGTGTATTTCCGAAGCGCTTCATCGGTGTACTGGATAATTCCTTCGTCCTCGCGCTGGGCATGTTCACCGGAGCCGTGGCTTCCTATATTATCAATCCCATGGGGGACTTCTCCGGCTTCTTTGCTCCGGAAGTCCGTCTCGATATTTTCTGGATCGTCGTCCTTGGAACGGCGCTATCTTTTACCTGCTACAATGCAGGCCTTCGGTTCCTTCCGGCCTCACAGGCTTCCGTCACTGCGACCATCGAACCGGCGATCTCTGTCATTGCGTCCTATTTCATCTTTCATACCCATTTCAATTTTGTCCAGGGCTTTGGCATTCTGCTCGTTCTCCTTGCTATTGCAGCACCGGGTATTTTTGAAAATGAAAAGACGGCAGGAGAATGATCAGCTTGGTATACAAATAGGGGCATTTAGAGTATAATAAACAAAATATTACATTGCAGCGAGGTGCTGCTTTTAGAAGAGAGGAATGAGGGAATGAGTGAAACCATCTGGTCACTGCTGCCACCAGTCGTGACAATTATCCTGGCATTGGCGACGAAGGAAGTCTACATGTCGCTGGCCATTGGCATTTTCATGGGTGCCTTTATGTTCACCGGCTTCAGCGTACTTGGGGCTATTGATACGATGTTCAAGATCATGTCGGACAAGGTCGGGGGCAATGTGTACATCCTGGTCTTTCTAGTGTTGCTTGGTATCATGGTAGCAGCCATTCAGAAATCAGGGGCTTCGCAGGCATATGGAGACTATGCAGCGCGCACGATCAAGGGGAAAAAGAGCGCACTCTTTGTCACCATGGTGCTTGGTATTTTGATTTTTATTGACGACTATTTCAACTGTCTGACGGTCGGTACGGTCATGCGTCCGGTCACAGACCGCTTTAAGATCACCCGTGCGAAGCTCGCCTACATCATCGATGCGACAGCAGCGCCGGTCTGCATCATCGCGCCGGTGTCTTCCTGGGCGGCGGCGGTCACATCTTCTTTGCCGGAGGGGAGTGAGATCGATGGATTTGCTCTTTTCCTTTCGACCATTCCGCTGAATCTCTATGCATGGCTGACTGTCATTTTCATGCTGGTCCTTATCTGGTCGGGAAAGGATTTTTCCCGCATGGCTGCTTTTGAAAAGAAGAGCGGCGGCACGCTGGTGATTCCGGAAGAGTATGCAGATGACGAATCGAGTGCGCCGGTGGGGAATGGCCGCATCATTGACCTTGTACTTCCGCTCTTCGTCCTGATTTGTGGCTGTATCTTTGGTATGCTCTATACAGGCGGCATTCTGGAAGGCAAAGGCGTCGCGGACGCTTTCGCAAATTGTGAGTCCGCACGAGGCCTTGTCATCGGTTCTTTCATTGCGCTTGTATTCACCTTTGTCCTGTATATTCCAAGAAAGGTACTTTCCTTTGGTACGTTCTGTTCCTGCTTTGGCGAAGGCTTCAAGCAGATGACGTCGGCTATCATGATCCTGACGCTCGCATGGAC
The DNA here is from genome assembly GCA_934193095.1 of uncultured Dialister sp. GTDB lineage: Bacteria > Bacillota > Negativicutes > Veillonellales > Dialisteraceae > Dialister. Next base: position 19,758 of record CAKPUX010000011.1, on the reverse strand, counting down.
GCTCTCTGGTGTCGTTGGTAAGGAATACCTGAATATCGGCGGATATGTAGGAAATGTGGTCAGTGATAATGCATCGGTGGCTATCATGCTCCCGGCACTCTTCTTCCTGGTGGCTATCGGTCTTGCTTTTGCTACCGGTACCTCTTGGGGGACCTTCGGCATCCTGATCCCGATCGTGCTGGCTGTCGTGAATAATGACCAGAATCTCATGGTCATGACGGTCGCTGCGGTGCTGGCCGGCTCTGTCGGCGGCGATCATATTTCTCCGATCTCCGATACGACGATCCTGGCTTCGGCGGGTGCGCAGTGTCACCATATCGACCATGTCTCGACTCAGATCCCCTATGTCATGGTGGTCGCTTCGAGCTGCGTCGTCGGTTACCTGGTAGATGGATTCACAGGAAATGGTCTGGCAGGCGGCGTGGTGGCGCTTGTCATGATGCTCGCTATCCAGCTCTTTTTCCTGAAATTCCGCTCGAATGTATAAATGAAAATGGAAAATCCTCACTTCGAAAGAAGTGAGGATTTTTTTTAGTGAAATCAGAAATTGAATCTTCGGTCACCAGCCGCTATTTCTTGCTGACAAGGAATCCGGTCCCCTGCTGGGCAGCCATGATGACGACATCGCTGATCTGGACTCGCTTCGGACGGCTGACAACGAAGGCGATGACATCTGCGATGTCCTCTGCCTGCAGCGCATCAATGCCTGCATAGACAGAAGCGGCACGTTTCGTATCGCCGTGGAAACGGACTTCGCTGAATGGTGTCTCCACAAGACCCGGCTGGATGGTGGTGATTTTCACATCGCTGGCCATGACATCAATGCGAAGGCCATCGCTGAAGGTTTTGACAGCGGCCTTTGTCGCGCAGTAGACAGCGGCACCGGCATAGGCATAAAGACCGGCCGTGGAGCCGAGGTTTACGACGTGGCCTTTATTTTCTTTCACCATTGCAGGAAGGAAGGCGCGGGTGACGAGGAAGAGGCCCTTGATATTTGTATCGATCATTTCCATCGTATCTTCCGGGGCTGTGTCCTGATAGGGCTCGAGGCCTCTAGCGAGACCTGCGTCATTCACGAGCACATCCGGCGCACCGAAGGTATCGAGTACTTGGGTGGTGACTTCCTTGATGGCCTCGCGGTCCTGTACATCCAGTGCGTAAGTCGTGACCTTCATGCCGCTTTCTTTCTCGATGTCCGCTTTCACGCTCGCGAGTTTTTCTGTATTTCTGGCTGCGAGTACCAGATCGTAGTGAGAGGCAGCCAGCGCTTTGGCAGTGGCAAGGCCGATGCCGCTCGTGGCACCGGTGATAAATGCGTATGGATTCATAAGAAAACCTCCTTGAAAATAATGGGTTCAGTGTTTCCCTAAAATGAAGGTGGCGGCTTCGCCGCGGATACATAGGAGGCGATGCCCGAAGGTAGCATTCAAGTCACCAGTCAACAGTCATCGGTCACTCGAAGCTACTCATCCCTATGCCCTTCTGCTATAATGATTATACAATGTCACGAGCAGAAATCCCATCAGAAAGGGGAATCATCATGAAAATTTACGCGCTCTTCCTCGCTTCGCTTCTGGCCGTGGGCCTTTCTGGCTGCGGCGCAGAGACGAAACCTGCGGCTTCCTCGGCGCCCGCCGCTTCCTCGCAGTCTGCGTCCGTGAAGGCGATCCATGAGATCGCGCCGGCCTCAGAAAAGGTTTTCCAAGAGGCGTCTACTCTCTACGCCAAAGGGCAGAATCGGGAGGCACTTCTCACTTGTGATAAGGCTCTGGAAATCGATCGGGAGAATTACAAAGCCCTTTCTCTGAAGGGGCTCATTCTGGCACTCGATGTCTCGCCGGAGCAGGGGATCGGGCAGATCTTGAAGGCGCTCAAAATTAACCCTGATTACACGCAGGCTTTTTATGATATGGCGATGGCGCAGAAACTTGCCAAGCACTATGACGAATCGATTTCCTACTTCCAAAAAGTGCTCGCAGCCGATCCGAAGAATACATGGTCTCTCTATGGGATCGCGACGAACTATGCGGATAAAAGGGATAAGGCGAATGCACTCTCTTACCTTGAGAAGGCGATGGCGCTTGACCGCGAGCATGTCCGCCCCGAGGCCATGCGGCAGGACCATTTCGAGTGGCTGAGAGGGGATAAGGATTTTTTGAAAATTGTGGGGGAGAAGTGACTAGTGATTGGCGGCTGGTGACTGGTGACTGGTAGCTAGGGATTAGGTTTGCGATACGAGAAAACCGCTAGTTTCAAATCTCCGCGGCGCTTCCATCATTTTATGCGCCGCATCACCATTTCGCATTTCTCATTTCTAATTTCTTATTCAATCGAGGCTTTCAAACGTAATCAAGGGGCGCCCCGCCCCACGAGCTAACCCTGAACTTTTATTTGTGTTCCCTTAAGTCATTTTTTTCAAGGAGTGTATGCATGAAAGGTATGAAATATGCGATCATGTGCTCGGCACTGTCGCTCGTTTTTTATTATCACAATCTGATGATCGGTGGCGGCTTCTGGGGCTATATGGCCGGCATCATCTATCTTTTCACCTATCGCGCGCACAGTACGCTCCTTGCGATCGGATGCATCGCGACGGCGATTCTGACTGTCATGTACTTCCCATGGGAGTTTTCCTTGAAAGGCTATCTGCAGGTCGGCGTCGCTTGGTCGATGACGATCATCGGGCTCACTGCGGTGCTGACGGTGGTCTCTCTGCTGCATAAGATCGTGGGGAAGAAGGACTGACTGGTGACTAAGCGATTAGAAGACTAGAAGACTAGAAGACTAGAAGACACCAGACTCCCGTATCGTCATTTCGAGCGAAGCGAGAAATCTTTCTTGCAGACCGGGAAACGATGTATGTGTGAACGCAGAAATACGTAGCACCAAGGCGTCGTTTCCATATCAGTGCTTATGTGATACTGACCGCAGTGCAAGAAAGATCCCTCGTTGCGCTCGAAATGACGATATGGGGGAGGAGACCTTGCGAAGGGTCAGCGTTTTTACATGACCGTTGTGTAGCCCCTTGAAGAAGGGGCGCGCCGAAGGCGGAGAATAGATCTGCCCCGAAGGGGCAGCCTTCTACGTGAAGGAATGAAAGCGAATGTGAGATGAGCGTTCTCTTGGGCTTTCATACCGCGAGCACCCTATCCGGCTCGCTCTGCTCGCCACCTTCCCCTAGAGGGGAAGGTTATACTGGGAAAGCGGTATTCTCGTATCGCCCCATATATACTCGCGGCGAAGCCGCCGCCTTCATTCCTAATTCCTTATTCGTGCAAAGCTTTCATTCATAATCAGTGGACGGAGCCGCCCCATGGACTACCCCTAAAATCTGAACCTATTCACCATTTTCTATTTGACACGGCCCGAATTACCCTTTATAATAAATAAGCTATTCAATTCGGATAGCGATATTTTACAGAGAGGTGACTCACACAATGGCAACAAACAGAAATCTCCGTTTTAAGACCAGCAGACGTTTCGGCGTAAATGTTTACGGCCATCCGAAAGCGTTAAAACGGCAGCCAGCGGAAGCTCGTCAGAAGAAAATGTCTGAATACGGCATCCAGCTCGCAGAAAAACAGAAAGTAAAAGCAATGTACAACCTGCTTGAAAAGCAGTTCTACCGCTATTATGATAAAGCAAAGAGAATGTCCGGCGTCGTAGGCGAAAACCTGCTGTTCCTGCTGGAAACCAGACTCGATAACGTCGTATATCGTGCTGGCTTTGCACGTTCCATCCGTCAGGCTCGTCAGATGGTTACCCATGGCCTCATCAATGTCGATGGCAAGAGAGTAGACATTCCGTCCTACCCGCTGCGCGCTGGCCAGGTCGTTTCCCTGCGTGAAGCTTACAGATCCAACGAAATGTTCAAACAGTCCTTCCAGGAAGCTAAGACTTTCGATCTTCCATACATCGAAAAATCTTTCGACAACTGGACCGCTACCTTGGTTCGTTTCCCGCAGAGAGACGAACTCCCATACAAGGACGAAGTCAACGAAACCAACATCGTCGAATTGTACTCCAAGTAATTGGATGCTTTTCGCGAATACAAAAAGACCGGCTTGCCGGTCTTTTTGTGTGCTTTTGAAAAAGTGAGAAGTGCTGGAGCGTTGCATAAAAATATAAAGCGCCGCTGTATTGTTGTTTCTCTCTTGATTTTCAACGATAAAAACATTTTGTTCAAATCTATGGTAAAATAGTAAGAATTGGGAGCAGGACTTGGGTTAGTTTGAAAGCAATACATGCAACTTGGCTGTTTAACCATTTATGCATAGGTTCTGTGGGTTCAAAAGGCTTAACGGGTTCTCCATCTTTTGTGAATATCCATATCTAAAATTCCGCGGCGCCTTTAATCAGTGTTTCCTTAATTATATAATGCGCTGCACCAAATCCCTGAACCTGCCAACCTGAACACATCAACCTTATTCTCTATTTTTCAGAAAGGGGTATCCCTATGAAAGGTACCTATAGATTACTCAAGACGCTCGGCGCTTTCTGCTGCGGGCTTTCAGAAGAAAATGCCGTGAAAGCGGGGGATGCGCTGGGAAAATTTTTCTGGCTGCTGGTACCCGCAAGAAGAAAGCGGCTTGCAGTCGCGAATCTTCTCCGCACCGGTCTTGCCAAGGACGAGAAGGAAGCTGAGCGCATCGCGAAGGCATCGGCTGTCCGTTTCGGACCGCTGGGCGTCTCGATGTTCCGTTTTCCGCTGCTTACGAAGGAGAATATCTCCGAGTACGTGACCATTCGAGGGAAGGAAAAGCTGGATGCGATCAAGGCGGAAGGGAAAGGCTGCATCCTGGCGGCGACGCACTGCGGCAACTGGGAAGTCGAAGGGGCGGCGCTTGCGCTCTACGGTTATCCGCTGCTTTCTGTCGCGATGAAGCAGAACAATGAGGAATTCGACCGTTTCCTCTGCGAATATCGCTCGATGCCGGGACAGACCGTCGAGTACAAGACCGGTGTCCGTGATATGCTCCGCCGGCTGAAGGAAGGATACTTCGTGGGACTTCTGTGCGATCAGGACCCCGGGGACACGGGGATCCTGTCTGATTTCTTCGGGGAGAAAACACTGACTGCGACAGGGCCGGCGCATTTTTCCATGCTCTGCAAACTGCCGGTCATGACAGCGCTGATCCACCAGACGGAGCCTTTCCGCTTTGAAATCATCATCGGTGATCCGATCACGCCGGAGGAAGGGCTCTCCAAGAAGGAAGCTATCCAGAATATCACGGATAAGATCAATGAGCGCCTGGAAGCGTGGATTCGCCAGTATCCGGAGGAATGGTTCTGGCTGCACAATCGCTGGAAGTGGACGGATCGTCTGCATCCGGAGCTAAAGTCTGAAAGCAGGGATGAGTAGCTAGGGATTAGGGATTGGGGATTAGGAGTGACTAGTGACTGGTGACTAAATACCACCTTTGGGCATCGCCATTATTTATACTCTTATACTCTGCGGCGCTTCCCTGTTTTTATGCGCCGCACCTTCCCCGTAGAACCCGTTGAACCCGTTGCACCTTATTACATACCAAAGGAGGGCAAATATGCTGCAGCTCCATATCGAGAAAAGTTACGTGGGGGATATTCCCGTCCGCATCGTGCATCCGATCCGAGACGAGGGAAAGGCTCTCCTCCTGTACCATGGCTGGAGCAGCCGCGGAGAATACCAGACCACGAAAGCGGCTGTCTTTGCGCTTCATGGCTATACCGTCTTCGTCCCGGATGCCATTCATCATGGGGAGCGCGATGCGCTGACAGACTATTATCAGGTCGAGGATTACAACATTTTCTGGGAAACGATCTGGCAGAATGTGAGAGAATATGAGACGCTCTATACCTTTGTGCGGGACAAGGGCTATGGTACACCCGTCATTGCAGGACACTCGATGGGCGGCATGTCCGTTCTCGGGATCGCAGCCCGCTATCCGCATCTGGTGAAATCGGTGATTTCCTTCAATGGTTCGGGGGACTGGCTTCTCTCACATCTCTTCATGCAGGCGCGTTTCGGGATCGACGCTGGCAGAAACTGGCCTCTCTATGAAATGCTGCAACATGAGCAGCCGATGTCTCATATCAAAGAAATGAAATCGATTCCCATCTTTTTGACGAATGGGGAAAATGACATATCCGTCGACCCGCGCGCGCAGGCGCATTTCTTTGAATCTTTGCAGGCAGCTGGCGGCGATGTGACGCGCATCACCTATCCACGCCTCGGGCACTTCGTCACGACCAATATGCTCGATGATGCGCTAAAGTGGCTGGGGGATAAGTGACTTGAATGCCTTCCCCCTGAACACGGAGGCTTGAAAGTAGAGATGAGTAGCTAGGGATTAGTGGCTAGGGATTAGGTGCCTCGAGTGACTAGTGACTTGTGACTAGTGACTGAAATGCCACCTTTGGGCATCGCCACCATCTATACTCCGCGGCGCTTCCATATTTTTATGCGCCGCACTACCCCCATTGAACCCTCTGAACCTGTTGAACCCGCTCCCCCTCTTTCGCACGCAATCAAAGGGCGGCACGCCCGAGGGGCTAACCCTTAACCCTATTTTCTGAAAGGAGCTGACGATCCACGAAGTACAGACAGAATATCCTGATCCTTATCGCAAGCATGTTCCTTGTATCTATCGGCTACACGATGGTCATTCCTTTCCTGCCTCTCTATCTTTTGGAGATCGGGGTACCGGAAGAGCGTATCGCACTTTGGACGGGCATCGTATTCTCAAGCTGCTTTCTGGTGGCGGGCATCATGGGGCCTGTCTGGGGGAAGTTGGCGGATACGCGGGGGAAGAAGCAGATGGCGATCCGTGCGGGGGTGCTTCTCGGTTTTTCCTATCTCTTCTGCGGGCTGTCCCAGAATGCCTGGCAGATGACAGCGGCTCGTGCCTTTATGGGATTCTCGAATGGTTTCGTCGCAGCGTCGATGGCGATCATCTCCGTCAGTGCGGACCCGAAGAATCTGGGAGCCACGCTCGGAATGGGGCAGACAGCACTCATCGTGGGCGGCATCGCAGGACCTCTTGTGGGCGGCACGCTGGCACATCTCATCGGTATACGGAATACCTTCTTTATTTCTGCGGCGTTCCTCTGGTTTGTCGCCGTGCTCGTCATCCTTTATGTCAGAGAGCCGAAGATGGGAACGGTGAAAAAGGTGGAATCGAAGGATACCACCATCGGCGAAGACCTCTCGTATGCCTTCCATAACGGACACCTTCGGGAAATTCTCTTCATCGCTTTCGGTCTGCAGACGACGATCCTCATGATTCAGCCGGTGACGGCGCTTTACGTTTCTGAGCTTTTGGATGGCATGGGAAATGTGGAACTCATTTCCGGCTTCATCATGAGCAGCGGCGGCATTGCAGGAGCGCTCACGACGACGCTATGGGGGAAATTCGGCCAGCGTAAGGGATATTACTTCGCCATCTGCCTCACGCTGCTTTCTGCGGGCTGCTTCACGATGGCGCAGTCCGTACCGGATACCGTCGTGGGCTTCGGCCTTTGTCAGTTCCTTGTCGGGTGCTTTGTGATCGGTGTAAATCCTTCGCTCAATGCAGCGATGGTCATGTACACGCCGGATGATTTCCGCGGCCGCGTCTTTGGTCTTTTCAATACGGCGCAGCAGTTTGGCAATATGGTGGGGCCGCTCGTCTCTTCTGCGATTTCTATGATGGCAGGCATCTGGGAAGTCTACGCCATCGCCGGTCTGATCCAGCTCTCTCTGGGGGTCAAGGTCTACCTCGGGCGTGTCCGGAAAGGAGAGCTGGGAAAATAGAAGTTTGAAAGCAGGGATGAGTGGCTAGGGATTAGGGATTGGGGATTAGGAGTGACTAGTGACTGGTGACTGGTGACTCAAATGCCACTTTCGAGCATCGCCCTATTTATACTCCGCGGCGCTTCTATGTTTTTATGCGCCGCACCACCATTTCTAATTTCTCATTTAAGCGAAGCTTTCAAATGAAATCAAAGGGCAACTCGCCCGATGAGCTAATAGGGAAACCGTTTTTGCGTGTGCATCACTTCTTGTCTCGATGGGTGGATTCGGGTATCGCTTCATCGGTATCCGCGATGACGCTCTTGGAAATTTCATTTCTTCTGCCTGTTTATTGCGCTTTTTGGGGCCGATTTGCTACAATTATAAAAATGTTTATCATTCTGCAAAGGAGATTGGCATGCATTGTAAGGGCATCATGGGTATCGTCCTTGGGGTCTGCCTCACTGGTCTTTTTCTTACAGGTTGCGGTATGCCCCATGGGGCGCCGCAGAAGGACGAGCGTCCGGTGATCAAGCTGGGAAGTGACCGTTATCCGCCGTTCAATTATTTTGATGAAGACGGTGTGCCGACGGGGATCGATGTGGATCTGGCGACAGAGGCTTTCGACCGCATGGGGTATCGCGTCGAAGTACATAACATCGACTGGGAGAAAAAGAAGGATCTTTTGAAAAGTGGTGAGCTGGACTGCGTCATGGGATGCTTTTCCATGGAAGGACGTCTGGATGACTACCAGTGGGCGGGTTCGTACATGGTGAGCCGTCAGGTGGTCGCAGTGAATCCCGAGAGTGACATTTACCATTTGCAGGATCTTGCCGGAAAAACACTGGCGGTGCAGTCGACCACGAAGCCGGAAGGCATTTTCCTTCGAGGAAATGATCCTCGCATTCCTAAGTTGGAGAATCTTCTCAGCATGGGGGATCGCGCACTGATTTTTACACTTCTCGGCAAAGGCTATGCGGATGCTATCGGAGCGCATGAGACTTCCATCCTACAGTATATGAAGGACTATGATATGGAGTATCGCATCCTTCCTGAGCCGCTCATGACGGTCGGGATCGGCGTAGCTTTCGACAAGGAGGACCGTCGCGGTCTTTGCCAGGAGCTTGATAAGACTCTGCGCGAGATGCGGAAGGATGGGACCTCGGAGAAGATCATCGGTAAGTATCTGGAAAACCCGAAACAGTACTTGGAGGTGGAAAAGCTTGCTTACTGATAAAGCGTCCATCCAAAAAGGAATCCGTTTCTGGTCGGTCGGGATTCTTGGCGGGCTGCTGGTCATGCTCGGTGTTTCGCTCTATTTCCTCGATCAAGAGAAGAAGGAGGCGGAAGCGCGCCTCTATGAAACAGCAGAATATGTGAAGGTACAGAGCTCAAGTGTCACACACTACAATGAAGCATTGGAGTCCCAGTCGCTTTTGCGGCTCATCGAAAGCGTGCGTCAGGTAGGGACAAGCCTCAAGGCGGAGAAAGAGACAGGACGCAGTACGGAGGAGGCATTGCTGCAGCAGAATATCCGTGGGCTATGGCTTTCAGGTATCCTGCTCCTTGACGAAAAAGGAGCGACAGAGGAGTCTGTTACAAAAGTGCCTTTTGCGGAAGAGGCGCTCGCAGGCATCCTCTCCAGAGATGTCGTGAAAGATTGCGCCCGTTATCCGGAGAAAATCTATTCGCAGCGTCTTCGCCTCCCCGATGGGGCCTATGTCGATATGGCTGCCTCAGGACGTTTGGACAAGCCGGGTATCATCGTCGCGTATCACTACACACCCGCCGAGTATGCCAGAACTTACACGCTCATGATCCAAAGTCTGCTGGCCGGGTACAATCCCCTGACGGAGGGCACCATCCTTGTCGCGGATGACGGACAGGTCATTGCTTCGAATGATAAAAGTCTCATCGGAGAAGAGACGAAGCATCTCCCCGTGGTGCAGGCCTTGAAAAAAAGCGCGGGCAGTCGGCAACTTGTGAATATCAGTGAAGAAGAAGCCTATGGCATCATGCTTCGCCAGCGCGACCACTATATCTATGTATACTTGCCGGATACAAAAGTATTTGCCGCACTCCCGCAGAATCTGGGGATTGCTTTCGTTCTGTATCTCCTTACTTTGTCAGGCTTCTTTATGTATCACTACCGGTCACAGATGCTGCGCCAGAAAGAGGAGAAGGAAAAGGAAGAGGCATATCGCAAGAGCCTTCTGGAAGAGGCGCGCCGCGCAGATGCTGCCAATGTCGCGAAGACAGAATTTCTCCAGCGCATGAGCCATGATATCCGTACACCGATCAATGGCATCATTGGCATGCTGGCGGTATCAAAGCGCTATCGCGATGATCTGAAAAAGCGGGACGAATGTCATGAGAAAATCAGCAAGGCGTCCAACCTGCTCTTAGAACTCATCAATGAAGTGCTCGATATGGGAAAACTGGAGTCCGGTGAAGTCGTACTCGAGGAGAAGCCTTTCAGTCTGTGGGAAGTTTCTAAGGAAGTCCTTACCGTCATCGAAAAGCTGGCGCAGGAAAGAGATATCGAAATCATCAGGGGCGATCTTGCGGTGACACACTGGGATGTCATCGGCAGCCCTGGCCACCTGAAGCGCCTCATGATGAATATCATGGGGAATGCTGTAAAGTACAATAAGGATCATGGGAAAATCATCATCAGTCTCCGGGAAGACGAGGGCGAAGAGGGCCGCGCTTTCTATACGTTCACCTGTGAGGATACCGGGATCGGTATGAGCGAGGAGTACCAGAAACGGATCTTTGAACCCTTCACTCGCGAAGACGAAAGTGTCAAGACAGCCTACACCGGTACAGGACTTGGCATGCCGATCGCAAAGAAACTGGCGGAAACCATGGGCGGCAGCATTTCCTTTACCAGTCAAAAGGGCGAAGGGACGACGTTCACGGTGAAGCTCCCCTTCCTGATCGACAAGGAGGCCGACAAAGCGGAGAAAACCGTAGAAGAAGCCAAGGCATCGCTCGAGGGAGTTCACATTCTTCTCGTCGAAGACAATGAGCTCAATATGGAAATCTCGGACTTCATCGTGACCGAGAAGGGCGCTGTCGTCACGAAAGCATGGAACGGGAAAGAGGCTGTCGAAACCTTTGCCAGTGCGCCAGAAGGCACTTTCGACGTGATCCTGATGGACGTCATGATGCCGGTCATGGATGGCTGCGAGGCCGCCAAAGAAATCCGAAGTTTTCCCAGAAAGGATGCGAAGGAGATCCCCATCATCGCCATGACAGCGAATGCTTTCACAGAAGATAAGATCCGCACCCAGGAAGCGGGGATGAATGAGCATCTCTCCAAGCCGCTCGATCCTAACCTCGTCGTGAAAACCATCGCGAAGTTTTTGGGAGGCCAGGGACTGGGGACTAGTGACTAGGGATTAATGGCTAGTGACTAGTGACTGGTAGCTTGGGATGAGTAGCTAGGGATTAGGGACTGGGAGACTAGGAGACTAGGAGACGTCAGACTGTCAGATGTTAGACTGCCGCCTTCCCGTATCGTCATCCCGAGCGCAGCCGAGGGATCTTTCTTGCACTCTCGAATCAGCGTGTATGCGCTGAGGGAAAACGATGTCCTGGTGCTGCCTCATATCAGGCGATGAACGTTCTGCAATAAAGATTTCTCGGCTACGCTCGAAATGACGATGCGCGCGAAGCGCTATCAAAACTCCGCGGCGCTTCCATATTTTTATGCGCCGCACCGCCCCTGCTGAACCCGTTGAACCCATAGAACCTTCCGAACCCGCTCACCCCATAGAACCCGCTCACCTCTTTCGCTGGCAGTCAATGGGACGACACGCCTAGATGGCTAACCCCGAAATTTTTTCTTTTTAGAAAAATTTAATCTCCATACGCTTGCCTTTCGTAGTATAATACAGATAGGAAATAATCTATATGTATAGGATGGGAGGTCTTTCATATGTATACTCTTTCCAATGAAGAATTTAACGGAAAAATCCCGCAGATCGATCCGAATGCGTTTGTGGCTCCACAGGTATTCCTTTCCGGCGATGTCCGGATCGGAAAGTATGCGAGTGTATGGCCAGGCGTCGTGGCGAGAGGCGATGTGAATTACATCTCCATCGGTGAATGTACGAATGTACAGGATCTGGTCTGCCTGCATGTGGCGGATGACGATCCCTGCATCATTGGCGATTATGTCACTATCGGGCACTGCGCCTGCATCCATGCCTGTACCATTGAGGATCATGTCCTCATCGGCATGCATGCGACTGTTTTGACAGGTGCCAAGATCGGCCGCGGCTCCATCATCGCTGCCGGCGCGCTTGTTCTGGAAAATCAGGTCATCCCGCCGAATTCCCTCGTCGTCGGTGTCCCAGCGAAAGTCATCAAGACCATTGACCGCGTGAAGAACATTCATGCGCAGGCTCTCAAGTATAAATGTGAATGGGCCATCGGCTATGGTGTGAAACCGGATATCGATGGAGAACTGTATCACGGAGAACCGATCGTTTAAAACATAGGAAAAGGGGCTGTGAAGAAATGAATCTTCATTTCTTCACAGCCCCTTTTTACTTTGCTTTCATTTGGTTCAAGGTTCAAGGTTCAGGTGGCGGCTTCGCCGCCTTTTTTTGAAGATGGTATTCTCGTATCGCAGCCTTCCCCTCTAGGGTAATGCTATCAGGCAGCATTTTGGGAACTCTTACATATTGTAAAATTTTTTTCCCTCTCTTTTTTCTTTAAAGGCTTTATGCTAGAATAATACGGTTATGTAAAAAGAGAAAAGTGTTATGTGCATACTTTTTCATTGAATACCCGATTTCGATAGAGTGGTTGCAAGAGTAAAGGAAGATGGAAGCTTATGGGTCATATTTCTGTAATAGGCAGCTGTAATATGGATATCACTGTCGAGGCGGACAGAAGGCCGCAGGCGGGTGAGACTGTGATGGGCAGCCGCCTGATCGTTTCTCCTGGCGGCAAGGGGGCAAATCAGGCCGTCGCGGCATCGCGCCTGGGGGCTACCGTGTACATGATCGGCTGCGTGGGCGATGATGCCTACGGGACGCTTATGAAAGAGGCGCTGGAAGGAAGCGGCGTGAAGACAGACTATGTGGAGACGCTCTCCGGCATCACGACAGGCACGGCACATATCACGCTGGCGGAAGGGGATAACAGTATCATCGTCATCAAAGGGGCGAATGACAAGGTCAGCCGTGAGATGATCGATAAGGACTGGGACGTGATTTCTTCCTCGGCGCTCGTCATGCTGCAGCATGAGATCCCGATGGATACGATCGGCTATATCATTGACCGCTGCTTTGAAGCGGGCGTTCCCGTGATGCTGAATCCGGCGCCGTACATGGATATCCCGAAGGACTGGGTCAGGAAAGTGACCTATGTCACGCCGAATGAGCATGAAGCGGCGCTGATGTTTGACGGGATGGATCGGGATGAGATCCTGATTTCCGAAGCTGGCAAGGTCATCATGACTGTCGGGAAAGACGGCGTGGTCTATGGCGAAGCGGGCAAGGTCGTCAAGGTCGCCGGCTTCACAGTGCCGGTCGTCGATACGACGGGGGCAGGCGATACCTTCAATGGGGCTTTTGCGGCGGCGCGCTGTGAAGGGCTGGCCATCCAAGAAGCCATCCGTTTTGCCAATGCGGCGGCGGCATTGTCTGTCGGAAAAATCGGCGCTCAGGGCGGGATGCCATGGCGCAAAGAAGTGGAGGAGATGCTCTCATGCAGAAAGTAGGAATTTTGAACAGCAACATTGCCAAGGTTTTAGCAGACCTCGGTCATACAGATAAGATCTGTGTCGGAGACTGCGGTCTTCCGGTGCCATCCGGTACGCCGAAGATCGACCTCGCACTCCGCCTGGGCGAACCGAAATTCATCGAAGTCGTGAAGGAAATGGCGAAGTACATGGAGATCCAGAAGGTCTATATCGCACCGGAGACGGAAACGGAAAATCCGGAGCAGTGGAAAGCGCTTCACGAAGTCTTCCCGGAAGACTCTGTGGAATGGGTCATGCTGGCTAGCCATGAAGAGCTGAAAGCGTGGGAAAAGGACTGCAAAGCTGTCATCCGCACGGGCGAAATCACTCCGTATTCGAATATCATTCTCGAGTCCGGCGTCATCTTCTAAGAGGGGTAGTACATGGATATCAATATGATCGGGATTTGCAAAGCCTTCGGGACGAATAAGGTCTTAGGCGGGGTGAATCTCCACATCCGACCTGGCGAAGTCCACGCACTGATGGGGGAGAATGGCGCAGGCAAATCCACATTAATGAATATTTTGACGGGCATCCATAAAGCGGATGCGGGCACCATTCTGGTGGATGGCAAGGAAGTGACGTTCCGCAATAATAAAGATGCGGAAGAGCACGGGATCGCTTTCATTCATCAGGAGCTGAATATCTGGCCGAATCTCTCTATTCTGGAGAATCTTTTCCTGATGAATCAGCCGAAAACGGCTTTTGGCTTCATTGATTTCAAAAAGATGCGGCAGATGGCAGAAGAAAAGTGTCAGGAAATGGGCATCACGCTGCCGCTCGATGAAATCGCAGGGGAATGCTCTGTCGGACAGCAGCAGATGACAGAAATCACACGAAATCTGATGCTTGATGCGAAGACGGTCATCATGGATGAACCGACGGCCGCTTTGACGGAGCGTGAGACTGACAGTCTTTTCGAAGTCATGAGAAAGCTGAAGGCGAAGGGCGTCTCCATCATCTATATTTCTCATCGCATGGAAGAGGTTTTCAATAATTGCGATACCATCACGGTTATGCGTGACGGGCAGACCATCAGCAGCCGCCCGACAGAAGAAACGAATATGGACCAGATCGTCGGCGACATGGTCGGCCGCGTGATGAGCGAGTACTATCCGGCACGCACGAATGTACCCGGCGATGAAGTATTCAAGGTCGAAGATTTCTCGCAGCCTGGCGTTTTCGAGCATATTTCCTTCTCTGTCAGAAAAGGGGAGATCCTGGGCGTGGCCGGCCTCATGGGTGCTGGCCGCACGGAAATCATGAGAGCGATCTTCGGTGTGGATCCGCACAAGGAAGGCAAGCTTTACCTCTCTGGCAAGGAGATCAAGATCAAAAAGCCGCTGGATGCCATCAAGCTCGGCTTCGGCTTCATTACAGAGAACCGTAAGACGGAAGGGCTCATTCTGGATTTCTCGATAAAGAAAAATATCGCACTCCCCAGCGTGAATGCCCTTGCCAAGAGCGGCGTCATCAATGACAAGGAAGAATTCGGTTTCGCAGATACGTTATCGCACAAGCTTGGTGTAAAAACACAGACCATCGAGCTTCCGGCGAGTGCGCTTTCCGGCGGCAACCAGCAGAAGGTCGTCATCGCGAAGTGGGTGGGCATGCATCCGAAGCTGCTCATTCTGGATGAACCGACCCGCGGTATTGATATCGGTGCGAAAAAAGATATCTATGACCTGATGAATGAACTGACCGCCCAAGGCGTATCCATCATCATGGTTTCTTCTGAACTGCCGGAAGTCATCGGCATGAGCGACCGTATCATGGTCATCCACGAAGGACATCTGGCTGGCATCATCGATCATAAAGATGCGACACAGACACGTATTATGACATTGGCTACCGGAGGAGAGTAAGCATGAATTCCGAAAAAGTTAAAAATCTTGTGAGAGAAATGGGGCCGCTCATTGGTCTCATTGTCCTCTTTATCGTTATCGCGGCCTTGAATGACAGCTTCATCGATCCGTCGAACCTGAAAAATCTGGCTCGTCAGATCTCCATCAATGCGCTCATCGCCTTCGGTATGACCTTCGTCATCCTGACGGGAGGCATCGACCTCTCTGTCGGCTCGATCCTCGCGCTGTCTTCCGCGCTCATGGCGAGCATGATCGCCAAAGGGACGAATCCGGAGCTTGCGATCCTTTTCTCCGCTTTCATCGGTATCCTGCTCGGCGCGGTGAATGGTGTCATCATTTCCTACGGAAAGGTCGCTCCTTTCATCGCGACGCTCGCCACGATGACCATCTATCGCGGCGCGACGCTCGTCTATACGAATGGCAATCCGATCTCCGGCCTTTCGGATGATCCTTTCTTCACCGGCTTCGGTCAGGGCTTCATCATGGAAGTCCCGGTCCCGGCCATCGTGATGCTCATCGCCTTCCTGATCCTTTTCTTCATCCTGAAGAAGACGCCGCTTGGCCGTCAGACCTATGCGGTCGGCGGGAATGAAAAAGTTTCCTATATTTCCGGGATTAAGATTGACAGAATCAAGATTTTTGCGTATGCTTTGACTGGATGCCTTTGTGCTATCGCCGGCGCTATCCTGACTGCCCGCCTGAACAGCGCGCAGCCGACGGCCGGCATGGGCTATGAGCTGGATGCGATCGCAGCTGTCGTCCTCGGGGGTACCTCGCTCGCAGGCGGCAAAGGCCGTATTTCTGGCACGCTCATCGGTGCTCTCATCATCGGTACCTTGAATAATGGCCTGAACATTTTGAATGTGTCCAGCTTCTATCAGCAGGTTGTCAAAGGCGTAGTTATTTTGCTTGCCGTCCTGATGGATCGCAAGAAGAACTAAGGAGGAAAACATTTTGTTTAAGAAAATCGCATTAACAGCTCTCATTGGCGCAGCACTCATCTCTGCTGCTGGTTGTGGCGGCTCTGATAAGAAAGCCGACTCTTCTGCTGCTTCCGGCGCGAAGAAAGTCACCATCGGCTTCTCTGTCTCCACGCAGAACAACCCATTCTTCGTCACCATGGCAAACAGCGTCAAAGCAGCTGCTGAAAAGGCTGGCGTGAATGTCAAGATCGTCGATGCACAGAATGATCCGGCAAAACAGTCCAATGATATCGCTGACCTGCTCCAGGGCAACATCAGCGTCCTCATCGTGAATCCGGTAGACTCCGCAGCAGTATCCAACTCTGTCCTTGCAGCCAATAAAGCCAAGATCCCGGTCATCACCATCGACCGTGCTTCTGACAAGGGCGAAGTCGCTGTACACATCGCTTCCAACAACATCAAGGGCGGCGAAATGGCAGCAGAATACATCGTTTCCAAACTCGGCGAAGGCACTCCGGTCGCTGAACTCGAAGGTATCCCGGGCGCATCCGCTTCCCGTGAACGCGGTCAGGGCTTCCATAACATCGCTGACAAGAAACTGAAAGTCCTCGCAAAGCAGAGTGCAAACTTCGATCGCAGCCAGGGCCTGACCGTTTCTGAAAATATCCTCCAGGCAAACCCGGATGTTAAAGCCATCTTCGCACAGAACGAT
The DNA here is from genome assembly GCA_934193095.1 of uncultured Dialister sp. Classification (GTDB taxonomy): domain Bacteria; phylum Bacillota; class Negativicutes; order Veillonellales; family Dialisteraceae; genus Dialister. The sequence continues at coordinate 2,750 of CAKPUX010000011.1, read as the reverse complement.
GAAATGGCTCTCGGCGCTATCTCCGCTGCCAAAGCTGCCAACAAGCAGATCTTCATCATCGGCTTCGACGGCACGGATGACGGCGTGAAAGCAGTCAAAGACGGCACCATGGCAGCTACCATCGCTCAGCAGCCAGACAAGATGGGCGAGATCGGCGTCGATGCTGCTCTGAAGCTCGCTAAGGGTGAAAATGTCGAAAAGAATATTGCTGTCGACCTGAAACTGATCGAAAACAAATAATTTATTTCATCTGATAACCTGAACAAAAGGGGCTGTGAAGAAATGAATCCTCATTTCTTCATAGCTCCTTTTTACTTTGCTTTCATTTGGTTCAGGGTTCAGGGTTCAAGGTTCAGGTGGCGGCTTCGCCGCCTATTTTTAGAAGATGGTATTCTCGTATCGCAGCCTTCCCCTCTAGGGGAAGGTGCCCCGCAGGGGCGGATAGGGTGACTATGGTATGAAAGACATCTGGGATAAGGTTTCCCGGTCACTCCTATGAGAGCTGCAAGTCCCCCGCGGCAGATGGAACGCGAAAATGAGATGATCGTTATTTCACATCGCCTTTTGATGGGGGAGGGGGGAGGCCCATAGGGCGTGCTGCCCCTTGATTGCGGTTGAAAGCCTCGATTGAATGAGAAATGAGAAATGGTGGTGCGGCGCATAAAAATATAGAAGCGCCGCGGAGTATAAATAATGGCGATGCCATGAGCTGGCATTCCAGCCACTAGTCACTTGAGACTCCTAATCCCTAATCCCTGCTTTCAAACTTTTGGGGATACCCTTTTCTCGTATCGTCATTTCGAGCGCAAGCGAGAAATCTTTCTTGCAGACCGATAAACGATGCATGTGTGAAAGCAGAAATACGTAGTACCAAGGCGTCGTTTCCCTGCCAATGCCTATGTGATACTGACCGCAGTGCAAGGGAAACGCTGATTAAATCACAGAATCAGGTTTCATATGGATTTTTATACATAGCGTCGTCGACATCCTCCTTAAATAGCTCGCTATTCGCGCCCCCTGTCTCCTCGCTCTGTATAAAAATCCAAGAATGAAATCCGATAACGATTTAATCAGTGTTTCCCAAGAAAGATCCCTCGGCTGCGCTCGGGATGACGATACGGGAGTCTGATATCTCCCAGTCTCTGGATCTTTTAGTCTAATCCCTAATCCCTAGACACTAGTCACCCGTCTCCAGTCACTCAAGGTTCCTATTTTCCCATTGACGCGCTCCATGTGCATCCTTATAATAAATAAGATATGATTTTATAAGGGTAAGGAATCGGATATGAATAACGACTATGCAAGCATTTTCTCCGGCATTTTAAGAGAGAATCAGATAAAGACAAATGAACCCATGAAGCGTCATACCACCTTTGGCATTGGTGGGCCGGCAGATTGTTTTCTGATGCCGGAAACGACAGAAGAAGTGTGCCTCATCACAAAGCTCGCACACAAGCATGCGGTGCCGCTTTTTGTACTGGGCGGCGGGGCGAACCTGCTCGTCCGGGACAAAGGCATCCGAGGGGCGGTGGTATTCACCGGTCGTCTGCACCGCATGGAAAGGAAGGAGAATCTCCTGACGGTCGCGAGCGGAGTGCCTACGGCAGCTGCTGCAAGGAAAGCATTGGAGTATGGTCTCTCCGGCATGGAATTTGCAAGCGGCATTCCCGGCAGTATTGGCGGAGCTGCTTATATGAATGCAGGGGCGTATGGCGGAGAAATGGCGAAGATCATCGTTTCTGCCACCACCTGTGATGCAAAGGGGGATATCATTGTCCACTCCATCAAGGATATGGGCTATGGGTATCGCCACAGCCCCTTCATGCAGAATGGGGAAGTCATCCTCGATATCACGCTTTCGTTGAAGCCGGGCAATCAAAAGGACATCGAAGCGCTGATGAAGGATCTCAATCAGAGAAGAGCCACGAAGCAGCCTCTTGAAAAACGAAGCGCCGGATCTACCTTCAAGCGTCCCGATGGTCATTTTGTCGGGCAGATGCTCGAAGAACTGGGGCTCAAAGGATTTTCGGTGGGCGATGCACAGGTCAGCGAGAAACACGCCGGTTTCCTCATCAATAATGGCCGTGCCTCCTGCGAAGATATGCTCTCTCTCATCCATCAGGTACAGCAGAAGGTCAAAGAGGCCTATGGCGTGGACCTGCATACCGAGGTTCAGATCGTAGGGGAAGAGTGAAAGAAGCCGAAAGGCTTCTTTTTTGTTTGTTGGTGACTGGGGACTAGGGGTGAGTAGCTAGGGAAACACTGATTCAATCGTTGTCAAATTTCATTCTTGGATTTTTATACAGAGCGAGGAATCATCTGACGCGAATAGCGAGCTATTTAAGGAAGATGATGACGAAGCTATGTATAAAAATCCGTATGAAATCTGATTCTGCGATTTAATCAGCGTTTCCCTAAGGATTGGGGATTAGGAGTGACTGGTGGCTGATGACTGGGATTCTCTGGCATCGTCATCCCGAGCGCAGCCGAGGGATCTTTACTGCACTGCGAGAATCATCGTGTATGCACCGAGGGAAAACGATGTCCTGGTGCTGCCTCACATCAGGCGATGAGCGTTTTGCAATAAAGACCCTCGGCTACGGTCGAAATGACGTTGCGCACGAAGCGCTATCGAAACTCCGCGGCGCTTCTGATTTTTATGCGCCGCATCACCATTTCTGTTATGAAGTGACTTTTGTCAAGCGGGAATTTGCGCCCCCACACTCGCTTCCTTCTATTTGACGGCATCT
>CAKPUX010000010.1 GCA_934193095.1 uncultured Dialister sp. | reverse complement strand
ACGTAGCCCCCTCACCCCTTCGGGGAGCTCCCCCGATGGGGAGCCAAGAACGTTCTGCCGCTTAACTTAATAGCATTGCCCTAGAGGGGAAGGCTACGATACGAGAATACCATCTTCTAAAAAAAGGCGGCGAAGCCGCCACGAGAGCCTTGAACCCTGAACCCTGAACCCTGAACCAAATGAAAGCAAAGTAAAAAGGAGCTGTGAAGAAATGAGGATTCATTTCTTCACAGCCCCTTTTTTCGCCGTCAATCGCTGTATTTTACCTATGACGGAGAAGAAGGAAGAGGCGGATGCAGGAAGCGGTGTCTATTCCTGCTGCTGACCACACAAAAAACATGCTCCTTTCGGAGCATGCTTTTTATTTTGCCAATATCATTCACCCATTTCGGTGAGGACATGTGCGCAGCGAGCGCAGACGCCCGGGTGCTTCGGATCGGCATCCACATCCGCCGAGCGTTTCCAGCAGCGTTCGCACTTGGCAAGCGTGCAGACAGCGACAGATGCTTTCACCGTGCCTTCTTCATTCGAAGCAGCATTTTCCGGAGCCGCTGCTGTACCGGAAACGATGTGCGTCTGGGACACGAGGAGGAAGTCTGCGAGTTCTTTTTCCATCGCTTTGACGATGTCATAGGCTTCGCCGTCCGCATAAACGGTGACTTCCGCATCAAGCGGATGGCCGATGACCTTCGCCTGACGGGCTTCTTCGAGTGCCTTCATAGCAACGCTTCTCACAGCGAGGCGCTTCTTCCATTTTTCATCGAGTTCTTTGTCAAGGTATGCTTCATTGACCTTCGGCATATCGGACATATGGACAGACCATTCTCTTTCTTCCTTATTGGGAAGAGCCTGCCATACTTCTTCGGAGGTGAAGCAGAGGACCGGAGCGACGAGGCGGACCAGCGTAGTCAGGATCTCATACATCGCGGTTTGCGCGCTTCTTCTCAGCTTGGAGTCAGCCTTTTCCGTATAGAGGCGGTCTTTCAGGATATCGAGATAGATCGCAGAGAGATCAACCGTGCAGAAGTTGTGGACAGCGTGGTACATGACATGGAATTCATAGTCATCATAGGCTTTGAGGACAGTCTCCTTGACCTGTTCCATGCGCAGCAGTGCCCAGCGGTCGAGTTCTTCCATATCTGCGTAAGCGACGGAGTCGGTCTTCGGATCGAAGTCGGACAGATTGCCGAGCAGGTAGCGGAATGTATTTCTGATCTTTCTGTAGACGTCGCTCATGGACTTCACGATCTTGTCAGACAGACGGACATCGCCCTGATAGTCGACAGAGGAGATCCAGAGTCTCATAACATCAGCGCCGTATTTGTTGATGACATCCTGCGGAGCGACGACATTGCCGACGGACTTACTCATCTTTCTGCCTTCGCCGTCCATGGTGAAGCCATGGGTGAGGACGGCCTTGTATGGCGCATGGCCATTGACAGCGACAGAAGTCAGAAGAGAGGAGTGGAACCAGCCGCGGTGCTGGTCAGAGCCTTCGAGATAGAGATCGCACGGATAGGCCATATCCTTCCAGGATTCTTCATGCGGGTAGCGGAGGACGCCGTTCCATGTGGAGCCGGAGTCGAACCATACGTCCATGATGTCTTTTTCTTTATGGAAATGTGTGCCGCCGCAGTGCGGGCATTTGAATCCTTCCGGCAGAAGTTCTTCTGCGGAATGCGCCCACCATGCATCGGTGCCCTCTTTTTCGACGATCTCTTCGACCTTCTTCATGGTTTCCGGCGTGATGATCCACTTGCCGCAGTCATCGCAGTAGAAAGCCGGGATCGGAACGCCCCAAGAGCGCTGGCGGGAGATACACCAGTCCTGACGATCGCGGATCATGTTGTAGAGACGGTCATGGCCCCAGGATGGGATGAAACGGGTGTCATCGACGGCTTTCAGTGCCTTGTCGCGGAAATCATTGATGGAAGCGAACCACTGATCGGTCGCTCTGTAGATGACCGGCTGCTTGCAGCGCCAGCAGTGCGCGTACTGATGGTGCAGGGATTTCTTGCCGAGGAGTCTGCCTTCATGCGCGAGGGTAGAGATCACCGGGCCTTCCGCTTCCCAGATGGTCTTACCGACGAGGAATTCGCCGGCTTCTGCCGTCATGTGGCCTTTTTCATCGACCGGGCAGACGATCGGCTGGTGGAGCTTGCCGGCATTTTCATAGGTCTTGTAGACTTCGAAGTCGTCGACGCCGTGTCCCGGTGCGGTATGAACGCAGCCGGTGCCGGCATCCAGCGTGACATGGTTGCCTTCCAGGACATAGATGGTGCGGTCGCCGTAGGTTTCCGGAGCGAAATGAGCCAGCGGGTGTTCGAATTTCGCAAGGTCAAGTTCAGAGCCCAGCATTTCACGGCCGACAAATTCATAGTCTTCGACTTTGCAGTCGGAAAGAGATGCCGGAGCGAGCTCCTTATTCATGAGGTAGTATTCATCAGCAGCCTTGTTGTGTACCCAGACATAGGTGAATTTCGGATTCACGCTGATGTAGCAGGAAGCCGGGATGGTCCACGGGGTGGTGGTCCAGATGACGGCAAAGACCTTGCTCGGATCTACGCCTTCCGGCTGGAGGCCATGGACGTCGATCATCGGGTATTTGACATAGATGGACGGAGACTTTCTGTCCTTGTATTCGATCTCTGCTTCGGCCAGTGCCGTCTCGCAGTGGGTACACCAGTAAACGGCCTTCTTGCCCTTGTAGATGTAGCCCTTGTTCGCCATTTCGCCGAAAACTTCCAGTTCCTTCGCTTCCAGATGCGGATCGAAGGTGACATAGCGATGTGCGAAATCGCCGACAACGCCCATACGGATGAAGTCTTCCTTCTGGATCTCGATCCATTTCTTCGCGTAAGCCAGACACTTCCTGCGCAGTTCCAGCGGGGTCATGTTCGCGCGATCTTCGCCGGAGTCCTTGAGTACGGCGTATTCGATCGGCAGGCCATGGGTATCCCAGCCCGGTACATAGATGGCTTCATTGCCAGCCATGTGGTGGTATCTGACGATGATATCCTTCAGTGTCTTATTCAGCGCATGACCGATGTGGATCTTGCCGTTTGCATAAGGCGGGCCATCGTGCAGTACGAAGGTCGGTGCGCCTTCCTTTTTTCTCTTTTCGATTCTCTTTTCATACAAATGATTCTGCTGCCAGAATTCCACGAAGCCCGGTTCCTTTTTCGGAAGGTTGCCGCGCATCGGGAATTCAGTTTCCGGTAAGTGCAGGGTCTTGCTGTAGTCCATGACGAATTTCCTCCTGGGGTCATACAAATGACCAAAATAAAAAATTCCCGCCCGATAAGGGGCGAGAATTGATTTCCCGTGGTACCACCCTCATGACCTTTTGGCCACTCGGTACAATTAACGATGTCCCGTCGGGGCTTTTCTTCCCCGCAGCTCTGAAGTGATCCATCCGCAGTCCCAACGCTCTCCTCCCACCATCGGAAAGCTCTCTGTGCATGAGGTCCATGCGAAACGTCTTCATCCTTGCCTTTACATAACTTTTGTTATTATAGGCTGATTGGAAAGGCAAGTCAAGAGGAAGTTTGAGGGTTCAGGGTTCAGGGTTTAGGGTTTAGGGTTTAGGGTTCAGAAGGTTCAGAAGGTTCAACGGGGGTGGTGCGGCGCGAAAAATAATGAAGCGCCGCGGAGCTTTGATAGCGCTTCGCGCGCGTCGTCATTTCGAGCGTAGTCGAGAAATCTTTATTGCAGAACGCTCACCGTCACATGTGAGGCGCACCAGGACATGGTTTTCCCTCAGCGCATACGCGCTGATTCCCGCAGTGCAAGAAAGATCCATCGACTGCGCTCGGGATGACGATACCAGAGAATCCCAGTGACCAGTCACTCCTAATCCCCAATCCCTAATCCCTAGCTACTCATCCCTACTTTCAAACTTCAGGGTTCGGGGTTGTGGTGGCGGCTTCGCCGCGAGTATATATGGGGCGATGCCCGAGGGGCTAACCCTGAACCCAACCCTGAACCCATCAACCCCCTCATTCAAAGAATGAGAGTCTCGCGCTCCGTCCCCTCACCCACGGATGGTTCGCGCGGCGGTGATGGATGCGGCGGCGCGCCCAGGGTGAGATCTCGCGGCGCAGGACGCCGCCGATCTCCTCTTTATGAAGTCCGTCTACCGAAGACGCCGGCTCAGTCTTTTTTAGAAGCTTCCTGAGCGGTGCCACCAGTTTCTTCAGCTGTTCCAGGATTTTCACCGGGATTTCCTTCTTTCTTGGCTTCTGCCTGCTTCTTGGCTGCGCGTTCTTCGATCTTGGCCTTGTATTCGCTGGCGGTCTGCTTGAGGCTTTCTTTCGCTTCTGCGGCCCTGGCCTGGGCGGCTTCTTTGTATTCTGCCGCCTGCGTTTTTACTTTTTCAGAAAATTCCTGAGCAGAGGCTTTCGCCATTTCTGCCTGCTCTTCCGCCTGCTTTCTGAATTCTTCGGCCTGGATCTTCAGCTTGTTCGCCTGGATCTTCGCTTCCTGCATCTGGACGCGTGCCTGCGCTTTCAGTTTTTCGGACTTGAGCTTCATCTGCTGGGACTGGACTTCGGACTGGCGCTTCATCTCTTCCCGCTTCTGCTGGAGCACTTCCATCTGGTCCTTGGCCTGCGCTTTCACGTCCTCCGCCTTCTTCGCCGCATCCTTCTTGAATTCTCTCGACTTGATGCGCGCGATAGCCTGCAGATCCTTGGCGGCCTTTTCTGCCGTTTCCTGTGCGATCTCCGAAGCACCGAGCGCGGTGTACTTCGCCTTCTCGATCTGTTCATCGGTCACGCCGACTTTTTTCAGGGCAGAGAGGAATTTATCGCCGAGCACCGTGACGGATTCCGAAAGCTGATCGGCCAGTTCATTCATCTTGGCATGTGCCTTTTCCGGGTACACGTCCTCCCAATTCTTTTTCAGTTCTTTGGTGAAATCCCTCTTCTCATCTCCGAGCGGTTCGTCTTTCTTCGGATTTTCTTCGAGTTCCTTTTCTTCAGACGCTGCCAGCGCCTTTTCTTCTTCAAAAACAGCGCGGTACGGGCGGGTATCGTCCGGCATGCCGTCTTTGATCCAGCGCTGCGCGGCCTTGCCGACGCCATAGGTGACGGTGACGCCGATCGGGATCTGCATGATGGAAATCGGGATCAGTGTCGCAAGCGTCGTGCCGATGACCGTCCCGCCAAGCGAACCGATGAAGGAAAGGATCGCGGTCTGGTTCACTTCGACATCATACACCTTTGCGACCTTCGCGATCATGTAGACTTCATTAGCGACCAGAGCGACCGTCCCGAGGACAGGAGCCGCCACGATCACGCCGGCGCGTCCTGCCGCCCAGCGGATGAGACTCTCGGCTTCTTCATCCCGGTTATCAATGATACGGATCTCTACATCAGCTTCCGGAGAGTCGACATGGGCTTCTTCCTTCGCTCGGACGACAGCCGGTACTTCAGCGGCTTTCTTCTCTGCCGGCAGCTGCGATTCCTTCACAACAGGAGCATTCTCTGCACGGACAACCGGTGTCTTTTCCATTTCTTCACTCATAAGTCCCTCCTTCTCCGGCCTTCCCGGATTTTCAGGTTTAATTTACAAGGATCAGGCTGTCTTTATTATAACGTATTTCTCTGGGAGTGGGTAGTAGGAAGGTTCGGGGTTAGCCCTTGGGCGGGGCGTCCTTTGATTGTGGATGAAAGCTTTGCTAGAATGAGAAATTAGAAATGTGAAATGAGAAATGAGAAATGGTGGTGCGGCACAAAAATAATGAAGCGCCGCAGAATTTTGATAGCGCTTCGCGCCGTCATCATCGGAAGCGCAGCCGAGAGTCTTTCTTGCACTACTGTCAGCATCACATAGACACCGGTACGGAAACAACGCCTTGGTGATACGTATTTCTGCTTTCACACATTTTTCGTTTAGCAGTCTGCAAGAAAGATTTCTCGCTTCGCTCGAAATGACGATATGGTAGTCTGATGTCTCCTAGTCCCCAGTCACTAGTCACTAGCCACAAGTCACCAGTCTGTCAGTCCGCCATCGACAGGGATCACCGCCCCTGTCATGAAGGAAGACCTCTCGGAGATCAGAAATGCGATCACTTCGCCCACCTCAGATGCTTTCGCAATGCGGCCCAGTGGATACCACTCTGCCATTTCCTCTCGGCTGCCGCCGTAGGCTGCCAGCTGCCTTTCAAGCAGCGGCGTATCGACATCCCCCGGGCAGACGACATTCGCACGGATCTCATCGACAGCAAGCTCTAAGGCCAGCGAACGTGTGAACGCAGTGAGCGCCCCCTTGGTCGCGCTGTAAAGGCTGCACTGCACATTGCCCTCAAGTGCGGCATCTGAGGCCACGGACACGATGCTCCCCTTTGCGCCGCGCATCTGGGGGATCACCGCACGGGCGAGCTTCATCGCACCGAATACATTCACGGAGAAGAACTCCTCGATGTCTGCGTCCGTCGTATTTTCCAGAAGCTGCTCTCCATAGATACCAGCGGACAGCACCAGTCCATGGATCTTCCCAAGACGAGAAGCAGCCTCTGCGGCCGCATGACACTCCTCCGTCTTCGTCACATCGCAGCGGATGAAATGAGAGCCGGAGACTGCCCTTAGGGCGGCGCGGCCACGCTCTTTGTCTCGCCCGAGAAGGATCGGCTCATAGCCGTCACGAGAAAGTACCTTCGCCGCCGCCAGCCCGATGCCGGACGTGCCGCCGGAAATGAGGACGAGATTTCGTGTATCTGACATAGCGTATGCTCCTTTGTATGGAAAATATTTTTTGAGGGCAATGGGTTCTATGGGGAAGGTGGCGGCTTCGCCGCAAATATATGGGCGATGCCCCAAACTAGTATGCAAGTCCCAAGTCAGTTGAGGCTCCTAATCCCTAGTCCCTAGTCCCTAATCCTTGGTCACTTTTTCAACGACGACAGGTACACGAACTCGATCCCCTGTGCCTTGAGCTTCGGTACCATCTGGCGGAAGGCTTCGGCGGTGTGCGGACGGCAGTGGCCGATGATGATATACGTCCCCTTTTTCTTCGCGCGATCGGCGCCCTCCTGGATCATCGCACAAATGTCGGAGACGGAGGCCGAGTTATCGACGAAGAGGTCATTTCTCACATAGGGCACACCATAGGTCTTCGCCGCCTTGTCCGCAGCCGTCGTGCTGTTTGTGTGGCTGTCGAAGAAGAAGAGCCCGCGATGGTGAAGCTCATTCATGACGATATCCATGGTCCTTGCGTCGATGGTAGCCTTCGATCCCTGATGGTTATTGATGCCGATGGCTTCCGGCAGCTGCGAAAGCGAGTCCCTCAGCATCTGCCGGATGGCCGCATCGCTCATGGACGTCAAGATGACCTTCGGCTCCATGCCGATGCCAGAGACGGACTCCATGGGCTGATGGAGAATCACGGGAAGTCCGTGCGCGCGCCACGAGAGTGCGGCATCTCTGGTATGGATCTGATCCGGCATGACGGCCAGCGTGAGCGGGATGCCCATCTGTTCATAGATATGCTGGGAGTCCAGATCGCGCCCCGCATCATCGATAACGATGGCAAGGCGGCCGGTCACTTGCCCGCCGGCGTTTTCTTTCGGCGGCAAGATGGATGCCGCTTTGGCCGGCAATGCTTTTTCGGAGCTGCCATTCGCACGGGCTTCACTCTTGCCGGACTTTGCAGGTGCTGCTTTTGCGGACTCCGTCTTCTTTACGGAGGATGGAGCCGGCGCAGATTTTCTCTCACGAGAGTCTGCGCTCTCTGTTCTTTCCGAAGAAGCGGAAGCCACGACCGTTTCTTTCGCCGGTGTTTCCGCCTTCGGCTCTTCTTTGCCTGTGATCTTGGAAACGACACGGCTGATGCTGAAGACCTCCTTCGTCGGCTCTGTCTCTCTCTCCTCATCCTCTTTCATGCGCTCTGTCTTCCCGTCGGCTTTCGTGACTTCGGCGGCCTTCGGCGTATCCTCATCGTCCGCTTTGGCTTCGACGACGACGGTTTTATTGATGATATCCTTGATCTTTTCTTTCACGCTCTCGGGCGTCCCCTGGTCTTCCTTCGGGACGAGCCCCTGCATTTCCTTGTCATTGAAAATATGACGGATCGCCGTCACCTGATCCGCATTGTCCGCCGTCGGTGCGTTCGTCATCCGGTCTGTCATATATGCCGAGCCAACCACGAGACTGATAAAGAAGAGAAGGACCAGAAATGGATGTCCATTGCTCTTTTTTGCTGCTCTTTTTCTTCTGACTGCCATGAAAATCTCCTTTGGGAAATGGTCAAATTGATTTCGTCTCTATGGCTTTAGTATAAAGGTTCAAGGTTACAGGTTCAAGGTCAGCTCATATCGTAGGTATCTTCTTTGGCGTTCTCAAAAAAGAGCCAAATCTCTTGAAGGAGAGAGCCTGGGAGAAGTCGCCTGTCTCCATAAAAAAAGAGCCCGAAGGCTCTTTTTTATTTCCGATCTTTCCACACATGCCACGCAGAAAGGACGAAGCAGAGTGTCACCATGCCCGCCGTCACCAGTGTCATGGCGTCATCATGGCTTCGCGTCCGCCAGAGGGCAAACGCGGTGAGGATCGCAAGGAAAAGAAGTTTGATGGTATTCGTCATAGGGAGCTCCAAAGAAAGTGACTTGGGACTGGGTTCTATAGGTTCAAGAGGTTCAAAGGGATTGGTTCGGCGCAAACATAACGAAGCACCGCAGATTTTTGATAGCGTTTCGCGCCGTCGTCATCAAAAGCGTTGGCGAGAGATCTCTATGGCACACTACGGTAAGTATCATCGCATAGGCACTGGCAGGGAACCTACGCCTTGGTGCTAGGTATTTCTACTTTCATACATACATCGTTTATCGGACTGCACGGGAAACGCTGATTAAATCACAGAGTCAGATTTCACAAGAATTTTTATACATGACTTCGTCATAGCCTTCCTTAAATAGCTCGCTATTCGCGTCAGGTTATTCCTCGTCATGTATAAAAATTCAAGAGTAAAAGCTGACAACGATTTAATCAGTGTTTCCCTAGAAAGATTTCTCGCTACGCTCGAAATGACGATACGAGAGAGTCTGATGTCTCTCAGTCACCCGTGACTAGTCACTCGAGGCTCCTAATCCCTAGCCACTAATCCCTAATCCCTGCTTTCAAACTTTTGTCATGTAACATGCGTATTGTCCCCCCCTTTCCTCCGGAAAGGGGCTCTCCGTGCGCGTTCTCCGATCCTGAAACCTGTCAACCTGAACCCAACAACCTTATCTATTCCGCTCTCTCCAGCATGAGCTTCAGATCTTCCTTATGGAAGGACTTGATCTCCGGTTTCTCTTCAAGCATGGCAAGGACATAGACGAGTGCCGCTTCGACACCCACCTTGAGACCGCTCTCATCAATATCAAATTCCGGCGTATGGTGGTTCGCTCCGGTGCCCAGCGCTTCATTTTTCACGCCAGTGAAGGTGAAGATGCCCGGGTAGGTGGACTCGGTGATAGCAAAGGTCTCCGAAGCCATCCATGGATCGGTGTCTTCCATGACATCACCCACACGCTCGGCGATGGCTTTCCGCGCAAGATCTACACACTCTTTATTATTGGCCGTGACAGGGAAGTACTGGTCTTCCATGATCTCTGCCGTGCAGCCGTAGTTGTCGCAGATGTCCTTGAGCAGCTTCCAGAAATCCTCACGGAAGGAAAGCCCGTCTTCATTCACAAAGCAGCGCGCTGTGCCGGCGAAAGTAAGCTCGTCAGGGATGACATTCGGCGTGTCACCCGCCTGCACCATACCGAAGGAATAGGTGAGGCAGTTTCTCGGACTGACCTTCCGCATGCGGTAAGACTGAAGCGCCATGTAGAACGTATTGAAACAGTCGATCGGACTGACGGCAAGACTCGGCATGGAGCCATGTCCGCTCTTGCCATGGATCTTTACACGGTAGAAGAAGGCACCTGCCAGTACACCATCATACATGACCGCGACCTTGCCCGCAGGCAGGCAGTACATCATGTGCGTGCCATAGCAGGCATCCACATGGATCTTCTTCTCGCCCAGATAGGACAGCAGATGACCGACACCACGCTCTCCCATTTCCTCTGCTTCTTCGAACATGAGAAGTACCTTGCCTTCCCATTCGTCCTTGTGTGCTGCAAGGATCTTCGCCGCAGTGAGGAGCATCGCCATGTGTCCGTCATGCCCACAGGCATGAGAGACGCCGTGATTCTTCGAGAGGCACGCCTTTTCGCATGCAAGATTCTTCGGGTTCTCTTCGATCGGCAGCGCATCGATATCGGCTCGCATCAGGACCGTCCAGCCATCCTTCCCGCTGTCGATCATGCCAAAGATACCGCCTCGCGGTACACGGACCGTAGAGATCCCCCAGCCATGGAGTGTTTCTTCGATGAAGTCCATGGTCTTCCATTCCTGCTGCGACAGCTCCGGATTTTCATGGAAATGACGGCGAAGAGAAATGAGAAAGCTCTCCTCGGCTTCGACTGTTTTCTTTATATCCATTATGATCAGCTCCTTGTAGGAAAACACTGATTCAATCGTTGTCAGATTGAATCAGCGTTTCCATAGATCGTCGGCAGATATTCTGCCGCATGTCTTTCGTTATACATGTCTTTCATTATAGAAAGGGGAAAGATACGTGTCAAATGATATGGGGAAAAGATTCAAGGGGTTCAACGGGTTCAGTAGGTTCAACGGGTTCAACAGGGATGGTGCGGCGCATAAAAATCAGAAGCGCCGCGGAGTATCAATAATGGCAATGCCCGAAGGTTTCTTTGAGAACAGGTTTCCCGTTTTGAGCTTTCCAAACATCGACTGCCTGACCGCGAATGACAAAGATTTCTCGCTTCGCTCGAAATGACGATACGAGAGCATCAGCAGTCACTCGAGACTCCTAATCCCCAATCCCTAGTCACTAGTCCCAGTCACTCCTAATCCCTAGCTACTAGTCCCCAGTCACTCCAATTCTCTCAGTCGAGGCATCGCAGGGATCGCACCGGCTCTGGTCGTCGAAAGGCTGGCCGCACGGTTTGCAAAGGTAAGGATGTCTTCCAAGCGCTCCTGCGAAAGACGGCTGAGCTCTTCGCGGCAAAGCTTGGAAAGGGCCGCACCGAAGAACGTGTCTCCCGCACCATTCGTATCGACGACTTTCGCAGGGAAGCCGTGGACGCGGCCGGTCAAATGCCCAAGCCGGTAGAAGCAGCCTGCCTCTCCGAGCGTCACAAGGATGAGGGAAATGCCCTTCTCCATCAGGCGCCGGCTCCCTTCCTCCCAGTCCTCCGAGCCGGAAAGGAGCGGAAGCTCTTCTTCGGACACCTTGAGAATATCCACGAGTGGCAGCGGCTGGCGCATCACGATGATCGCCTCCCGCGGATCATCCCAGAGACGGGCGCGGTAGTTCGGATCATAGGTGATGACAGCGCCATAGGATCTTGCGCGGCGGATGGCAGAGAGCACACTGCCGCGGGCCGGCTCCGCCGTCAGAGACACCGAGCCGAAATGCACCATGTGTGCCTGTTTCAGGAGAAAATCCTGGATCTCCTCCTCCATAAGCATGGTATCCGCATGGGATCTCCGGTAAAACGTGAAGCTCCGTTCCCCGTTTGCATCGATAGAGACGACGGCAAGGCTCGTCGGGTGCATGGCATCGACGGCAAGCGCAGACACGTCGACGCCATCCTTTTTGAGAACGTCCGTCAGATAACGCCCGAAGGCATCATCCCCAACCTTGCCGATGAAGGCCGTCCTCGCCCCGAGCCGCGCTGCCGCGACAGACAGATTGGCCGGCGCGCCGCCCGGATTTGCCGCATAGAGCGGCACGCCCTTTGCATTCACCCCGGTCTGCGTGAGGTCGATCAATATTTCTCCAATGGATAAGATGTCCATGATAAGATCCTTTCAGAAAAATGGTTGGCAGGGATTAGTAGCTAGTAGCTAGTAGCTAGTGACTGGTGACTGGTGACTAAATGCCACTTTCGGGCATCGCCATTTTTTATAGTCCGCGGCGCTTCTATATTCTTATGCGCCGCACCACCATTTCGCATTTCTCATTTCTAATTTCTCATTCGATCAGAGCTTTCACTCACCATCAATGGGCAGTACGCCCGTGGGCTAACCATTGCACCTATTCCAAACAAAAAATCCGAACCCCTCTTCCAGAAAGGTTCGGATCATTTGGTGCCGGAGGCGGGACTTGAACCCGCACGATGTCGCCATCGCCAGATTTTGAGTCTGGTGCGTCTGCCATTCCGCCACTCCGGCATATCGATAGTATGTATTGTAGCATACCTATCGACATGCCGTCAATGACAAGTAAGCAGTCAGTGAAATTCTGATCCGGCCATCGTCAGCTCGCAGTGCTGCATTTTCATACGACCGGAGAGAAGCCCCCTGAAATGGCAGGTATGAGGATCCCCACGCTATGCTCACGCCTGCCTCCTGACTATGGCAAAAGGAGAGCACACTCTGCCGCACACGTCCCGGGTTATTTTTCGATCCCCTTGAAGGTGTAGTCCTTATCTTCGACCGCTTTCCGGATGTCTGCGTCGGGGATTTCTTTGGAAAGTGTCAGGATCGCCGTGCCCTTCTCGTGAGAGACTTCTGCCTTTTCCACGCCGCTCAGTGCTTCCAGTGTTGCCTTCACCGCCTTTTCGCAGTGACCGCACATCATGCCTTCGATTTTGACTGTTTCTTTCATTTCGTTTTCCTCCTTTGGAAATTGAATCGATCTATATGTATAGTCTGCTGCTTCCAGAACCTTCCTGAGGTCGGCTTCCTGGGGCAGCAGTGTGTAGCGGATGGTCGCCTTCCCTGTCTTGGCATCGGCTTTCAGACAGGTAACGGAGGGGAGAGTCTCCAATGCTTTCTTCACATGCACTTCGCAGTTCTCACACATCATGCCCTCGACATGGATGATGGCGCAGCCGGGGCTTTCCTCCTTCACGGGAGTGACTTCTTTTTCCTTGGCGCCCACGCGATGCCTGAAAGGCTTGTCATGAGATGCATCATGGATGTACACACGGCCGAGACGGAGTGCATTCAGGCATACGCTGAGACTGGAAAGCGACATCGCTGCCGCCGCCCACATGGGCTCTAGGGAGATCCCCGGATACAGACCCGCTGCCATGGGGATCAAAAGCGCATTGTAGGCGAAAGCCCAGAAGAGATTCTCGTGGATATTTCGCAGTGTCTTCCTTGAAAGGCGGATGGCTGCCGTCGCGTCCGTCAGACGCGAATTCATGAGTACCACATCGGCGGAGTCGATAGCGACGTCAGTCCCGTGTCCGATCGCCATACCGACGTCGGCACGTGTGAGAGCAGGCGCGTCATTGATGCCGTCGCCGATCATGAGGACATGTCCGCGCTCTGCCAGCTTCATGACAGCCGCTTCCTTCCCCTCCGGAAGGACCCCCGATAGGATGGTATCGACGCCGGCTGCCTCTCCGATGGCACGAGCCGTCTTTTCATTGTCCCCCGTCAGCATGACGACCTCGATGCCCATCGCATGCAACTCCTGCACGGCCTTGGCCGAATCCTTCCGGAGAACATCTGCGACAGCGATGAGACCGAGAAGCATACCGTCCTTCACAAAAAGAAGCGGTGTCTTTCCTTCTTCGGAGAGTGCGTCCGCACGAGCGCGAAGAGAAGTAGTATCTGTAAGAGACGTGATGTAGTCAAGGGAACCACCAAAGAGCGTTTTCCCCTGCTGCTTGCCTGTGAGACCCTTTCCCGGAAGGATGAGAAGATCCGTGATCTCTTCTGCTTTGATCCCTCTCTCTTCCGCAAGATCGGCGATGGCGCGTGCGAGCGGATGCTCCGATCTCCGTTCCAGCGCATATGCTGCCTGAAGAAGCTCCTCCTCCGAAACACCGTCCTTGGGTACGATGTCTGTCACGCGGGGGGCACCCTCGGTGAGCGTCCCTGTCTTATCGAGCGCTGCGATCTCTATACGACCCGTCATTTCCATCGCTTCACTCGTCTTGAAAAGGATGCCATTCTTCGCGCCCAGACCATTTCCTACCATGATCGCGACCGGCGTGGCAAGTCCCAGCGCACAGGGGCAGGAGATCACGAGGACGGTGATGGCATAGGTCAGGGCCTCCTGTACGCTGCTTCCCAGTATCAGATGCACCGCGAAGACGAGGGCAGCGATGCCAATGACCGTAGGCACAAAAACGGCGGAGACTTTGTCTGCCATACGGGCGATCGGTGCTTTCGTCGCAGCCGCCTCACTCACCATGCGGATGATCTGCGCAAAGGACGTATCCTCCCCCACGCGCGTCGCTTTCGCCTGGATGTATCCATTCGTATTGATCGAGGCCGCACGCACGGCATCGCCGATCCCCTTGTCGACCGGCACCGACTCGCCCGTCAGCGCCGCCTCATCAAGCGCTGCCGTCCCCGACAGAATCTCTCCATCGACAGGGACCGCTTCGCCAGGCTTCACCAGAAAGATGTCCCCTACTCTGACCTCGCTCACCGGGAGACGGATCTCCTCTCCGTTTCGGAGGAGCAGCGCCTCCTTCGGCGCCATCCTCATGAGCGACTTCAGCGCATCCGTTGTGCGCCCCTTTGAGAGAGCCTCCAGAAGCTTGCCCACAGTGATGAGTGCGGGGATCATCGCAGCAGACTCGAAATAGAGCTGATCATGGTAGAGCGGCATGATATTCATGTTCGACACACCATTTGTGATGAGCCATGTCATTCGGTAGAAGATGTAGAGTGACCAGAGGAAGGAGATCCCCGATCCCATCGCGACCAGCACATCCATATTCGGCGCGCCCTGCGAAAGCGAGCGGATACCGGAAATGAAAAAGTCACGATTGATCCCCAGCACAAAGAGCGCGAGCAGCATCTGCGAAAGCGCCAGTCCCAGATGGTTGTGATCCAGAAATGCCGGCACCGGCCAGGAAAGCATATTATGCCCCATCGTGATGTACATGAGAAGCACCAGAAAAAGGACGGACCAGATGAGGCGCTTCATCAGCCGCGGCGTCTCGCGATCCTTCAGTGCCTCCTCTTCGGCAGAGATCAGCGGACCGCCTTCCGCCCTCGTATCTCCCATGGGCGAAGCTCCATAGCCTGCCTTCTCCACCGCACGCACCACGTCGTCCTCTCCGGCCGTCCCCTCGACGATCATTGAATTCGTCAAAAGAGCCACGGAGACCTTGGAAACGCCGGGCACTTTTTTCACCGCCCGCTCCACATGACCCTGACACGCCGCACACGTCATGCCGGTGACGATGAAATGGGTTTTGTTATTTATCGTATGCAAAATTCACCTCCGAGAAAATGGATGCAGGATTCGCCCCAGGGACTACCCCTGAACCTTGAAGTTCGAAAACAGGGATGAGGGATGAGTGGCTAGGGATTAGGGATTGGGGATTAGGAGTGACTGGGATTCTCCGGCATCGTCATCCCGAGCGTAGCCGAGGGATCTTTACCGCACTGCGGGAATCAGTGTGTATGCGCCGAGGGAAAATGATGTCCTGGTGCTGCCTCACATCAGGCGATGAGTGTTCTGCAATAAAGATTTCTCGACTACGCTCGAAATGACGATGCGCGCGAAGCGCTATCAAAACTCCGCGGCGCTTCTGATTTTTATGCGCCGCACCACCACTCCCCACTCCTAACTGGCGAGTAGAGCTTTCACACGCAATCAAAGGACGGCACGCCCATGGGCTAACCATGCACCTTTTATTTCATCAGCTTCTCCAACATCGCGCAGAGCTCATCGACTTTATCCTCCTTGCCTTCACGAATATCTTCGGCGACGCAGCCGCGGATATGGGCCGCAAGAAGGAGCTTGTTGAAGCTGTTCAGCGCATTTGACACAGCAGAGACCTGCATCACGATGTCGGGACAGTAGGCATCATTCTCTACCAGCCTCTCGATCCCGCGGATCTGTCCCTCCATGGTCTTGAGCCGCGTCATCAGCCGTTTTCTTTCCCGCTCCGTCCGCTCCGTATGACGGCAGCACTCGCAGGATGTGGTCGTTATTTTTTCAGTCATGACAGATGTCCTTTCGAAATCAGTGGTGCAGATCCTATAAAAATAAACCATCCGGTCCAGCAGGACTCCATAGATCCATTTCCGATCCCCGATCTCTGCTCCCCAGCTATCCATAGACTACACCCCCCTGGGGTGTTCTGTCAATTAAAAAAAGGAAACACGGATCCTCTCATCATCAAAGGGGATCCGCGTTCCCTTAAAGAGACTGCGGGCACACATGCCGGCTCACTGTCAAACGGGTATCCGCCCCCTTCTCCGCCACGCCTTTCATATTCTTGGCTTACTGCCCTGCCTCATCCGTGATCTTTCTGACCCCATCCAGCCTTCCTGCTTCCGTCTGATCCCAAGTGATCGGCGTCAGGGTCGGATAGCCGCGATGCGCCCAGTATACATCCGTCTCCGGATCTTCGCAGGAGAGCGCCTTGCCGGAGAGCCAGAAGCCCAGATGACCGGACGGATCTCTCATTTCCTGGATCGCATTGTCATAGTGCTGCAGGCCGAGGCGTTTCACCTTGAGCTGCGCGAAAGAGAGATGTTCAGCAGGCTTTGGCATATTGAGATTCAGAATGCCGCGATATTTCTTTTCGATAAAATATCGCTTCACGATATCCAAGGCAAAGTCTGATGCCTTTTCCAGAAAGTCCGCTTCCTTTGTGGTCTCTGCCGAGAGCGCGATAGACGGTATCCCGGCAAAGATGCCTTCGAGCGCGCCGCCGACTGTCCCGCTGTAAATGCAGTCGCTCCCCGTGTTGTAGCCGTTATTGATGCCCGAGACGATGAGGTCAGGCATGTCATCCCGAAGCCAGCGGCAGAGCGCGAGCTTCGCGCAGTCCGCCGTCGTCCCGCTGCAGGCGAGTACAGTGATGTTCTCCCCATAGCTTTCCTTGTACCACAGACGCAGGTATGTCTGCAGCGACAGGGAAGAGGAGCAGGAGCTCCGTCCCTTATCCGGCGCGATCACCGTCACGCGCCCGAGCGTCGCCAGCTTCTTTGCCATGGCAACAATGCCCGGCGCTTCATATCCATCATCGTTCGTCAAAAAAATATGCATGTGATTGTCTCCTTAGTGTTTTGCGAGTATATATGGTGAAATGGTTCAGGGTTAGCTTATGGGACGTGCCGTCCTTTGATTGCGTTTGAAAGCTTCGCTTGAATGCGAAATTAGAAATGAGAAATGGTGGTGCGGCGCTTTTCGTCATCCTGAGCGGAGAAAAGCGTCGTATGTTAGAAAATGGCTAATCTGGAATATGAGAACTGAGTCGAAGGATCTAAGCGCCGCGGAGTATAGATGGTGGCGATGCCCGAAGGTTTCTTGCATAGCAGGTTTCCCGTTTCGGATTTCCAAACATCGACCGTCTGACCGCGGATGACAAAGATTTCTCGCTTCGCTCGAAATGACGATACGGGAGTCTGATGTCTCCCAGTCACTAGTCACCAGCCACCAGTCACCAGTCACCGCTTCCCCCATTGTACCAAAACTTTCTCGCCAATAAAACATCTTTCCCATCGATTTCCTTCTATGCTATAATAGGACATTGTGAAAGCACCGAATATGTATGTTTGCGAGCCTGTCACCAGCGTAGCATCTCAATGTATAGAAATTTTTTGCTCTTTGAAAGGAGTTTGTTTACATGACAGCAGATAACTTGACCTTTTCCATTGAAATCGATTTCATCCCGGATATTCAGGACGGCCGCGCCGAACTGAAAAAGAGCATGAAGAGCGTCTCCGAGAAATTTGACGGCACCTACATCCTCGATCCGAAAGCCCGCCCGATCATCTCCGGGCTTTCCAAGGATGACGTAGAAGGTGCGCTGAAGGAGCTCGGTCTCCTCGCCTTCGGCACCTGGCCGGCATGCATCCTGACCGCCACCATCGTCTCCCCACTCCCGATCCGTGCGGTCGGCATGTCGGACGGCTGGGACATCTACACCGGCAAGAAGACCTTCTTCGCCTTTGCACAGTTCCCTGCCGATGCCCTCTCCATCATGGTGAAAGCCTGCACCTACTATCTGGAACATGAGTCCTACCAGTCTCTGGAAGAATTCATCGATGCCATGGGCTACGAAGCCTTCCGCGATACCGTCCTCGGAAACACCACAGCGGGAAATGATGCCGGAAATGACTACTACGGCTCTTCCTGGGGCGCCCCCGACGTACCGCCGCTCAAGGAAGGCGACTTCGTACGTCCGGAAAACAACATCATGCAGATCATCGAAGTATACCCGGAAATGGGACCCTTCCTCATGGAATACGGCATGTCCTGCGTCGGCTGCTTCGTCTCCTATGATGAAAACCTCTGGCAGGCTGCCCAGGGCCACGGCATCGACGTCTTTGAGATCATCGGCGAGATGAACGAATTCATCGCGGATAAATACAAGAAGCCTCTCCTCACCGAAGAGACACCGATGGAGACCATCCTCACCCTTTACCCGCAGCTCCTTCCCGTCTTCCAGAAGAAATCCATCGCCATGCCGCAGGATATGAAAACCACGATCGGCGCTCTCTGCAAAGAAGCAAACGTAGATGCCAAAGACCTCATCGCTCTCTGCGATGAAAGACTGCGTGGGAAGGAAGAAGCGTAGTTTTTGGTGACTAGTGACTAGTGACTAGTGACTAGTGACTAGTGACTGGGGACTGGGGACTGGGGACTGGGGACTGGGGACTGGGGACTAGTAGCTAGAGGGATTAGGGATTGGGAGTGACTGGAGACTAGGGATTCCCCGTAGCGTCATCCCGAGCGTAGCCGAGGGTCTTTACTGCACTGCAATAATCAGCACGTATGCACTGAGGAGAAACGACGTATTGGTGCTGTTTCACATCAGGCAATGAGCGTTCTGCCATAGAGATTTCTCGGCTACGCTCGAAATGACGACGGCGCGAAGCGCTATCAAAACTCCGCGGCGCTTTATAAATATGATGCGCCGCACCACCATTTCTAATTTCTCATTCAAAGGTCGCCCACCCTCGCGAGCTAAACCCGAACCATTTCAAAAGCCGGATACGCTCCACGCGTATCCGGCTTTTCGCATGCCTGCTATTTCATTTTCCATCCTGCTTTTTTGAGTGCCATGACGATCGGCACCACGATGACGCCGGAGATGAGAGCTTCCGGGATACCATTTGCAGTGACGATCCCCATGATCATCAGACCGACCGCTTCGACAGAGATCCCCTTCGCTGCGGCATACGGTGCGCCGACCAGCAGAAAGAAGGAGCCCAGGAAGAGCACCGTATTCGTGATCGCACCGCCCACCGCTGAGATGCCGGCACGCAGATGCGCATTTCCCGGAATGTACTTATAAAGAAGCCACACCACGATCGGGATGCAGATCCGCGGCACGATACAGATGAACGCATCAGCGATGACACTGTACTGCAGTGCGAACTGCATCATCAGGCTCGGCGCACGCAACGTCTGAATGAAAGAAAAGAGCCCGAAAAGGAAACCGACCAGAATGCCGACCTTCGGCCCTGCGACGACCGTCCCGATGATGGTCGGGATGTGCAGGATCGTCGCATTCATCACGACGAGCGGGATGAATCCATAGCCTGTCAGTCCGAGAAAGATCGTGATCCCTGCGAGCAGCCCGGAAATCGTCAGCTCGCGAATACTCATAAAAGTCTGATTCTGATGGGGATTGTTTTGTTCCATACCTGTTCCTCCGTTCTTGTTCTCTGTGAGATATAAGACGCAAATAAAATACAGGCGCGAACGCGCTCTGCAGTCCAGCCCGCGCAAGCGATGCCAGCTAAAAGGCAGTGCGTTTCTGCACCTGTAGTTATTATAATCTGTGTCTCCCATTTGTCAACGGAGATGGAGACTTTAGACTAAGAGACTTCAGATGTCAGACATCAGACTTCAGATTTCAGACTTCAGATTTCTAACATTTGACCTCTGACCTCTGACATCTCTCAGTCTCCTAGTCTCTCAGTCACCAGTCCCTAGTCACCAGTCACCAGTCACCAGTCACCAGTCCCTAGTCACCAGCTACCAAAACCTTATTTCTCAGCAGCAGCCTTTACGAGTTCCTGGAAGAATCTGAGTGCGATCGTCTGATCCATGTAGTCCTTGGGATCCTCGCCTTCCACCAGCACATGCTTCAGATCATTTTCCGGATGGAACTGGACCGCTACACAGAATTTCTTTGTCGGGTTCTCGATGCCTTCGACGATCGAGACGCCGCCCTTATCCACCGTCTCTGCCGTCTGGATCAGATCCGTACCTTCGACGCTCAAGATCGCCTGATGATGCCAAGAGGATACATTCTCCAGCTTATCAGCACCTACGATCTCGCGAAGATGCGATTTCACGGGGAGGAGTGTCACATCATGACGCACATAGTCGCGGCCCCATGCATTGACCGGCGCGCGATGCAGCCCATCATAGTACACGCCTTTCGATTGATAGTACACCGGAAGATCCTGAATGAAGGTGACGCCATGGACGATGCCCATCATCTGCTCGCCTCGGCAGACCGCAAAGGCAGGAATGTCTTTCTGTACACAGTACGACATCAGGGTATAATCAGAAATATCGCGGGTCGCATTGATCCCCTCACCCATATTTTCTTCCTTCTTCGGATCTTTGAAGAGAGATGGGCTGATGTCCTCGCCGCCGGTGAAGAATACGCCGTCGATACCCTTCATGATCTCCTTCACATTCGTCTCATCGAAGCGATTCGCCTTGATGGCATCGGCATATTCTTCCTTCAGCATGCCCGATGGATAGATGGCATCCGCTGCGACCGTCTTGTCAGCGTTGTAGGGGACATGGCTGCTCGTCACCTGCGGTAGCTCGACCGCTATGCCGCCTGCAGCCTCGATGATCTTCTTGAAGGCTTCATAGTCCTGTGTCGGGCTCTTCCAGGAAATCCCGATCACCGGCTTCTTCTCCGCTGCTTCTACCGCAGAGGTGATGGATGCGCCGGCAGCAGTCGCTGTCATGGCAAGGATGGTGAGTGCGATCTTGCAGGTCTTTTTCATAGGTTCTCTCCCTTTCTTTTTACGCAAAAAGGCGCTGCCCGTGGGCAGCGCCTTTGCTTTTGTTATGAATATGGCTTGATTATACGGGGTTCTGCAGGAATTGTCAATCCCAAGTGATCAAAGGCTCATCCCATCACGATGCAAAGGATCCCCGCAAGAGAAATCCCCACCCCGATGAGCTGGCGAAGAGTCAGCTTCTCTTTGTAGAGCAGAAATCCTGTCAGCATCAGCGCCGCTACGATGAGACTGTTCGCCACGACGAAAGCCACATTCACCGCCCAGCCGGCCCGGTACATGAAGAGCGTCCCCACCTCGATGCCGACGATCGCGAGTCCCAGCCCTATGGCAGAAAGATTCACGGAAAGCACGCCGCGCAAGAAGCTCTCCTTCCCCAAAGACTGAAAGAAGTAGATCACAAAGGAAACGACAGACGCTGCAAGATACGTCACCGTGAGAGAAGCCATCGGATCTCCGATATCGGAGACTTCCTTCAGCCCCACCTGATATCCTACACTAGATGCGACAACAAGAAGAAGCGGCCACCAAGTCGAAAACATCTATTTTCTCCTTACCTTACAATACAAAACATGCCCAGACAGGTGAGTGCGACCCCGGCGAGCTTCATAAGCCCCATCGGTTCCGTGTAAATACAAGAGCCGATGAAGAGCAGCAGCACGACAATGATCCCCGTGTACACGATAAATCCCACATTCATCGGCCAGCCCGCGCGATACATGTAGATCGTCCCCACCTCCAACCCTGCGATGGAGACCCCTGCGATGGCCGCCGGAAACGGCACAGCGGCAAGCGCCGCCATGAGATCTCCCGCTGGAGAAAGCGCCTCGAAAAGCAGCACGCAGGTCAAGGAACTCACCAAGTACGTCGCCCCCAGTGCCGCGAGCGGAGAGGCGACGGACGACAGCTTCTTTGCGCAGATCTGGTATATCACATCAGCCACAACGATCAGAACGACAGGCCACCATAGAGCAAGCATGGAGATCCTCCTCTCAAAAAAAAGACGCTCCAGCCACTCTCTCCCGGCTGCGCCGTACCTACGGAGAATGACTGAAACGCCTCTCTGCTCCACCCGGTGGCGAAGCAGGGGTTTTGTTTGTTTGATAGCACTATATCATGCGAGCCTTTCCTCTGTCAAGGAAATCGATTGAAATCGGCATAGCTCCGCAGTTTTATTCCTGCACAGGACATACAGCGATATCCGTTTCTGCCATCCAGTAATCTACGCGGTGACTTATCGATGCTCTATAGATTTGACTACTGGTTTACAATATACTTATAAGGTTGACTCATGATTGCGCGAGAAAGCTCTGCTTGAATGACAAAGATTTCTCGCTCACGCTCGAAATGACGATACAAGAGAGTCACCAGTCACTAGTCACTAATCCCCAGGAGGTAGTATGAAATTTTTCAGTTATCAGACCCTGCTCGCCGCATGCCATTTCTGCTCGGACATCAATCAGAGCGCACTGGCGGCGGTGCTGCCCTTTCTGGTCGCGGCCTATCACTATGACTACGCGACCGCTGCTATGCTGGTGCTGTCGTCAAACATCATCGGTTCGCTCATCCAGCCGCTCTTAGGAACGCTCTCAGACAAGCATAACTGGCCATGGATCATGCCGCTCGGCCTCTTCATGGCAGGCGGCGGCATCGCACTGACAGGCGTCACGTCCGATTTCTATCTGCTCTGCCTCTTCACGATGATTTCCGGCATCGGTGTCGCGATGTTCCACCCGCAGGGCGCGCTCATGGTCAACCGCGTCTCGACAGATGACAACCGCGGCATCAGTCTTTCTGTCTTTTCTTTTGGCGGCAATATGGGCTTCACCTTCGGCGCAGCGATCATCTCTGCATCGATTGCCTTCTTCGGCCTACCGGGCACGCTCATTTTCTTTATCCCGGAAATCATCATCTGCCTGCTCCTTCTCGTCCTCTATCCGCGTCTGAAAGCCATCGGCGAGAAATCGATCTCTTCACACAAGAAACACGCCATAACGGACGCACCAGACCAGTGGGGCTCCTTCTGCCGTCTCGGTGCTGTCGTCTTTGGCCGCTCCATCATGTACCTCGGGCTGAATACCTTCATCGTACTTTACTTCATGAATCACTTCCATGAATCACAGAATTTCAGTAACCTGCTCCTTAGCGTATACTATGGCATCGGCGCGCTCTTTACACTGATCGGAGGAAAAATGGGCGACAAGCATGGCTATCGCACCTTCGTCCGCTTCGGCTTCCTCCTCGCATTCCCCGCTGCGCTCATTCTCGCATGGACGGACAGCTCCATTCTCGGTATCGTCTGCCTCATCATTCTCGGTGCGGCTCTGAATCTTACGTATAGTCCGATGGTCGTCCTGGGCCAGCAGTACCTGCCAAACCGCGTCGGCCTCGCCTCGGGGATCACGCTCGGTCTTGCCGTCAGCGTCGGTGGCATCACCGCACCGCTCCTTGGAAAGGTCGGCGACATGTATGGTCTGGAGACGACCTTCTACGTGATCGCCCTGATCACTCTCATCCCGCTCATTTCTTCCTTCACCTTGCCAAAGCCAAAGAAATAGCGGCTGCCGGCTGTCCTCCGCACCCGCATTCCCTTCCCCCTGACAGGCATGATAAAAAGCCCGACCTCTCTATGAAAGAGGCGGGCTTTTTTAGCGCGTGCGGCACGCCCTTCATTCCTAATTCCCCCAGAGCATCAAGTATGCCCCGATCAGGACGGCAAGGAAGCCTAGATTCGCCCCGGTGAAGACGAGAAAGTAGGCACGGGCGAAGTGGAAGCGCATCGAGAGGTAGGCTTTGAAGGAAATGAGACTGGCCATGGAGGCGATGAGAGTGCCGAGTCCGCCGATATTGACGCCGAGGAGAAGCGCGGTATAGTTTTCCGTGTACGGAGAGAGCATGACCGTCGCCGGGACATTGCTTACGACCTGCGAAAGGAGAAGAGAGATCCAGAATTCGTGCCCGGCAAGGAGCGCGGCCGGTTTCTCCTGAAGCCCCGGGATGTGCGTCAGATTTCCTACCGCAATGAAAAGCACGAGGAAAAGTGCGAGCAGCTTGTAGTCGACCTCGAAAAAGGCCTTCCGGTCAAGGAGCACACAAGCAGGGATGACGATCGCAAGGAGGAATGAGATCGGGAGGAGGCGAAGGACGTTCAAGAGGCACAGCGCAAAGAGAAGGAGCAAGAGCGCGATGCGAAGACGAGGTATGCCTGTCGGCTTTGCGAAGCGGAGCAGGAGCAGCCGATCTTCCAGCGTATAGCTGGCAAGGAAGAGCAGGACGGCCGAGAGGACAGTGATGGGTGCGGTGATGGAGAGAAATTCGGCAAGCGGCAGATGGTAGTGGGCATAGATGAAAAGATTCTGCGGATTTCCGATGGGCGTCAGCATACTGCCCAGATTCGCCGCGATGGTCATCCATGTGAGGACAGGGATCACCAGGCGGAGGGCATGGGCCTCTTTGAAGAGAGAGATCGCAAGCGGCACGAAGATGATGAGGGAGACGTCATTCGTGAATACCATGGAGGTAAAGAAAGAGAGAAAGAGGAATACCTGCCCCATCCGCCGGCTATTCATGGGCTTCTGAAAGAGATGGCAGAAAAGGCCGCTGAAAAATCCGGCGCGCCGAAGAGCTGCTACGATGGTCATGAGAGAAAAAAGGAGCGCAAGGAGCGGAAAATTGATACTCTCTCTCAGCGAGGAAAGGCTGACCTCCGAGAAACACGCCGTCACGAGCGCAAGGAGCGCCGCTGCAGCAAGATCGGGATTTCGTCTGATAAGGCTCATGGGTGGCTCCTTTCAAATGGATACTTGGGGCTGCTGCCTGATATTGTTAACTGGATATGAGCTAACACAGCTGTAAAACGCTTTGAGTCAAAGTGAGGAGTGAGGAATTAGGAGTGAGGAGTGAGGAGTGGTGGAAGGGGCGCACAATTCATAGAGCGCCCCAATACCCCTCATAATAAAAAACAGGTCGTTCCATATCTGAAGCTGACTCTGCGATTGAATCAGCGTTTCCTTCATTTTTCCCAACCCACGATATGATAAAAAAGCCCTGCCTCTCCACACGGGAGAAGCAGGCTTTTCTGATTTCTATTATTCCCACTCGATGGTGCTCGGTGGCTTGGAGGTGATGTCGTAGACAACGCGGTTTACGCCAGCGACTTCGTTGCAGATGCGACGGCTCATTTCGTCGAGCACTTCCCACGGGAAGCGGAAGTAGTCAGCGGTCATACCATCCGAGGAGGTGACGGCACGGATGCCTACGGTGTAGTCGTAGGTTCTTTCATCGCCCTGGACGCCGACGGAACGGATCGCTGCCGGAAGGACAGCGAAGGACTGCCAGATGGTGTTGTCGAGACCATGCTTATGGATGACATCTCTCACGATGAAGTCCGCACGGCGCAGGATATCGAGACGTTCCGGGGTGATGTCGCCGATGATGCGGATGGCAAGACCCGGTCCTGGGAATGGCTGACGATTGACGACTTCTTCCGGAAGGCCCAGCTGACGGCCGAGCTCGCGGACTTCGTCTTTGAAGAGTTCACGAAGCGGTTCGATGAGGGAGAATTTCATATCCTTCGGGAGACCGCCTACATTATGATGGGACTTGATGGTAGAAGCGGTCGCGGTGCCGGATTCTACGACGTCCGGATAGAGGGTGCCCTGTACGAGGAATTTCACATCTTCGAGCTTGTTCGCTTCTTCCTGGAAGGTATGGATGAATTCTGCACCGATGGTCTTACGTTTCTTTTCCGGTTCGGTGACGCCTTCCAGAAGTGACATGAAGTGCTTGGATGCATCGATGTGTACCAGCTTCATGTTGAATTTATTCGTAAAGGTATCGACGACCTGTTCTGCTTCGCCGAGACGCAGGAAGCCGTGGTCGACGAAAACGCAGGTCAACTGATCGCCGATGGCTTTGTGTACGAGGACAGCTGCGACAGAGGAGTCGACGCCGCCGGAGAGGGCGCAGATGACATTGTGATTTCCGACTTTTTCACGGATATTTTCGACAGCGATGTCGATGTAGTTGCCCATGGACCAGCCGCCTTCACATTCGCAGATGTGGAAGAGGAAGTTCTGCAGCATGGTGGTGCCTTCCGGAGTGTGGACGACCTCCGGATGGAACTGGACAGCGTAGAAGCGGCGGGCTTCATCTGCCATCGCAGCAGTCGGGGTGAGGTCGGTGTGACCGGTGAGTCCGAAGCCGGCCGGCATCTCTGTGACGGCATCGCCATGGCTCATCCATACCGCTGTCTTTTCGGAGACGCCTTCGAAGAGTGCGGAGCTGCCGTTTCTGTAGAAATCGGTGTGACCGTATTCATGTTTTTCAGGTTTAGAAACTTCGCCGCCCAAGGTCTTGGCCATGAGCTGCATGCCGTAGCAGATGCCGAGGATCGGCACGCCTGCTTTGAATACATCCGGATCGATCTCCGGCGCATTTTCTGCATTGACGCTGGATGGGCCGCC
This sequence comes from uncultured Dialister sp., assembly GCA_934193095.1. GTDB lineage: Bacteria > Bacillota > Negativicutes > Veillonellales > Dialisteraceae > Dialister. The sequence goes on along the minus strand of CAKPUX010000010.1, from coordinate 16,784 downwards.
GGAGAAAATGATCCCCTTCGGCTGCTGGGCTAAAATTTCTTTTGCGCTTTTGTTGTATGGCAGGATCTCGCAGTAGACACCGCACTCACGTACACGGCGTGCAATGAGCTGGGCGTACTGTCCGCCAAAGTCAACAATCATCACAATTTCCTGATGCTTCATCGTTTTCCTCCTGTAGGAAATGAATCTTGTGAATGGAATAATTCGTATTGTTTATTATAGCATAATATATACGGCTCTATCCAGTAGGCGTGAAAAGGGATTCGTGAATCCGGTCACCGGCCGCGGATCACTCTGCTTCAAAGAGCGGGAGCGGCGCGAGGAAAATGATATCCTCTCTTTTGGCAGCATCGCCTTCAGCGAGAATGGCTGCTTCCCCGATCACACGTCCGCCTGCTTTTTCCGTGATCTCTTTCATCGCTTTCATGGAGCCGCCGGTGCTGATGACATCATCGACAAGGAGGACCTTCCTGCCGCGGATGAGATCGACATCGTCCCGCGAAAGGTAGAGACGCTGCTTGCCCATGGTCGTGATGGATTCATCCTCGACGCAGATCGGATCCTCCATATAGGCCTTCACGCTTTTCCGCGCAACGATGTATTTCTTCATGCCAAGCACACGCGCCATCTCATGGGCGAGCGGGATGCCCTTTGTTTCCGCGGTGAGGATGATATCCGTCCCCTCGGGGACCTTCTTCGCCAATTCCTCTGCGGTGCGGGTGACGATCTCTGTATCGCCCAGTATGACAAAGCCTGCGATGGCAAGTGTGTCGGAAATATTCATGATCGGCAGCTGGCGCGTGCATCCAGCGACATGCAATTCATAGTATCTTTTGGCCATAATGATTCCTTCTTTTGTTGTTTGTGTGATTGATTGTTTGGAAATAAGATCAAAGTTTATGGGTTCGGGGTTCAGGGTTAGCCCCTCGGGCGTGGTGCCCTTTGATTACGTGCGAAAGGGTTCAGCGGGTTCTGTGGGTTCAAAGGGGTTGGTGCGGCGCATAAAAATCAGAAGCGCCGCGGAGGTTTGAAACTGGCGGTTTTCTCGTATCGCAAACCTAATCCCTAGCTACCAGTCACCAGTCACTTTTCCCCTTCGCCCTTCACGATCTCCACCTGGGGTGCTTCTGTGATGGTGACGGTCACCTCTCCATGCGGCGCGGGCAGAGGTTTGGTGCGGACGACGGACTTCCCTTTCACCGGGCGAGCCGCCTTTGGGGCAGCAGCTTTGGGTGTCTGTCCGAAAGAAGCCGGAAGTGCATTGGCGGGCACGATGGAGCCTGGGTCGCCGTCCTGCGCTGCTGCGAGCTTCTCGATCTGACTCATGTAGGTATCGCGGCGGGCTTCATTTCCCATTTCCTCACGCACGAAGTAGACAGCGAGCGCAGAGGGATCCTCAGTGCCGGATGCGACCTCCTGCCAGCGATCATCCGTGCGAAGCACCCATGCCTTGCCGTCCTCTGCGTAGCGGACATGCAGGAAGCCCGTCCCGACAGACTTGCCCTTCGCGAGTTCAAAAATCTTCACACGCACAGCCAGTCCGTCATTGAATACGCCTTCGATGGTCATGGAGGTGAGGTCCATGAAGAGCCCCGTCTTGCCGTCATTGTAAATGCCGCCCGTATTCTGTATCATGGGCTGCGTCTGATCGCCATTCAGATAAAAGGGTTCGAAAGCGAAGGCCGGCTCTGCCGTGTAAAGGAAGAGGGCTGCGCCCAGAGCCGTCACGATCTTTTCCCATTTTTTCATAGTTTCATCTCCTTTGGTATGATACATTTCCTATGCCTTATTTTACTATAGAGAGAAAGAAGTGGCTAGGGAAACGCTGATTAAATCGCAGAGCCGGATTTCATATGGATTTTTATACATAGCTTCGTCATCATCTTCCTTAAATAGCTCGCTATTCGCGTCAGATGATTCCTTGCTCTGTATAAAAATCCAAGAATGAAATCAGACAACGATTGAATCAGTGTTTCCCTAGCCGCATGATAAAAAGGTGCGCCCCATTCCGATCCTGATGCGCCGCACCTTCGTGTCTCATTTTTCAGTTTTCCTGTGCAGCGTAAATACAGCAAGCTCCCTGTCGCAGGAAAAGCGGAAGGGGAACCAGCTCGCATCCCCGCGCGAGACATAGCCTTGATGCATGCCATCGCTGTACATTCCGCGTATATAGCGGAAGGGGGTAATGATCGGCCGCCCGAAAAGACCGAACTGTGTCCCGTGCGTATGTCCTGTGAGCGTCAGGAAGGCTCCTCTTTCAAAACCCAGGTCGATGAAATCGGAATGGTGTGCGAGCAGGATCGACGGTGCGCCCTCGGGAATGTCCCGATAAGCGAAGTCCATCATATCCTGCATCTCAAGCGACCGCGCCGCCCCGCGGCTCCACGGGTAATCCACCCCCGCCACGTAGAGCGCCGCGCCTTCGCGCCGGATCACGGTACTTTCATTCTCCAAAAGCTCGACCCTCGTCCGGAGAAGCTCTCTGCGGATAAGATCCTTGCCGCGATAGTACTCATGATTTCCCCAGGCATAGAGAATGCCGTCGGGAAAAGCCTCCTGCCATTCGTCTAAGATATCCGCCGTTTCCTTCATATGGCGCACATCATCGATAAGATCCCCCGTGAAAAAGACCGCCTCTGCCCCTTCTGCCTTTGCACGCGCCATCTCACGCGGAAGATCCGTATAGCGGAAGTAGGGGCCGATGTGCGTATCCGTCATCTGTACGAAGCGATACCCCTCCAAGGCCTCCGGCAGATCCTTCACATAGATATCGTGATGCTCCGTCACCTCCCGATGATTTCCATCATAGGCTCCATAGACGCCGATCCAAAGCGCCGCAAGAAGTCCCAGTGCGCCCAAGAGCTTCGCAGCACGCCGAAGGACTTTCACCAGACTCAAAAGCGAAAGCGGGACGAGAAGGAAGAGTGCTATGATCTCCGCCACCATGAATCCTGTCATCCCATACGCCAGATAGAGTGACCAGAGTCCGAGCCCGTCATACCCCTTGGCATACCAGAGGAAATACGCGCCTGCTGCCCCTCCAAGGAGTGCCATCGCCAGTGCATAGAAATAGAAACGCCTCCGGCGGAAAAGCAGTGCAAAAAGCGCGCCGTCGATGAGGCCAAGAACAGAAAAGAGGAGAAGGATCATAGTTTCGAAATGCATAGCGTAACTCCTTGTAAGAACGATTTCAGGGGATGCGTGACTGGGGACTCGTGACTGGGGACTCGTGACTAGTGGCTGGAATGCCAGCTCATGGCATCGCCATTATTTATACTCTGCGGCGCTTAGATCCTTCGATTCAGTTCTCATATTCCAGATTAGCCATTTTCTAACATACGACGCTTTTCTCCGCTCAGGATGACGAAATGCGCCGCACCACCATTCCTAATTCCTCATTCGAGCAGAGCTTTCATTCACAATCAAGGGACGTCACGCCCCACGGTCCCCTGAACCCTGAACCCTGAAGTTTGAAAGCAGGGATGATTAGTAGCTAGGGATTAGTGGCTAGGGATTAGGAGTCTCGAGTGACTAGTGACTAGTGACTAGTGACTTGTGACTGGTGACTGAAATGCCACCTTCGGGCATCGCCACCATCTATACTCCGCGGCGCTTCTTTTTTATGCGCCGCACCACCACTCCTCACTCCTAACTCCTCACTCCTAACTGGCGAGTAGAGCTTTCAAACGTAATCATGGGACCCCACGCTTCAGGGGCTAACCCTTTCTTGAACCCATTATCCTTGATTCCTCCCTCTTTGTCAAAATGACTTCTTAAAAAATTCTTGACAATCCCCTGCCTCATATGGTATTATCTCTAAAGTCAGCTATGTGGAGTGATACTCAAGTGGCTGAAGAGGACGGTTTGCTAAATCGTTAGACCGGTTATACCGGTGCGGGAGTTCGAATCTCCCTCACTCCGCCACAGGAACGGATCTCGTCAGAGATCCGTTCTTTTATTTTTACATAAAAAAAGAAAAGGCGATGTGAAATAACGATCATTTCATTTTCGCGTTCCATCTGCCGCAGGGGACTTGCAGCTCTCATAGGAGTGACCGGGAAACCTTATCCCAGCTGTCTTTCATGCCATAGTCACCCTATCCGCCCCTTTCGGGCACCTTCCCCTAGAGGGGAAGGCTGCGATACGAGAATACCATCTTCTAAAAAAGGCGGCGAAGCCGCCACGAGAGCCCTCACCCCTGAATCCTGAACCAAATGAAAGCAAAGTAAAAAGGGGCTGTGAAGAAATGAGGATTTATTTCTTCACAGCTCCTTTGGCATACAGTGATTTTCCGCGACGGGTCAAAAAGCCGCCTGTACAAGTTCTCTCTTAGTCTGTGCCATAAAAAACCTCCTGATATCAGAATCATCACTTCCAACATGTGATACGTCTTATATTAGAAGGAAATAAAAAAGGGCAGGGTTCAGGGTTAGCCCTTGGGGCGTGCTGCCCTTCGATTGAGCGAAAGAGGGGAGCGGGTTCTGTAGGTTCTACGGGTAGGGCGGGGAAGGTGCGGCGCAAAAAATAATGAAGCGCCGCGGAGGTTTGATGGCGTTTCGCGACGTCGTCATTTCGAGCGCAAGTGAGAAATCTCTATGGCAGAACGCTCATTGCCTGATGTGAGACAGCACCAAGACATCATTTTTCCCAAGCGTATACACGCTGATTCCCGCAGTGCAGTAGAGATCCCTCGGCTGCGCTCGGGATGACGATGCCGGAGAATCCCAGTCACCAGTCACTGCTAATCCCCAGTCCCTAATCCCTAGCCACTTATCCCTGCTTTCAAACTTACGGCGCTTTTGATTTGTGCGCCGCACCACAAACCTGAACCCGTCAACCTGAACCCTGAACTTTCACTCCCCATTCATCCTTTTGATTTCAGCCAGCAGGTCCTCCGCTTCTTGGAGCGAAGCGGCTTCCCTGTCTTTATTTTCTGCAAGGCTCATATCGATCGCCATGCCTTCGTGGAGATCCTCAAACCAGGCGGCGGGCAGCCGGATCTCCTCTTCCTCTTCCGTCAGGAAGACCGCCATCTTCTCCTCGATGCGGTCCAGTGTCAGTTCCTTTTTCATCTTAGCGCTCCTTTGTGATCTTGTAGCCATCCCCCGTGGTGGTCAGGGTCAGTGTGCCGTCGCGGTCGGTACGGTAAATGTGGACCTTGGCTTTTTCAAGCTTCGCTACGGTCGTCTTATGCGGATGTCCATAGTCATTGTTCAGTCCGCAGGAAATGAAAGCCTCCTTCGGTGAGACAGCCCGCAAAAAGTCCGGAGATGTCGACGTGCGGCTGCCGTGATGGCCGACCTTCAGCACATCGCTCTTGAGCGTCCCCCGGTCAGCGAGGATGGATGCTTCCTCCTCTTTTTCCGCATCGCCGGTAAACATCATGGAGAAATTGCCGTAAGAGAGCCTGCCGACGATGGAATTGTTATTGAAGTCCGAATTTCCCTTCTGGTCCTTGATGACCTTGACCGGCCCGAGCACCTGGTAGCTGACGCCATCGAAGAAGGTAAGTGCATCGCCCGCTTTCAGCGCCTTATAGGGGATCTGGTTCGCCTTGATGGCTTTCAGATAATTCTTGTAAGACGCCGTGCCGGCCGGCATGCCGTCATCATAGATGGCTTCGACCTTGAAATTTTTGAAAATGGCCTGCATCCCGCCCAGATGATCGGCATGCGGATGCGTGATCACGACCTTGGAGAGACTCTTCACGTGATACTTTTTGAGCAGCGCCACGATGGTGTCACGGTGCTCGATGTCTCCGCTGTCGATCAGAACGAATTTTCCATCCTTCTCCAGCAGGCAGGCATCGCCCTGTCCGATATCGAGCATACGTACCGTGAGAGCCTTCCCGCTCTTCGCCGCGCTGCTCTTTGCCTTCGAAGCCGCAGAGGACGAAGCTGCCGCGCCACCGCCGCAGCCCGCTGCCGCCAGAGCGACCGTAAGAGTGAGTACGATGGCCAGAAGGTATTTCCAGATCTGTTTGATGGATAACATATAAGTCTCCTTTTGTAAAATAAGTTGGTTCAAAAGGTTCAAGAGGTTCAACGGGTTCAACGGGGAAGGTGCGGCGCATAAAAATATGGAAGCGCCGCGGAGTTTTGAAACTAGCGGTGTTCTCGTATCGCAACCTAATCCCTAGCTACTAATCCCTAGCTACCAGTCCCTAGTCCCCAGTCACCATTTCCCTCGCCCTCGGCACCATCCTTGCCACATCGCTCGCCGTATAGCCGACAGGTGTCTCTCTCGCAAGGAGATCGCCCGCAAGGCCGTGAAGATAGACGCCGCAGATCGCAGCCGGCTCCGGATCCATCTCCTGCCCGACAAGAGCAGCAATGATCCCGGTCAGGGTATCGCCCATACCGCCTGTCGCCATGCCTGGATTTCCGGTCACATTCACATAAGCGAAGCCATCTTTCGCAACGATGACGGTCGGCATGCCCTTCAGGACGAGCGTCACTCCCCGCTCCATCGCAAAAGCGATCGCACCATCGATGCGCTCTCTTTCCGCCTCAGCCGCCGTTCTTCCCGTCAGATGAGCGAACTCCCCCACATGCGGCGTCAAGATCAGCTGGCCGGGGCAGCGGGAGAGATCGATCTCCATCTCCTTCACCGCATGCAACGCATCTGCATCGACGATGATCGGCTTCCTCCAGCGTGTGAGGATCTCCTTCACAAAGCGCTGCGTCTCTGCGTCACGGCCAAGCCCCGGGCCGATGGCGAGCACATCATAGGCCTCTGCCTTTTGGAGGACTTCCTCTGCCATAGCAGACGTGAAGAAATCCGAATCCCCCACGGACGAAACCATGAGCTCGGGCACCTTGCCCGCTATCACAGCCGCCGCCTTTGGCACAGTCACGACAGCCACCTTGCCGGCCCCGGCATGGAGCGCCCCCTGTCCGGCGAGGAGCGCCGCCCCCTCCATGCCGGCCGAGCCGGCGATGATGCCGATGAATCCATTCTTTCCTTTATGACACATGCGTTCCCTTAAAGGCAGCAGATTTCCCACCACACTCTCTTCGATAAGGCTCACGGGAAGAGAGCGGCCCACAGCCGCAGGGAGGCCGATCGCGCTATAGAGTACCTTGCCGCAGTATTCATGCCCCGGAGAAAGCACATGACAGCGCTTGTACGACTCCAGCGCCACCGTGTAATCTGCCATGACGGCAAGCCCCATAGGCTCTCCCGTATCCGAAGAGAGACCGCTCGGTACATCGACAGAGACCACCGACGCACGCGACGCATTCATCATCTCTATGACCTCGGCCTTCACGCCGCTGACCTCTCGGGAAAGCCCCGTACCGATCAGCGCATCCACGATGACATCCGCGCTTTCCAAAGGCGTCTCCCAGTCCGTATCCTCACTGACAGGGATGACCTGCACCCACATTTTTTCAACGATCCGGCGATACAGACGTGCCGTTTCACTCATATGCGCCTCATTGCCGCACAAGAGTACCACGACGCTTGCGGTCAGCGCGCACAAATACCTTGCGATGACGAAGCCGTCTCCGCCATTGTTGCCCGTCCCGCAGACCACCACCACAGACTTTCCCTTCCAATCGATCTCCGGCTGAATGAGCGATACCACATCGCTTCCTGCATTCTCCATCAGCACCGCTTCGGGAAATCCGTAGCTCTTCATCGCTTCCCTATCGAGCGAGCGCGACTCATCAGCCGTCGTGATGTACTTCATGATGACCTCCTGCCATGACGACCACCGTGATCGCCATCTCCTCTTCATGTGAAATAGAGATCGACATCTCCGTAATCCCAAGCTCTTCTGCCCGCTTGGCGAACGTCCCTGCGAGGTGAAGCATCGGCTGCCCCCACTCGCCCCAGGTCACATACGCATCCTGCCACGCCGAACCAAAGATACCGATCCCGAGTGCCTTCCCTGCCGCTTCTCTCGCGCCCCAAAGCGCTGCATACGACTCCGCGCGCTTTTTCCCTTTCTTCTCGCAATGCGCGATCTCTTCTTCCGTGAATATCTTCTCCGTGCGGCGGGGAAATTTCTCAAGGATCCGCTCCCACCGCGCGATCTTCACCAGATCTACACCGACAAACATAGCACGTACCTCCTTTTGCTCTATTGTACTAAAGAGGGGGACAGGGTTCAAGGTTCAGGCTTAGACCGTAGGGCGTGCCGCCTCTGGATTGTGGATGAAAGCTCTACTCGAATGAGGAATGAGGAAGAATGCCCCCCATCTCCCAGTCACTAGCTGCTCATCCCTGCTTTCAAATCTTTGGGGATATCCATTTCCCGTATCGTCATCCCGAGCGCAGCCGAGGGATCTTTCTTGCACTGCGGTCAGTATCACATAGGCACTGGCCGGGAAGCAACGCCTTGGTGCTGCGTATTTCTGCTTTCGCACACCCATCGTTTATCGGTCTGCAAAGAAGATTTCTCGCTTCGCTCAAAATGACGATACGCGAGAGTGACTCGTCCCCCTGCGCCCCTAATCCCTAGCCACTGGCCACTCATCCCTGCTTTCAAACTTGTGGGTTAGCCTCTGGAGCGTGCCGTCTCTTGGCTGCGAATAAAAACCTCGCTTGCATGAGAAATAAGAAAGGTGGCGACTTCACCGCTTACTATGAATAGCCTTTCCCTCGAGGGGAAGGTGCCCCAAAGGGGCGGATAGGGCACTGCCGGCATGAATGAGAAGTAGTGGTGGCGTCTCAAGTGCGTCGTTTACAAGAGCACGAGCACCCGAGCGCCGCTGACGCGGTCCCACTTCCCCATGCGAGTAATGCTATTACGTTAAGGAAATCGTTAGCTACGTAACGTCTTGCTTCCCCCTTCGGGGGAAGTGCCGAAGGCAATAGGGGCATGCCAGCGGTATAGCGTGCTATGTTGAATAGTCCGATGCTATCGATATTTCAACACTTTCATGCAATACCGCTACGTAGCCCCCTCTCCCCTTCGGGGAGCTCCCCCGATGGGGAGCCAAGAACGTTCTTCCGCTTAACTTAATAGCATTACCCTAGCGGGGAAGTCGGCCCAAACCTAGAACCCAAAATAAAAAATCCCACAGTCCTAAGACCATGGGATTTCTCTCTCGGAAAATTAAGCCTTTTCTTCCATCTTTTCCTTGTAAGCTTCTTTTGCTTCTTCTCTAGCTTCAGCAGCAGCTTCTTTAGCTTCTGCAGCTTTTTCAGCAGCGATAGCAGCATTTACGTTTGCGTTCAGACGGGATTTTTTACGAGCAGCAGCATTCTTGTGGATCACGCCTTTTTTAGCAGCGCTGTCAATGATGCTTACAGCAGCACGAAAAGCTTCGTCTTTATTTTCAGAGTTAGCAGCAGCGACAGCCTTCTTGATAGCGCCGTGAATCTGGGATTTAACAGCAGCGTTAGCAGCTTTCTTAGCAGCGTCCTGTCTCATGCTTTTCAAATTGGATTTAATCTGTGGCAATGGTTTCACCTCCCGTCTGCATTATTCATACCAAAGTATTTTATCATAAAGGACGAGTGATAGCAAGGTCGTTTGGAAAGAAAATTTAGAGAAACGGTTCCTGCAGGCTCTGGGATGCAGCGCATAGTGCGGATATACGGCAAAATCCCTTTCCTAGAAACTGCGCCTTCCTATAAAAAAGGACATGCGATCTCTCACACGTCCTTTTCATGCTCTTACAGCGTCAGCGCTCTTTCGAAATGTTCCTTCAGGACTTTGATAGAAGCCTGGAGTTCCGCATTTTCTTCATCCGTCAGATGGAGCTCGATGATGTCTTCTACGCCATCCTTGCCGATCTTGACTGGTACAGAAGCGAAGCTGTCTTTGATGCCGTACGGGCCATCGAGGTATACAGAGACCGGCAGCACCTTGTGTTCATTGTGGTAGATCGCGCGGACCAGTTCTGCCGTTGCGGACGTGACACCGAATTCCGTGCAGCCCTTGGTCGTATTTTCCACATAGCCTTCACGGTGTACCTTTTCCAGGATGACATCCTTCGGATCCATCTTGTAAAGCTCCGGCTTTTCAGCGAGCAGTTCATCCAGCTTCTTGCCGGCGACCGTGACATGGCTCCACGGGATCATGCTGGAGTCCCCGTGTTCACCCAAGAGGTACGCGGTGAGCGAGCGGCGGTTGATCTTCAGCTGGTCAGACAGCTGGTACTGCAGACGAGCGGAGTCAAGTGCCGTGCCGGAGCCGATGATCTTATTCTTCGGATAGTCCAGCTTGTACTGGATATATTCTGCGATGATATCGCATGGATTGGAGATCGAGATGATGATCCCGTCAAAGCCGGACTTTTCGATGAGCGGCAGGAATTCCTTCGTCGTAGCGATGCCGCCATCCATCATATCAAGGCGGGTCTGTCCCGGCAGACGAGGCTTGCCGGATGCATTGATCATGATGTCTGCATCCTTCATGTCATCGATCGTACCTGCATACGCTTCGAAATGATGCGGCTGGTAGCTGACCGCATCCATCAGGTCGAGGGATTCGCCCATCGCCTTGTCATTGTTCACGTCGTAGAAAACGACTTCATCCGCGAGCCCCTGTACCGCGAGCTGCAGTCCCAGATGAGAGCCGACATTGCCGGCACCGATGATTCCTACTTTTCTTGTCTTGATTGCCATATTCTTCTACACTCCTTTGCTTCATTTTCTGGCATTGATATAGAATTATTCCTATATGTCATTCTATCATGTGCTTATGAGATGACGTATGCATATTATACTACGGATCTTGAAAATTGGAAATAGAAAAGAACATCGCTATCACAAAAAGCCTCTCCTCATAGACGCCGCCGAGAGAGCTTTTCGTTGACCGCTCGCTGTTTCCTTCGCGAATGAAACGCCGTGAGCCAAGAGCGTATGGAGTACCGTGTTTCCCATTTTCCGATGCTCTCCCGTTTCTTCTTGACCGCAAACGAAAAAGATTTCTCGCTTGCGCTCGAAATGACGGTATGGGAAAGCGGTATTCTCGCATCGCTTCCTTTCTCACGAGGAAGGGCTTTGTCTGTCGCCATTGGCCGAAGCAAGTTATTCTGCTGCTTATCAGAAATAAAAAAAGAGCACTGCCATCGGGCGATGCTCTTTTTGATCTTCTGTGCCTATCAAAAGTACTCGTTTCAAACACGCAAGATCGTTCCTTCGGGCAAGTTCCGCCGAGCCTGTATCCTTATACCAGCTCTGCGAGCTCTAGGATAAGGGCGCGGCTCTTTTCCCAGCCGAGGCAGGGGTCGGTGATGGACTTGCCATAGATGCCTTCCCCGATCTTCTGACTGCCATCTTCGAGGTAGCTCTCGATCATGAGGCCTTTCACGATGCGGGCAACGTCGGAGGAGTAGCGGCGGCTGGCCATGACGTCTTTGGCGATGCGGATCTGCTCCATGTATTTCTTGCCGGAATTGTTATGGTTGCAGTCGACGACGATGGCAGGGTTGGCGAGCGTTCTTTCGCCGTACAGGTCGAGGACCTTCTTCAGGTTCTCGTAGTGGTAGTTCGGCATGCTGGTGCCGAAGTGATTCACGTAGCCGCGGAGGATGGCATGGGCGAGCGGATTTCCTGTGGTGTGGACTTCCCAGCCGTGGAAGAGGAAGTCTTGCTCATTCTGCGCGGCTTCGATGGAGTTCATCATGACGGAGAGGTCGCCGGAGGTCGGGTTCTTCATACCGACAGGGATACCGGCGCCGCTTGCGATCATGCGGTGGAGCTGGTCCTCGACGGAACGCGCGCCGATCGCGCCGTAGGAGAGGAGATCAGAAAGGTAGCGGTGGTTTTCCGGATAGAGTATCTCTTCAGCGCAGGTGAAGCCGGTCTCTTCGATGACGTGGACGTGCATGCGGCGGATCGCCTTGATGCCTTCCATCATGTTTTCATTGCCTTCGGGATCCGGCTGGTGGAGCATGCCTTTATAGCCTTTGCCGATGGTTCTCGGCTTATTCGTGTAGACTCTGGGCACGATGAAGAGCTTGTCCTTCACTTCGTCAGCGACTTTCGCAAGGCGCGTGCAGTAGTCGAGGACGGCAGGCTCATTGTCTGCCGAGCAGGGGCCGATGATGAGAAGAAGTCGGTCATCTTTCCCTGTCATAATGTCCTCGATGGCTTGGTCTCTTTCTGCTTTCAGCTTTCTGTATGGTGCGCGCAGCGGGATCTCCTGCTGCACTTCGATCGGTTCCGGCAATTTGCGGACGAATCTCATCTGTTCTTTCATAGGGTTGGCTCCTTTGGGTGGAAATCGGGTTCGGGATTCAGGGTTAGCCCGGGGCGTGCCCCCCTTTGATTGTTTGCGAAATGGGTTCAGCGGGTTCTATGGATTCAAAGGGTTCAAAGGGGGAAGGTGCAGCGCGTAAAAATCAGAAACGCCGCGGAGTATAAATAGGGCGATGTCCGAAAGTGAAATTTTAGTCACTAGTCACTCCTAATCCCTGCTTTCAAGCTTTTAAGAGTATCCCTTTCCCGTATCGTCATCCCGAGCGTAGCCGAGGGATCTTTCTAGGGAAACACTGATTAAATCGTTGTCAGATTTAATCAGCGTTTCCCTTGCACTGCGGTCAGTATCACATAGGCACTCATACGGAAACGATGCCTCGGTGCTACGTATTTCTACTTTCAAACATCCTTCGTTGATCGGTCTGCAAGGAAGATTTCTCGCTTCGCTCGAAATGACGATACGGAAGAGTCTAATGTCTCCTGGTCTCTTTGTCTCCTAGTCGCTAGTCACTCAATTTCTCTATCTTAAACACATTGATCGTATCGACATCCGGGCAGCAGAAGAGGGCCGTGCCCTTCTCCGCGCCACGCTGGGGGATCTCGCCGCCATAGCGAAGGATATCTACATAGGGGAAGGCGACGTGCATCGCCATGGGGCAGAGATTTCCTCTGTCCTTGTCGAAATCCCACGAGTCCCCCACGCGGTGACCGCGGTGACAGGGACAGGGGCCTTTGCGATCGATGAGTGTGATGCGGATCTTCGGTCTTCTTGGCATCAGTCAAGCACCTCCAGCGAATTTTCAATGGCGATCCCTTTGAAGGTGTCCTGGCTGTCCTTGTTCTTCATGATGAGGAGCTTCACCACGCCCATCGCTTTCTCGACGGAGCGGATGAGCGGCTCGCCATTCAGGATCTCTCCCATGAAGATGGAGGAGAAAATATCGCCCGTCCCCGGGAAGCGGATCGGCACCATGGTGAAGGTACGGAGGAAATATTCGTCGCACGCGGCATCATAGCCCGCGACAGCGTCTTCTCCATCGACCTTCGCGCTGGTGATGATGACCGAGCCTTGGCTCATGGCATGGAGCTTGTTCAAGAGTGCTTTCGACTCTTCCCACGTGAGGCCTTCTGCCTTGTACGCCGCGCCTGCGATGAGGGCGGCTTCCGTATAGTTCGGCACCATGTAATCCGCATTTCTCGCAAGCTCCCGCATTTCCTTCACGGTGTCTTCGGTAAGGCCGTTGTAGAGATGCCCCTCGTCACCCATGATGGGATCGACGAAGATCTTCGTCCCTGTTTTTCTCTTCTCGCAGCAGTAGGAGGAAATCAGATCCGCCTGCTCATGGGAGACGATGAAGCCCGTGGAGATCGCATCAAAGGTAAAGCCGAGCTCCTGCCAGACCTTGAGTGTGTTCCTCATGAAGTGCGTGGTGTCCTGAATTTCAAATTTCCCGTAGTCCAGTGTATTCGATACCAGTGCCGTCGGCAGATTGTAGGTGATGTGACCCATGTGCGCCAGGACCGGCATCATCGCCGCCAGCGCCACTTTGCCGTAGCCTGGAAGATCATTGACAAGAAGAATTTGTTTTCCCATTTGCGTCCCTCTTTTCTCCGCCATTGCGGGTGTGATTTGCATTCCATTGTAACATAAAAGGTGTGCGATGGGCAGGGCTTAGTGGTGAGGGATGAGCAGGGATTTGGGTTAACCGGTGGGACGTGTCGTCCTTTGATTGTGGGTGAAAGCACTGCTCGAATAAGAAATGAATGTGGCGCCTTCGCGCATCGATTCAGCCTTCCCCTCAAGGGGAAGGTGCCCCGAAGGGGCGGATAGGGTACCTGCGGTATGAAAGACGGCTGAGCCAAACAGGAAATCCATCTGCAAACATAGTGACTCTCACATAAGCGCCCAAGCGCCGCTGGCGCGGTTCCCCGTCCCGATGGAAAGGGAAAATCATTCACAGCCAAAAAGCGCGCCCCGAATCACCGGAAGCGCGCTTTTGTTATGTTATGAAAGATGTATGGCGGCTACGGTCATCCCGTATCGTCCTAATCCCTAGCTACTAGTCACCAGTCACTAGTCACTATTTCCCCATGATCTTCTCTGCAGCGCCCATGACGGCGAGGACGGCATGTTCGAAAGTAAGTGCGCCCTGGAAGTACATGATGTAGGGCGGACGTACCGGACCGTCAGCAGACATTTCGATCGTGGAACCCTGTACGAAGGTACCGGCTGCCATCAGGATGGGATCGACGTAGCCGGGCATCGGGCCTGGCACCGGGGTCGCATCGGAGTCGACAGGCGACCAGCTCTGGATGGCTTCGGCGAATCGGCACATGTTTTCTTCACTGTTCAAAGCGACCGTCGTGATGAGATCCGTGCGGAGATGTCCCGGCTCCGGCGTCACGGCAAAGCCGAGCTTCTGGAAGACGGCGGCGCAGAATTCTGCCGCCATCACGGCCTGACGGGTCATGTGCGGCGCAAGGAATAGCCCTTCAAAGAAAGGACGATAGGAAGCTGCGTAGGAGCCCATCTCGTCCCCAAGGCCGGGGACAGTGAGCTGGTGCGCGCAGCGCTCGACGAGGTCTTTTCTGCCGCAGATGTAGGCACCGGTCGGTGCGAATCCGCCGCCGGCATTCTTGATGAGAGAGCCGGCGGTGATGTCTGCACCAAGCTCGATCGGTTCCTCTTTGTTTGTAAATTCGCCGTAGCAGTTATCCACGAAGCAAATGGTCTTCGGGTTCTTTGCTTTGACGACGTCAATGATCTTCTTGATGTCTTCCGGGAAGAGGGAGTTTCTGAGGCTGTAACCGCGTGAACGCTGGATCTCTACGAGTTTGGTGTGTTCATCGACCATGGCTGCGATGCCTTCCAGATCATAGGTGTCGCCTTTGAGCGGCACTTCCTTGTAGTGGACGCCACGGGACTTCAGATTTCCCGGAGCGTTGCCGGAAATGCCTATGACGCTCTGCATGGTGTCATAGAGCGTGCCGACGGCGGAGAGCATGGTATCGCCCGGTTCGAGGAGGGCGAGAAGGACGGTGCCTAAGGCATGGGTGCCGGAGACGAACTGCGGGCGGACGAGAGCGGCCTCGCATTTGAAAACGTCGCACCAGATCTCCTCGAGCTTGCCGCGGCCGGGATCATCATAGCCATAGCCGTAGGACGGTGCGAAATGATAGGCAGAGAGGTGATGCTTACGGAAAGCCTCGAGTACCTTCTGCGTGTTGTAGAGGGAAATTTCTTCCATCTCATGAAAAACAGGCGCACAAAGTTCGAGCGCCTCGTTTTTGATCTGTTTCAGTTTTGTATCCATTGTTATCGTTTAAATCCTCTGAATTGTAGATATAGCGTGCTTGTAGATCAGCTGGGAGCGGTTCTCGCTGACCAAAAGTACGGTAAAGCTGTCGAAGGACTTCACTTTGCCCTTGAGCTGGACACCATTCATCAGGAAGATGCTGACCGGCACGTTTTCCTTTCTTGCTTCATTCAAAAATGTGTCCTGCAGATTCATTTTACCTTCCATCTTGTGATTCTCCTCTAACTTGTGAAATGACATAGGCTAAGATTTCCCTGTACCATATGTCTCCGTCTGATGGTGTTTTTTCCACCCAGTGAATATATGGCATTCGTCTGTACCAGGTCAGCTGTCTTTTGGCGAAGTGACGGGTATTCTTCTGGATCAGCTCCTCAGCTTCTTCCAGCGTGCGCTCACCGCGAACCACAGGGATCATCTCGCGATAGCCGATGCCCTTCATGGCCTGGCAAGCTTCCGGAACACCCGTTTCCAAAAGTGACCTGACTTCCTCTAAGAGTCCTGCTTCCATCATCTGGTGGACCCGCTTATTTATTTTATCATATAATATCGCCCTGTCCATAGCAATTCCCAAAACCGGGCCGTCATAGATGAGCGTGTGGGCTTTGCCCGCCTCTCTATCCTTGTTTCCGGAAGAGAGAAGCTCGAGCTTTCTCACCATGCGCTGCGGGTCGATCGGCACGTCTGCGCCCCGCTTTTGAAGCTCTTCGATGAGCGCTTCCTTCCCCTCTTCGGCAAGGAGATGCTCCCAGCGGCTCCTTCCCCCGACCTTGGGAAGAAATTCGTAGCCTTCCAGAAGCGACTGGATGTAGAGCCCTGTCCCGCCGACGACGATCGGGATACGGCCCTTCTCATTTTCTTCATGGATGATAGCCTTCGCTTTTTCCTGAAAATCCGCGGCCGAGTAGCTTTCCGTCGGCTCCAGGCAGTCCACGAGGAAATGGGGCACGCCCTCTGCTTCTTCTTTCGTCACCTTCGCTGTCCCGATATCCATGCGGCGGTACACCTGAAAGGCATCTCCGGAGATCACGACCGAACCCAGCGCCTTTGCGAGGTACACGCCGAGCGCCGTCTTTCCTGAAGCCGTCGGGCCAAGAATGGTGATGAGTTTTTCTTTAGGCATGGTGGAGCTCCTTTCGGGGAAAATAGTGACCAGGGACTGGTGACTAGGGACTAGGGATTAGGGTTAGCCCTGGAGCGTGCCGCCCCTGGATTGTGAATGAAAGCTCTGCGCAAATTAGATAATATGAAGTGACCTCACATTTGCAGCATCGTGGATTTACCCGTAAAATATGGTTTAGCAATATTATC
>CAKPUX010000009.1 GCA_934193095.1 uncultured Dialister sp. | reverse complement strand
GCTAAACCATATTTTACGGGTAAATCCACGATGCTGCAAATGTGAGGTCACTTCATATTATCTAATTTCTCATTCGAACAGAGTTTTCGTACGCAATCAAGAGGCATCCCGTCCCGTGGGCTAACCCCGAACCCCGAACCACTAACCCTTTCCCCATTTTCCTCATGACAAATTTCCCCTGAACATTTATACTAAAGAAAAACGAAAAGGAGAGCACTATGGAAGTTGTAGCTTTTTATGGACCGCCAGGCACAGGTAAGAGTGACCGTGCGCTGGTGATCGCCTATGAGAATCAATGCTCCTGCATCATTGATGATGGGATCCTGATCTATCACAACCGCATTGTCGCAGGGAAGTCCGCCAAGAGAGAAGAGAGTCGCTTGAAGGCTGTGCGCCGTGCGATTTTCTGGGATGAAGAGCAGAGAGAAGATGTGAAGAAGACGCTCCAGAAGATCCATCCGGACCGCATTCTGATCTTGGGAACGTCAGATCGTATGGTCGTGACGATCACGAAGGCACTGGATCTGCCGGAGCCCTCAAAGTATATCCGCATCGAGGATGTGGCGCGTCCTGAAGAAATGATGAAGGCGAGCGAAGCACGTCATAAGGAAGGGAAACATGTCATCCCCGTTCCGACGATGGAGCTGAAGCCGTATTTCAAGGGGTACCTTGTCGATCCGCTGAAATTTTTCAGAAATCGGAAAAAGGAAGTGCCAAAGCGTTTCAGCGAGCAGAATGAACGCTCTGTCGTGCGTCCGGTCTTCAGTTACTATGGCAAGCTCTCCTTCTCTGACCGTGTCATCGCTTCGCTTGTCCGTTATGCGGTGAAGGGGATGAAGAAAGTCAGGATCACAGGCGTCAGCAGTGAGAAGAGTGAGAGTCAGCTGAACGGTCTCATCCTGGCACTTGACGTCTCCGTCCGCCCGGGGACGCCGCAGGAGATCAAATCGGTGATCCATACCATGCGTGACAGGATTCAGCGGGAGATCGAGCATACGACAGGCATGTCGCTCGAGACGATCCGTGTGAATGTGACGACAGACGTGGCGAGGTAAGTGACTGGCGGCCGTGGATCAGGAACGATCATAGTCTGCAAACCGAGGGGAAGGCTGATGACACCAAAGGAGGGTTCTATGACTGAGATCAAAATCTGTGGCTTCACAGATCCGAAGGAGGCCGCATTTGTTTCCTATCCTGATGTCTCATATATGGGGATGGTGCTTTTCTTCGAGAAGAGCAAACGGAACATTTCTCTTGAGACGGCAAAGGCCATCATGCGTGCGGCAGATCCGCGCATCCAAAAGGTGGCGGTCGTGGTGTCTCCCTCGCCGGCACAGGCTGAGGAGATCGAGAAGGCAGGCTTCGACTATATGCAGGTGCACGGCGTGCTTGGAGCAGAGGTACTTTCCATGACCAGGCTCCCCATCATCCGTGCGTATAATGGTAAAGCGGAGGAAGAAGAGGATCCACGCATCTGCGCTCATCTTTTTGACGCGGCAGAGCCTGGCAGCGGGCAGGCCTTCGACTGGAAGAGGCTCGCGGAAAAGAAACGGAAAAAATCATGGTTTCTTGCGGGCGGCCTTACGGCAGAGAATGTTGGAAGGGCGATCTCCCTCATCCATCCCGACGTCGTCGACGTATCGTCGGGTGTGGAGTATACAGACAGGAAGGGGAAGGATCCGGAGAAGATAGCGGCGTTTATTCAAGCTGTAAGAAAAAATGAGGAATGAGGAATTAGGAATGAGGAATGAAGGTGGCGGCTTCGCCGCAAATTAAAAAATCTTGCGGCGCTTTCAAATTATGATGCGCCGCACCAACCCCGTTGAACCTTTTGAACCCATAGAACCCGCTAAACCTTTAATAAAAACCTCTTGACACAAATTCTCTGAGGGTGTATAGTAGCTTCAACTTCATAAAGGCAGTGAAGAGAAGAGTACATGAAGGACGCTGGCAAAGAGAGCTCGGGCAGGTGAAAACGAGTACAGACGAATCCATGGAAGATGGCCTCTGAGCCTGGCATGCTGAATGATGAAGCAGCCCGGGAGCTCCCGTTATAGAGATAGGGTATCAAGGCAACAGCCGGCGTACCTGATAAGGTGTTCTGGAGCGATCCGGACATAAAATTGGGTGGTAACACGAATGACGATCTCGTCCCTTTGATAGGGACGAGATTTTTTTATTGCCCACGCATTGCCACATTTACTATGAAGGAAGAAATAGTGATTGATAGTCCAGAGAGACGCTTTCCTGCGAGCTATCAACAGCCTTTTTTTACAGGAGGAATTCATCATGGCAGACGTAAAACATTATCATTTCGAAACTCTTCAGCAGCATGCAGGCCAGGTACCGGATCCGGTGACCGGCGCCAGAGCGGTTCCGATTTACCAGACCACTTCCTATGTATTCAAGGACGCACAGCAGGCAGAAGACCGCTTCGCCCTGAAGGATGCCGGTTATATCTATAGTCGCCTGACGAATCCGACCCAGGATGTACTCGAAAAGAGACTGGCCGCTTTGGAAGGCGGCACGGCGGCTCTCGCCGTTGCTTCCGGGGCAGCTGCTGTCACCTATGCGATCCTGAACATTGCCGGTGCCGGGGATGAGATCGTTTCTGCCTCTACACTGTATGGCGGAACCTATGAGCTCTTCACCGATACCTTGCCGCAGCTCGGCATCACCACCCATTTCGTAAATCCGGATCATCCGGAAGAGATCGAAGCAGCGATCACACCAAAGACAAAGGCAGTCTATATCGAAACGCTGGGGAATCCGGCCATCAATATCCCGGACTTCGATGCCATCCGCGACATTGCTCACGCCCACGGCCTGCCGGTCATCATTGATAATACCTTCGCGACGCCTTATCTCTTCCGTCCACTGGAACATGGTCTGGATATTGTGGTTCACTCCACCACGAAATTCATCGGCGGTCACGGTACGACCTTGGGCGGCGCGATCGTAGAAAATGGCAAGTTCAACTGGAACCAGCCGGAAAGATACCCGCACTTCGCTTCTCCGGATGCTTCCTATCACGGCATCAACTTTGCGACTGACGTACCGGGCGCAGGCTTCGTGACCCGTATCCGTGCGAAGGTTCTCCGTGATACCGGCGCTTGCATTTCCCCGATCTCCTCCTGGTTCTTCATTCAGGGCCTCGAAACCCTGTCTCTCCGCGTAGAACGCCACGTCTACAATGCCACCAGAGTCGCAGAATTTCTTGAAAAGCATCCGAAGGTCGCTAAAGTCAACTATCCGGGCCTCGAATCTTCCCCGTACCACAAGCTGCAGTTGAAATACTTGCCAAAGGGCGCAGGCTCCATCTTCTCCATCGAACTCAAGGATGGCTTTGATGCAGCGAGAAAATTCATCGATAATCTTGAGATCTTCTCTAACCTGGCTAATGTCGGTGACTCCAAGTCTCTTGTCGTTCACCCGGCTTCCACGACCCACCAGCAGCTTTCCCCGGAAGCCCAGCAGGCAGCCGGCATCACCCCGGGCACCGTTCGCATCTCCGTAGGTATCGAAAATATCGATGACCTTCTCGCAGATCTCGAACAGGCACTCTCGAAGATCTAAAAGCGAATACAGGATCCGATAGGTTCCAAAACAGAATGGAAGACCTATGCGAGATGAGGGGGATCCCAACTCCTGTAAAAACGCTTACACTGAAGTCCATAATAACTAAAGGGGCTGTGAAGAAATGAATCCTCATTTCTTCACAGCCCCTTTTTACTTTGCTTTCATTTGGTTCAGGGTTCAAGGTTCAGGGGTGAGGTGGCGGCTTCGCCGCCTTTTTATTTTGATATCCATTCCACGCCGCTTGTATGGTTTTGTGCACAGCAGCACTTTCACGGAAGCTTTTGCCTCTATAGAACCTGTTGAAGTTCAGTCACTATCCTTCCATTCCCTCGGGATTTCCGGGAAATGATCCACCACCATCATTGTCGCAAGGATATTGGCCATCAGGTGGTCCTCTTCATCGAACATATCCGCCTCGATGACGATCGTGGTGCGGCCATTGTGCGTGATGCGGCTTGTGACGCGGATCGTCTCTCCCGGCTTGGCTGTACGGATGAAATTCATCGTCATCGCGACCGTCACGACAGAGGCACCGACGGTGGCCGAGGTGACGCCCGTGACCGAGTCGGCGAGCGCTACCAGTACGCCCCCGTGCAGGCGTCCTCTGTGGTTGTTGTGCTTCAAAGGATCCGTCTTCAGGCTGACGGTCGCACTGCCGCAATGGATGTCCGTGATCTGTATATGGAAATAGTCACTCATGAAATGGTTTTTAGAATAAATGTCTAAAATGTGTGCGCGGATCTCTTCCGCCGTCCGTAATACCGATACGTCTTCGCTCATAGCAAGCCCTCTTTCGTTTTTCTCCTATCATACAGGGAATGGGGAAGGAAATCAAATGGGTTTTGGGGCAGGGCGCAGGAGAGGATCAGCCCGTGGAACGGAGGGCTCATGATCCTGAGCAGAGGGAAAGACTGTATGTCGGGAAATGTTTACCTGAATCATGAGTACAAAGGCTAAGGATTGAATCAGAGTTTCCCTAGTCTCAGCTTTTCAAAATTTTAAACAAATTGGGAATCGGCTGGCACGGCCTGTCTCCATGGTGTACAATGGAGAAACCAATGGCAGGCGGATGTCGTTATGTCCACAGGAGATCTGCTGTGTGGATCTTACGATCCTGCGAAGCGTAGCATGGCGCTCTGTTTGCACCTATAGAATCTGTTGAACTTCTTTTGTATCCAAGCAAAGGGCGGTACGCTCTTTGGGCTAAATCTGAAGCCTTGACCGAAAACTTATTTCATGAAAAGGAGATGTCCCATGCCCCGTATCGCTGTTCTCATTCCCTGCTGGAATGAAGCCCTGACCATTGAGAAGGTGGTGACAGATTTCCGCGCGGCACTCCCGGAGGCGGACATCTATGTCTATGACAACAATTCAACAGATGGTACTGCAGAGATCGCGAAGCGCGCGGGGGCGATCGTTGTCCATGAATACCGTCAGGGGAAGGGAAATGTGATCCGCTCCATGTTTCGCGACATCGAGGCAGACTGCTATGTGATGACTGATGGCGATGATACGTATCCCGCCGAGATGGCGCGAGAGATGGCAGAGCTCGTGCTCTCGGGGAGAGCCGACATGGTGATCGGTGACAGGCTCTCTTCGACATACTTCGAGGAGAATAAGCGTCCTTTTCATAATTCCGGCAATGTGCTCGTCCGCCGGTTCATCAATCTTTTCTGGGGCAGGGGACGGGAGGAGATCCGAGACGTCATGACGGGCTATCGGGCTTTTTCTCCCCTATTTGTGAAAACGTTTCCGATCCTGTCAGAAGGGTTTGAGATCGAGACGGAAATGACGATTCACGCGCTGGATAAAAATCTGCTTCTCATGCAGGTGCCGGTATCCTATCGCGACCGTCCGGCGGGAAGTGTCAGCAAGCTCCATACCTTCCGTGATGGGGTGCGGGTGCTGAAAACGATTTTCATGCTCTACAAAGATTATCGCCCATTGCGGTTCTTCTTGGCGGCGGCACTCGTCCTCACACTCATTTCGCTCTCGCTCTTTCTTCCTGTTTTTCATGAGTATCTCGCAACGGGCCTTGTCCCCAAGATGCCGACGCTCGTGACCTCTGGTTTCTTCATGGTGGCCGCCGTGATTTCCACAGGCATCGGTCTTGTGCTGGATACCGAGGTCAAGAATGCCAGAAAGAATCTGGAGATCCAGATGAATATGATTCGGATGTTAATGAAATAGAAATAGGATGGTTGTCAGGTTGATGGGTTCTAGGGAAACGCTGATTCTGCGATTGAATCCGTGTTTCCCTGGCTGCTATTCCCAAAGGAACATATTATGCCTACATTTTTAGAGTCTCTTATTTTGAAGATTTTCCCTTCCATGGATCGTTTTTGGGAAGTTTTTCGTTTCCTTGCTGTCGGGGGCGGGTGCTTCCTCTTAGAGTATGTCCTGCTTTTTACATTGACGGAGTATGGCGGTCTTCCGCCGCTGGTCTCTGCGCCGATCGCTTTTACGATTTCCCTCCTTGTGAATTACATTCTCTGCGTCTATGTGGTCTTTCATGCAGAGAATCAGAGTACGAAACAGATGGTGCTCTTTATTGTGACGTCTCTCATGGGGCTGGGGCTGAATCAGCTTGTCATGTGGTGCTGCATCGACCTTCTTGGGATATGGTATATGTTTTCGAAGGTTGTAGCTTCTGCGATCGTGATGATTTGGAATTATTTCACTAAGCGATTCATCCTGCACGGACATGCTTAAAAAGATAGGCGTTGCAGGGAAATCCGTATGCGTCATTTCTATCGTTAACCGTTTGTCAACTAATGAATAAAGTGAGTTGACAAACGGTTTTTCGCACTTTATAATAAGCACATCAAATATAGTTGGCAGGGGCTAGTGACTGGTGACTAGTGACTGGTAGCTAGGGATTAGGGATTAGAAGCAAGCGATGATCGAAATAGCGCAATTGGCACGCTGACCGTTCTGCAAGGAAGATCTCTCGACTACGCTCGAGATGACGACGGCGCGCGAAGCGCTATCAAAACTCCGCGGCGCTTTTGTTTTTTTGCGCCGCACCACCATTTCTAATTTCTAATTTCTCATTTCTAATTCAAGCGAAGCTTTCAAACGTAATCTATGGGAGTGCCGCTCCTTGGGATAACCCTCGTACCTTGCCCCTTCAGCTTTTTGTCTCTGCCAACTTTCAGGAGGTCATATCCATGAATACAAATCATTCGATCCGCATGCAGGTCCTGTGTGCATTATTTGCTGCGGTGTGCGCGGTGTGCTCGCAGCTGACCATTCCGATTCAGCCCGTGCCGATCACGCTCGGGACTTTCGGAGTCCTGATGGCCGGTGGTTTTCTCGGGAAGCGCTATGGCCTTCTCGCACTTCTGATCTATCTCATTCTGGGGGCAGCCGGTGTGCCGGTCTTTTCGATGATGCGTGCGGGGATCTCTGTCCTGGCAGGGCCTTCGGGCGGATTCATCTTAGGCTTTGCACCGATGGCTTTCGTGGTGGGGCTGGTATCTGAAAAGCTGGGACATACCTTCAAGCCTATGCTCGTGGCGACATTGGCAGGTACGGCAGTCTGCTACGTGATGGGGATCGGCTGGTTCATGTTCCTCACCGGTACAGGCATGTGGTCAGCGATGGTGATGTGCATGTTCCCCTTCCTGCCCGGTGATCTGGCTAAGATCATCCTCGCCTCTTTCCTAGTGGCAAAGTATAGAAAGACACTGATCGAGAGAGATTAGGAATACGGGCTGGAGCTGGATCAGCGTTTCCCGATTGTTTTGTATAATGTAAAAGCTGTGATGGCCCAGGCTGTCACAGCTTTTTTCGGAGGCTGTATGGAAGAACAGATGAGAATGCTCTGCGGCGTATGGAAAGACGCATGGCAGGGGATGGTGATGGCGGAGATTTCATGGAAAGAAGGCACGCCGAAGGCATCCTGCGGGGTACATGTCAAGGAGGGACGGCTCATCCGCCTTTCGGCATGTACGGACGGCGGGGAGCTTTCTATGGTGCTCCTTCCTTTCCATGCGGGGAAATGTCCGCGGAAGGAACGGGAGGGAGAGCCGTGGCGGCTGTTTACCGCAAAGGAGGTCCATCACCTCAGCGATGCCTTGGGGGATCATAATGCGATCCATCAGGGATCGCAGCCGATCGTGAGCGGTTTTCAGCTGCTGGTGTCGCTCGTTGCCATGTATCCCGGGGAAGCGATCCGGCTTCGTTTCCATCATCCGGTCAGGGCAGGGGAGATGGTATACTTGAAGAAAGAGGGGGATCAGCTTCTTGGGTATACGGATACATTGTGTTTTGCCGGAGAATGGCAGCGGAAAGGAAGCAGGGAATGAGAGATCGGGTGTATCTTCTGGGCGGGCTGCGCAGCCATATCGGTATACGATATGGCATTTTTAAGACGGTGCGGCCTGAGGTGCTGGGGGGAGAAATTCTTCACAGGGTGTGGTCGAAGTACGGGAAGTCAGCACTTCCGGATCTGGTGCTTTGCGGGAATGCGGTGGGCCCTGGCGGAAATATCGGCCGCCTCACGGTACTCGAGGCGGGTCTTCCGGAAGAGGTCCCCGCTATGACGCTGGATCTCCAGTGTGCTTCTGCTTTGGCGGCGATCGACCTCTCTGCAGCAAAGATCGCCTCCGGTATGGCGGACTTCATCCTTGCGGGCGGCACCGAGAGTGCTTCGCTCGCACCGCGCCGCATCTATCAGGAATGGGATGAACGAAGCCGAAAGAGAGAGCCTGAATTCACGGCGGCACAGTTCCGGCCGGGGGAATTTAGTGATGATGCGATGCTTCTGGGTGCAGAGCGCGCGGCGAAGAAAGCAGGAATTTCCAAAGAAGAAGCGGACGAGGCAGCCCTTCTTAGCCACAAGCGGGCGAGCCGCGTAGAGAAAGAAGGCTGCCTCGCGCCGTATATCGTGCCTCTCTTTGGCAGTACAAGGGATGAGGCCATCCGTCCAAGGATGAGCGAACGACTGCTGGCAAGAGCGCCGCATGTGACGAATGTGCCGGATGGGATACTCACGGCGGCGAATGCCTGCACGATGAATGATGGGGCGGCTTTTGTGGCACTCGCTTCCGATGACTGGGTGAAGGCACACGGCGCGTATCCGATGGTGGAGATCAAGGCGGTGCGCACGTCCGGCGGCGATGCAGCTTGCTCGCCTCTCATGGCAGACCAGGCGGTCTCTCAACTGTTATCTTGGGAGGGGCTTTCCTATGAAGATATTGATGCCTTCGAGTACAATGAAGCCTTCGCCGTCATCAGTGCCGATTTCATGGGGCGTCATCCGTCCGTGAAGGATCGGCTGAACTGCTTCGGCGGTGCTTTGGCTTACGGACATCCCTATGGGGCATCCGGGGCGGAGATCATGATCCATCTGATGGCGATCCTCAAGCAGAAAAACGGGCGCTATGGTGTCGCCGCGATCCCGGCTGCGGGTGGCGTCGCCGAAGCGATACTGATAGAAAACAAGATAGGAAGAGATGCATAATGGTTTCAGGGGTTGTGCCGTCCTTTGACTACGTTTGAAAGCCTCGATTGAATGAGAAATGAGAAATGAGAAATGCGAAATGGTGGTGCGGCGCATAAGAATATAGAAGCGCCGCGAAGTATAAATAATGGCGATGCCCGAAGGTGGTATTTAGTGACTAGTGACTAGTCACTAGTCACCAGTTACTTGCGGCTCCTAATCCCTAGCCCCTAATCCCTAGCTACTCATCCCTCATCCCTGCTTTCAAATTTCAGAAATCCCAATGTATCAGATTTCATGTCATGAACAGGAAGAACAGGCTATGCATTTATATGACGATTTAAAACGCTGGGCTGAGAAGTCCCCCGAGCAGATTTTTCTCTTATGGCGGGGAGAGGCACTGTCGTATAGCGAGGCGTACTCGCGCGTCTATGCTATCGCGGCGTCTCTATCTCCATGGTGGGGGCAGGTGCTGGGGCTGCGCTTTTCTGATCCTCCCTCGCAGGTGCTCTATTTCCTTGGCGCGATGATGGCGGGGGCTGTGCCGGTGCTGCTTCACGAATACCTGAAGGAAGAGGACATCGCCGCTCTTCTGAAAGAGCGCCCGATCGGAGGACTCCTTTCCGATACCTGCTTTGAAGGGCTAAAGATGCAGCCGGCGGGAGAACTCTGGCAGCTTGAAGGCAATGAGACGGGAGCCTGCGCCGACTTTGGCGTACTGACCTCGGGGACGAGCGGCCTTGCCAAGGTACTCTTTCGGAAAGAGGCGAGCTGGCGAGATTTCTTCCCTGTGCAGAATGATATTTTTCATATCAATAGGCAGGCGGTACTCTATCTGTCAGGCTCGATGGCTTTCACAGGGAATCTGAATATGCTGATGGCCTTCCTCTATGCGGGAGGGACGATCGCAGGGACGGAGGCTGTGCAGCCAAAGACATGGATGAAAGACATCAGACGGACGCAGGCGACGCATGTCTATATGATTCCTTCGAAGCTCTCCGCCCTTTGCCGCGTCAGAGGGGAAGCTCCGTCTGTCACGCATATTCTGACAGGCTCGCAGCTCATGACGAAGCGGCTCTTGGATGCGCTTACCCGGCATTTCCCGATGAGCCGTACCATCCTTTACTATGGTGCGTCCGAGCTAAGCTATGTGAGCTATATCGAAGGGAAGGATATCCTGCTCCATCCGAATGCGGTGGGGCGGCCGTTCCCGGGGATTTCGATTTCTATCAGGGATGAAGAAATCTACGTGGATACGCCGTATGCCGTCGAAGGGACTAGCCATCCTCTCACTTGTCACGACATGGGCCGTCTCGATGAGGAGGGGATGCTCTACTTCCTCGGGCGCAGAGAGGATCAGTATCACATCAAGGGAAATCATGTGAGCCGCCAGAAGGTACTCTCCCATCTTCTGATGCTGCCCGGCGTCGAGGAAGCGGAAGTCATCGGAGAGAAGCAGGCGAATGGGGATGACCGGCTGATCGCCTTTCTCTCCGGTGAGATGCCCGCATCGGAGGCTGCACTTCTGCGCCTTCTTGCGGAAAAGCTCCGCCCCTGGGAGATCCCGCATCGTATCCTTCGCGTGGCATCGATCCCGAAAACATCCACAGGAAAGACAGATCGGAAACGGCTTCTTGCAATGGCGAAAGCAGTTTCTTTGGGAGGAGGAAAGTAATAGCAGAACATGTCTCTGCTATTACTTTTTTTCATGAGAAAGTCATTATTGATACCGTTTGCATATACCGACGTTCTTTCATTGACGAAACAGCAGGGAGGATAGAGAATAGAAAGAAGAACTGTCTCGCTGACCGGAGCCGGTCCGGCGGAAAGTGCCATGTGGCAAAGGAGACATACTATGCAGACGACCCGCTTTGGCCGCGCAGGAGAAACGGCGGCAGAGAAATATCTGGAAGGGAAAGGTTACCATTTCCTTACGCGTAATTTCAAGCGTACCCATGGGGAGATCGACCTCATCATGGAAGATGGAGAGACGCTGGTATTCATCGAGGTCAAGAGCCGCACAAACCGCCGCTATGGAGAACCAAAGGAAGCGGTGACGCCCTTCAAGCAGCAGCACATCCGCTATACAGCGAAAGCCTTCGTGTGCAGCCGCCATATAGAAGGCCGGCGCATCCGTTTCGACGTCGTCGAAGTCATGCAGATGGCGGATGGGACTGTGAAGTTTCATCATATCAGGAATGCGTTTTGAAAGCGGGAATGAGTGGCTGGTGATCAGTAGCTAGTGACTCGTATTGCTTTTCCTAAATAACTGGCATAACTTCTAAGTCAAGTGAGGAGTGAGGAATTAGGAGTGAGGAGTGAAGGTACGGCGCATAAAATGAGGAAGCGCCGCATAGTTTTATATAAATTTTGCTAACATACGACGCTTTTCTCCGCTCAGGATGACGAAATGCGCCGCACCACCATTTCGCATTTCTCATTTCTAATTTCTCATTCAATCGAGGCTTTCAAATGTAATCAAAGGGCACCACGCCGGGGGCTAACCCTGAACCCTGAACCCTACATCATTTCCCTTCTCAAAGGAGGATATCCTATGTATGCACAAGTATTGGGCTCGACCACGTTCGGTCTGAATGGTCATGTGATCGGCGTCGAAGTCGACATCAATAAGAATTTTCCCTCCTTTGACATCGTGGGACTTCCGACAACGGCGGTCAAAGAGTCGAAGGAGCGCGTACACTCTGCCATCCGGAACTCCGGCTATCACTTTCCTGTCGACAAAGTGACGGTGAATCTGGCTCCGGCAGACCTCAAAAAAGATGGCTCCGGACTGGATCTTCCGATCGCTGTCGGCCTTCTGGCTGCGAGCGGCGATGTCGCAAAAGAAGCGCTCGAAGGGATCATGTTCATCGGAGAGCTCTCGCTCAAGGGAGAGATCCGCCCGGTCCCCGGCATTCTCTCCATGGTGCTTGCCGGACGGGAAGCGGGGATCTCCAAATTTGTCATGGCCGAAGAGGTGACCGGTGAAGCACTTCTCTGTGAGAATATCACGGTCTATGGGCCGAAGACATTCCGGGATCTGGTGGAATTTCTCTGCGGCCGCCAGGAGATGGCACCGGCAGAACGCCACGAGACGCGCCGCGAAGTGATGAGTGATGTAGACTATGCTGAGGTGCAGGGGCAGATCCTCGCCAAGAAGGCGATGGAGATCGCAGCTGCCGGAGCGCACAATGTACTGATGACAGGGCCGCCTGGCTCTGGGAAAACCATGCTGGCCCGCCGCATCACGACCATCCTTCCTCCGATGACGCGGGAAGAAGCGCTCGAAGTGACGAAGATCTACAGCGTCGCCGGCCTCTATAAAGCGGAAGATATCATGCGGGAGCGCCCGTTTAGAAGTCCGCATCATACGATCTCCATGGCGGGGCTCATCGGCGGCGGCAGTATCCCCAGACCGGGGGAAGTGACACTGGCCCACCGCGGCGTACTCTTCCTGGACGAGCTGCCGGAATTTCCAAGAACGGTGCTGGAAGTCCTGCGTCAGCCTCTGGAAGACAGAGAAGTACATATTTCCCGTGTGAATGCAGCCTTCACCTATCCGGCGGATTTTATCTTGATAGCGGCGATGAATCCATGTCCCTGCGGATACCTTGGGGATCCGCAGCGGGAATGTACCTGCACGGATGGAGAGATCCGCCGTTACGGGCAGAAGATTTCCGGGCCGCTTCTCGACCGCATCGACCTGCATGTCTCTGTGATGCGCCCGAAATACAGTGAGCTCACCGCGACCATTCAAGGCGAGCCTTCCTGTGATATCGCAAAGCGTGTCGCCGAGGCGCGGGCTGTGCAGGCGGAGCGTCTCTCACGCTGGCATATGCAGAGCAATGCACAGATGGGGCATCGCCAGCTGAAGGAGACTTGTCAGCTCGACGCGGAGGGGACAGAAATGCTGCGTGTCGTCTTCGAAAAGCTGCACCTTTCGGCTAGAAGCTATGACCGCATCATTAAAGTTGCACGGACGATCGCTGACCTCGCGGGTTCCGACCGGATCCGCCCCGAGCATGTTGCCGAAGCGATCAGTTTCAGAAATATGATGAACGGAAAGTGAGAGAGTGTTGTTGGTTTCCCTAGAAATTAGTGGCTAGGGATGAGTGGCTAGGGATTAGGAGCAAGCGGTGATCGAAATAGCGCAGTTAGCACGCTGACCGTTCTGCAAGAGAGATCCCTCGACTACGCTCGGGATGACGACGGTGCGAAGCGCTATCAAAATTCTGCGGCGCTATATAAATATGATGCGCCGCACCACCATTTCGCATTTCTCATTTCTAATTTCTCATTCAAGCGAAGCTTTCAAATGAAATCAAAGGGCAACCCGCCCCACGGGCTAATGTTGAAACTCTCATCCATTTATTTTACAAGGAGCATCCCATGGATATCTATGCTGCTGCCCTTCCGGGCTGTCCGCGGCTGGGCGCGAAGCACATGCGGGCTTTGATGGACTATTTTGAGACGGCGGAAGATGTATGGAAAGCATCGGCGGAGTCTATCGAAAAGTCACATATTTTGACGGGAAAGACACTGGCTGCCTTTCTGGCTTATCGAAATGAGACAAACCTTGAGCAGATCGAAGAGAAGCTCTACCGGCTTGATATCCGCTGCTCTACCTTCGAGGACAGTGACTATCCGCCGCTTTTGTCTGCGACGGCGAATCCGCCGGCAGTTCTGTTTTATCGCGGGGCGCTGCCCTGCTTTGAACGGACGATCGCTATCGTCGGATCGCGAAAAGCGACGGCATATGGGATCGAGACGGCACATGAACTAGCCAGAGGGCTCTCCGCGCACGGCATCACGGTCGTTTCCGGCGGAGCACGAGGGATCGACAGTGCATCGCATACGGGTGCGATGGAAGGCGGATCGCCGACCGTGGTTGTGCTGGCGTGTGGTCTGGACCGCGTATATCCACCGGAGAACCGCCATCTGTTCCATCAGGTGATAGAGAGCGGCGGGACACTGGTCTCCGAGTACCCGCCCGGTACGCCGCCGCTTGGCCGCCAGTTTCCTGCGAGAAACCGCATCATCGCAGGGATGAGCCGCGGGATACTCGTCGTGGAAGCGGCTGAACGGAGCGGCTCGCTCATTACGTCTGACTTTGCTTTGGAGGAAGGGCGCGATGTATTCTCTGTCCCGGGGAGCATCTGGCTGCCTTCCTGCAAGGGGACGAATCAGCTCATCCGAAACGGTGCCATCTGCTGTACATCGGCAGATGACATCCTCTCGGAGTATGGCTGGAAGGAAGAAGAGAATAAAAAATCTGAAAAAGGTTTCCTTGAGCAGTTGACATTGGAGGAAGAATTGGTGTATCGTTTCTGCTGTACAGAAAACGAAGTGACGTCAGAGGAGATCCTGCAGCAGTCCGGCCTGTCTGTGGTAAAACTGACCATGCTGCTGCTCCAGCTTCAGCTGAAAGGATACATCAGAGAGGTCGGCTCGGGGCGATACATCGTGACGAGGAAAGACTAAGGGAACGCGGATCCTTCAATGTGACCGGTGCTTTTCTAAGAAAAGTCAGGAGAGAGTCTGATTCCATCTGCGTTTATTCCATACAACAAACCATTTCAGGAGGAATGAAGTGCCTATTACCAGAACGATAACGATCGAAAAGAAAAAGACCCGCCGCACACGGCAGGTCGCATTTAAAAGAAAGCCGAATCCCAAGGGCAAGCACCTGGTCGTGGTGGAATCCCCGGCCAAGGCGAAGACCATCGAGCGCATCTTAGGCCCGGACTACAAAGTCATGGCGTCCATGGGACACTTGCGTGATCTCCCCAAGCGTACCATGGGGGTCGATATAGAGAATGGCTTTACGCCGGAGTACGTCAACTCGACGGATCGGGCGAATGTCATCAAGGATCTGCAGAAAGCGGCGAACCAGTGCTGCGATATTCTTCTGGCAACGGACCCTGATCGCGAAGGCGAAGCGATCTCCTGGCATTTGTCGAAGCTTCTGGATGTGAATCCGGAAGACAAGGTGCGTATTGCTTTCCATGAGATCACGCCGCCGGCGATCCGTGAAGCGATCCAAGATCCGGAGCCGATCGATCTTGACCGTGTCGATGCCCAGCAGGCGCGCCGTGTCCTTGACCGTCTGGTGGGCTACAAGCTCTCGCCATGGCTGTGGCGGCAGGTCTACCGTGGTCTTTCCGCAGGCCGCGTGCAGTCGGTCGCGACCCGCCTTATCTGCGAAAGAGAAGAGGAGATCCGTGCTTTTGTCCCTGTCGAATACTGGTCTATCGAAGCCATGTACAAGACGGAAAAAAAGGAGTCCTTCAAAGCGAAGCTGACCCAGATCGACGGGAAGGATGCGGAACTCCACAATGGGGAAGAGACGGATGCTGCGGTCAAAGGGATCGAGGGGAAAGAGGCGGAAGTCACCGCTGTCACGAAGTCCAGAAAGCAGCGCAAGACAAAGCCGCCCTACACCACCTCCACCATGCAGCAGGATGCAGTCAATAAGCTGAATTTCAGCTCGAAGAAAACGATGATGCTTGCGCAGAACCTGTATGAAGGCGTAGAGATCCCAGGACATGGCCACGTGGGGCTCATCACGTACATGCGTACCGATTCTACCCGTATTTCTGATGAAATGATCAAGCAGGTGCGTCCGTATATTTCCGAGACCTATGGGGAAGACTACCTGCCGGCAAAGCCGAACGTTTTCAGCAAGTCGAAGGAAGCACAGGATGCTCACGAAGCCATCCGCCCGACCAGCCTTTCCTTCCCGCCGTCTGTTCTCACGGGCATCCTTTCCCGCGACCAGCTCCGTCTCTATACCCTGATCTGGAATCGTTTCATCGCTTCCCAGATGGCGCCGCAGATCCAGCAGAGCACAAGTGCGACGCTCCAGTGCGGCATTTACACCTTGAAGGCGACGGGCGTGCATGTTCTCTTCGACGGCTTTACCATCATGCAGCCGTCGAAAAAGAAGGACAGCGAGGAAAGTGATTTCCTGCCTCCGCTCAAAAAAGGCGATATCGTCAAAAACACCAAAGTCAATGGCGAGCAGCATTTCACCGCGCCGCCGCCCAGATATACAGAAGCGAGCCTCATCAAGACACTCGAAGAAAAAGGCATCGGCCGTCCGTCCACCTATGCGCCGATCCTGGATACCATCCAGAAGAGACGCTATGTGACGAAGGAAAATAAACAATTCGTTCCGACAGAAGTTGGATTCAAAGTGACGGAGCTTTTGAAGAAATATTTCGAAGGCATCATCAATGTCGACTTCACGGCGAATCTGGAAAACTGGCTCGATAAGATCGCGGAAGGCAAAGCTACCTACAAAAAGGTCATGACAGACTTCTACAAAGTCTTTGCGGCCGAGCTTGCATCAGCGAATGTAGAAGCAGAAAAGGATAAGAAGGAGAATCAGGAGGTCTCTGATGTCACCTGTGAGAAATGCGGCGCAAAGATGATCGTGAAAATGGGCCGTTATGGGAAATATCTTGCCTGCCCGAATTATCCGAACTGCAAGAACATCAAGCCGTACAGCCTTGCCGAAGGGCCGGAAGAGGTGTCGGATGTGAAATGCGATGCCTGCGGTACGCTCATGGTCTACCGCACAGGACCCTATGGACGTTATCTGAAATGTCCGTCCTGCGGCGCGAATAAAGCCATCGTGATCGATACGGGCATCGTCTGCCCGAAGTGCCATGAAGGGCATATGGTGCAGCGCAGAAGCCATCGCGGCCGCATTTTTTACGGATGCAGCCGCTACCCGAAGTGTGATATGGCGCTCTGGAATGAGCCGATCAACCAGTTCTGTGAGACTTGCGGTGCCATCATGACGAAGAAAACCTATAAAACGGGCAAGGAGGTCATTTCCTGCTCGAATCCTGACTGTCCGACCCATCCGAAGCGGAAAACAAGGGCAAAGAAGGAAGAAAAGTGACTAGTTGCTAGTGACTGGTAGCTAGGGATTAGTGGCTAGGGATTAGGGATTGGGGATTAGGAGTGACTGGAATTCTCCGGCATCGTCATCCCGAGCGCAGCCGAGGGATCTTTACTGCACTCTCGAATCAGCGTGTATGCGCCGAGGGAAAACGATGTCCTGGTGCCGCCTCATATCAGACGATGAACGTTCTGCAATAAAGATTTCTCGGCTACGCTCGAAATGACGATGCGCGCGAAGCGCTATCAAAACTCCGCGGCGCCTCCCTATTTTTATGCGCCGCACAACCACTCCTCACTCCTCACTCCTCACTCCTAACTGGCGAGTAGAGCTTTCAATCGCAATCAAGGGGCGGCACGCCCCACAGGCTAACCCTGAACCCTATAACCTTACAAAGGAGACATATATGACAGACCATATCACCGTAGTCGGTGCGGGCCTTGCCGGAAGTGAAGCGGCCTGGCAGCTCGCGGAGATGGGCATCCCGGTGACACTCATCGAGATGCGTCCCACCAAGCAGACACCGGCGCACCACACATCCTATTTTGCAGAGCTTGTCTGCAGCAATTCCCTTCGGGCAGCGGCGATGACGAATGCCGTCGGCCTCCTGAAGGAAGAAATGAGACGCCTCCACTCCCTTATCATGGATGCCGCGGACACACACAGCGTCCCCGCGGGCGGGGCTCTTGCGGTCGACCGCATGGGCTATGCGAAAGCCGTGACGGAGAAGGTGAAGGATCACCCGCTGATCTCCGTCGTGGAAGAAGAGGTGAGGGAGCTTCCGAAGGACGGTATCACCATCATCGCGACGGGGCCGCTGACAGAAGGCGCTCTTGCGGAGTCCATCGAAGCCTTCTGCGGTGGGGAAGGCTTTCATTTCTATGATGCGGCGGCACCCATCGTGACGAAGGAGTCGCTCGATATGGACGTCGTGTACCGCATGTCCCGCTACAACAAGGGCGAAGCGGCGTACCTGAACTGCCCGATGAATGAGCAAGAGTACAAGGCCTTCCGTGAAGCGCTCTGCGAAGCGGAGATGGCACCGGTACATGGCTTTGAAAATAAAAAAGTCTTCGAAGGCTGCATGCCGATCGAAGTCATGGCAGCACGCGGGGAAGATACGATGCGCTTCGGCCCGATGAAGCCGGTGGGACTGCCGGATCCGCGCACAGGGAAGGATCCCTATGCGGTGGTTCAGCTCCGCCAGGATAATGAGGAAGACAGCATGTACAATATCGTCGGCTTCCAGACGCATCTCAAGTGGGGGGAGCAGAAGCGTGTCTTTGGTATGATCCCCGGCCTTTCTCATGCGGAATTCATCCGTTATGGTGTGATGCATAGAAATACGTACATTGATTCACCTGATCTTCTGGATGCTACGATGGAGAGCCGAAAGCAGAGAGGCCTTTTCTTTGCAGGGCAGATGACAGGCGTCGAAGGATATGTCGAGTCTGCTGCATCCGGTATCGTGGCAGCGTATGCGGCGGCGGCCCGTTTCCATGGAAGGGAGCCGAAGGTATTTCCGAGAGAAACGGCGATCGGTGCGCTCTGTCACTATATTTCCCATTTCGAGGGAAAGAATTTCCAACCGATGAATGTGAATTTCGGCCTCATCCCGCCGCTTGAAAAGAGAGTGCCGAAAAAGGAAAAGAACCAGAAGCTCGCAGAGCGTGCGCTCGCGGTCCTGGATGATTTTCTTGCCCGATAGTTTTTGAGATCCCGCTTTTTACAGGCGGGATTTTTTATGCTATGTAAGGAAGGGCAGCACTCTATGATTACGTTTGAAAGTTTTCCCCGAATGAGGAATTAGGAATGAAGGCGGCGGCGCTTTGCGCCGATTTTGTGAATGGCGATACCCGAAAGAGGCATTTCAGTCCCTAGCTACTAATCCCTAGCTACCAGTCACCAGTCACTAGTCTCCTAGCCTCTAGTCACTAGCCACTCATCCCTGCTTTTGATCTTTACGTTTTCATGGCAAATGATTTGACATTTCTTTCGTTTATCGCTACAATAATCCTATACATTAGAGCGATGAGGAAGACAGAGTCTTTGTGACATCCTATAGAGAGCCTGCGGCAGGTGGGAAGCGGGCGGATGGGGGAGACTTATTTCACTTCTGAGCTTCCGGCTGAACGGAGTAGGTCGGACGCAGGAGCTGCGTTATGGCTTTCGAGTACAAATTAGGGTGGTACCGCGGATATGACTTCGCCCCTTTCGGGGCGGGGTCTTTTTTTATTTTATTTTCCCGTACTCGCAGCCGGATGGATCCGGCATATCATAGAGGAGGTAAAGTCAATGGAAAGTAAGTTGGACGCATTGAAAGCCAACATGGAAAAAGACCTGAATGAGCTGAAAGTTCAGGCGGAGGAGAAGGTCCATGCGGCAGGCGATGAGAAAGCGCTGCAGGATGCCAAAGTTTTCTTCTTGGGAAAGAAGGGCAAACTCACGGCGATTCTCCGCTCGATGAAAGATCTCTCTGCGGCAGAACGTCCGGTCATCGGGGCTCTGGCAAATACGGTCCGCGAAGATGTGGAAGCGGTCATCGCAGCCAAAGCAGCTGAACTCAAGGCAAAGCGCCTCGAGGAACGCATTCGGAGTGAGACGGTCGATATCACGCTGCCGGCCCGTCATCAGAAGGAAGGACACATCCATCCGCTGGACAAGGCGCTTCGTGAGATCATGAAGTCTTTCATGCGTATGGGTTACTCGGTCGAAGAAGGACCGGAAATCGAGCAGGACTACTACAACTTTGAATGCCTGAACCTGCCAAAGGATCATCCGGCCCGTGATATGCAGGACTCTTTCTATATCACGCCGGAGATCCTGCTGCGCACGCACACATCTCCTGTCCAGGCGAGAACGCTTCGCAAGCATGAACCCAATTCCCCGATCCGTATGATCGCACCGGGCAAGGTCTTCCGCTGGGATAATGATGCGACCCATTCCCCGGTCTTCCATCAGGTCGAAGGGCTGGTCGTCGATAAGGGCATCAAATTCGCTGATCTGAAAGGTACGCTGGAAATCTTCCTGAAGGATCTTTTCGGCTCTGATACGAAGATCCGCTTCCGTGCAAGCTACTTCCCATTCACGGAACCGTCTGCGGAAGTCGACATTTCCTTCGCAGCCCGCACGCACGATGAGGGTGGTGATCCGGACTGGCTGGAAATCCTCGGCTGCGGCATGGTGCATCCGATGGTGCTGAAACTCAATGGATATGACCCGGAAAAGGTCAGCGGTTTCGCTTTCGGCATGGGGATCGAACGTATCGCCATGCTTCTTTACGGGATCGACGATCTGCGAAACTTCTATGAAAATGATGTCAGATTCCTGAAACAGTTCTAATCAGAGGGGGATTACATAGATGAACGTATCTTTAAAATGGCTGGGCACTTTGGTCGATATCAAAGGCCTTGATCCGGAAGAAATGGCGGAAACGCTGACCGTCGACGGCATTCCGGTCGAGCATGTGATTTATCCGGGAAAAGGCATCCAGGGTGTCGTGACCGGCAAGATTCTTTCCATTGAAAAACATCCGGATGCTGATCATCTGGTCGTCTGCCAGCTGGACTGCGGCAAGGGCGCACCGATCCAGATCGTGACCGGTGCTTCCAATGTCGAAGTCGGGCAGATCGTCCCGGTCGCACTTGACGGCGCACATGTACCGGCCAAGCACGATGCGAAGGCTCCGGGAGGACTTGCTCGCGGCGATACGAAGATCAAGGCGGGGAAACTCCGCGGTGTCGTGTCGAATGGCATGATGTGTTCTCTGGGAGAGCTCGGCCTTGATGACAATCTCTTCCCGGCACTGAATAAAGAAGGCATCCTGATCCTTCCGGTGGATACTCCGATCGGCGTGGATTTCCACACCCTGTTTGATCTGGATGATGTCATTTATGAAATGGAACTCACCGCAAACCGTGCCGACTGCTTCAGCATGATCGGTATGGCGCTGGAAGTCGGTGCGATTTTCAAGAGAAAGGTGAATCTGCCGGAGATTTCCGTCAAAGAAACCGGGGAAGCCATCGAGGGCCGTGCGGAAGTCCATATCGCAGAGCCAGCCTTCTGCAAACGCTTCTGCGGACGTCTCCTCGAAAATGTAACCATCGGCCGTTCTCCGGAATGGATCGAAAACCGTCTGCGCAGCAACGGCATCCGTCCGATCAACAACGTCGTCGATGCAGCGAACTATGTCATGCTGGAAATCGGACAGCCGCTTCACACATACGACTATGACAAAGTGGCCGGCCATTCTCTGACCTGCCGCTTTGCCAAAGAAGGCGAGACCATCAAGACACTGGATGGGCAGGAGAGAGCGCTGAATGTGGCTGACCTTGTCATCGCAGATGGCAGCGATACCGCTTCCTGTATCGCAGGCGTCATGGGCGGATTTGACTCCGAAGTCACGGCGGAAACCAAGTCTGTCCTTTTGGAAGCTGCGGTATTTGACAGTGCTTCCATCAGAAGAACTTCCCGTCGTCTGGGTCTTCGCTCCGAAGCGTCCGGCCGCTACGAAAAGGGCATCAATCCGGCAAGAAGTGAAATGGCGATCAACCGCATCTGCCAGCTCCTTGTCGAGCAGGGGGCTGCCAGTGCTGCACCGGGCATGCTTGATGAATATCCGGTCAAGGCAGAGCCGCAGGTCATCGAGACGTCCGTGAAAGCCATCAATGACTACATCGGCATCCATATGCCAAAAGAGGAAATGCTTGATATCCTGACCCACCTGTATTTCCAGGTCGAAGAACAGGATGGCGCGCTCAAAGTCACTGTCCCGGAATTCCGTCTGGATTTGGATGGTATGCCAGACCTTGCCGAAGAAGTGGCTCGCGTGTATGGCTATTCGAATATTCCGATCACCACCCCGTGGAGCGCCATTGCCAAAGGCGCTATGTCCAAGGAGCAGGATGCACTCTTCCGTATGGCAGATGCTCTCATTGCCAATGGTCTTTCGCAGGTCGAAAACTACAGCTTCATGGATAAGAACGATCTCAAGAAGCTGAATTTCCCGGAAGGGGATGCGGTTTACGAAGCCATTCCGATCCTGAACCCGATTTCCGAAGAATACCCGGATATGCGCACCAGCCTTTTCCCGGGCCTCATGCATACGCTTTCTTACAACCTGTCTCAGAAAAACGATCAGGTCGCCATCTTCGAATATGGCCATGTGTATCATCCGAAAGCCCTGCCGCTGACCGAGCTCCCGAATGAATACGACCTCGTTTCCGGACTTCTCTGCGGGTGCCCGGAAGAAGCCGGCTACCCGAACAGCACGAGGACCTACGACTTCTTTGATGTGAAAGCCATCATGGAAAATCTGCTCTCTGCTATCGGTGTCCGCGGCTATGATATCCAGCGTTCCAGCTATCCGGTATTCCATCCGGGGATTTCCGCCGACTTTGTCAAAGATGGGAAAATCATTGCTTCCTTCGGCGAGCTGCATCCGGCGGTCCTTGACCAGTGGGGCATCAGGAAGGATGTCTATGGCTTCCTGATCCATGTACCGGAGCTCCTTCCCTATATCGATGCCACCATCGACTACAAGAAGATCCCGAAGTTCCCGGCTTCTGAACGAGACCTCTCTATGCTTGTTCCTGCGAAATACACAAACAAAGAAGTCGAAGCCATCATTGAGAAGGCAGCAGGCAGACATCTGGAAACGCTCCGTCTCTTCGATCTCTATCAGGGCGAGCAGGTGCAGGAAGGCTATAAGAGCATGGCCTACAACCTGTACTTCCGTGCGGATGACCGCACACTGACCGATAAAGAAGTCGATCAGTGGATCGAAAAAATCGTCAAGAAGCTTGGCGAAGCGGATATCACCCTGCGCGCTTGATAGAAAGCAGTGCAACAAAAAAGCTGAACCCGTGGGTTCAGCTTTTTTGTTGCTTTTTAACTAGGGATGAGAGGGCGTGCTGGCGGGGGGCAAAAAGGCGCTCGCTTTCATGGGAAATGCCTTCTCGTGAAATCGAGCTCTCAATCAACGCTTCCCTGATCCCTCATGAGCTTACTCCGGCCCAAGAGTGTCTCTTTTCTCGTTTCTATGCACCATGAAATTGGCGACCTTCTTACCGGCCTGGGTCATGTGATGTCCTGTGTTTTTGAATTTGTGCATTGCTGTCGAGCGGGAGCGGATATTCGGCTTCATGTCTGGATCAATATTCCCTCTCTTGACCGAGGTGGCACGGATCTTCTCCGGCTCCAAAGCACTGCGTAGGACGGCCATCGCACGGGCGGGCAGGATGTCGCAGTCAAAGCTGTAGATGTCTACAGCGGCATAGCCGAGCTGCGGATAGGCGTGGATGCAAACATGGGCTTTCTTTCCATAAGCAGCGAGTGTGATCTCTTCCTCATCCTCATGGAAGAAGGTATCTTCGACTTCGATACCCAGATTCTTGGCCGCCTGATTCATGACAGAGATCAGCTCCTTGGAAGAAGTGATCTCTTCCTGCACACAGCCATAGCAGTCGACCAGCAGATGTTTTCCGATAAAATTATCCATAGTATTCACCTTTTGTGAGGAATTGGCGGATGCAGAGATGAATCCGCATCTGGGGAAACGCTGATTAAATCTGATAACGATTGAATCAGTGCTTCCCTTGCTCATTGCCTCAGCGTTTTTCTAAATTTTTATAAATTACACTTCTACTTATTATAGCAGATACGAGCAAGTCTGGCATGAGTTTTGAGAAGCATTTGCAACTGATATAGGTCTGCTGGGGCTTAAAAATAGTGACTAGTGACTAGTGACTAGGATTCTCCGGCATCGTCATCCCGAGCGTAGCCGAGGGATCTCTACTGCACTGCAGGAATCAGCGTGCATGCGCCGAGGAGAAACGATGTCTTGGTGCTGTATCACATCAGGCAATGAGCGTTCTGCCATAGAGATTTCTCGGCTACGCTCGAAATGACGACGGCGCGAAGCGCTATCAAAACTCCGCGGCGCTTCTATATTTTATGCGCCGCACCACCATTTCTCATTTCTCATTTCTCATTCAAGCGAACCCTGTCTTCCAGTCGTTCTTTTCTGGCGTCCCATCTACATTTTCACAAGTAAAGATGCTATAATGAAAAATAATTTTGTGACGACAATAGAGTGAGAGCAGGGAGGCGACGAGATGGCCAGACGGAAAGGGCTGAAGCGGTGGGACGAGATCACGACAGAGGGATGGCTCTCGCTTATGGCGGACAAGACGGTCATGAGTGCGCTGATGATGCAGATCTTCTCGCGGCTCTATCACTCCGAAGACTATATGGATAACGCAAAGAATATAGCGAAGGCGCTCCATCTGGAGTATCGGGCACTGAATGCAGGTGTCGGCTGGGCGGGGAATAAGATCCGTGAGATGTATGAGTCGGGAAGCCTTTTGACCTATCATGCGAGCGAGAAGAAGGACGAGACGCCAAGAGAGGAAGAGACGGGAGAATTTCGTCTTTCCGAAACGCCGGCTTCTCGCGTCCGCCGCTCACCATGGGAGTATGTTTTCGATGGGAGTGAGGACGATAACGGTACCTATTTCTGGGTGCTGAAGCCTGAGGCCGTAAGAGCGTACCGAGAGATCATGGATGCGGATATCTGGCATCTGGATGATATTCGCCAGCTGCTTGAGAGCGATGAGACGGCCTATGGATGCGAGGGGAGCCTCTTTTCCCACTCGTCTTCGCATACGGTCGATGAGATCCGAAAGCGGTTTTCAAAAAATGCGGATTTCAAAAGAAAATCGATGGGGGCGCACCCCTGCTGCATCGTGTGCGGGGCAGATCGGATTTCTCTTCTCCATGCGGTCCCTTATGGGACGCACGGCGAGTCACAAAAGGGGCTCATGCTTTGTCCGACCCATGCGGCACTTTTCTCCGCACATCTCATCTCTTTTTCCGATGCGGGCGAGCTTCTGGTGTCTCCTCGGATTTCTGAAAGGGAAAGGAAGCTCTATGGCCTTATCGCGGGAGAGAAGGCGAAGGCACCTTTCAGCCGCAGGCGGATGCTTACGCATCGAAAAATTTTTACAGAGGAAGGAAGAAAACTGAAATGATTTTATCC
Source organism: uncultured Dialister sp. (assembly GCA_934193095.1). Lineage (GTDB taxonomy): Bacteria > Bacillota > Negativicutes > Veillonellales > Dialisteraceae > Dialister. The sequence continues at coordinate 23,399 of CAKPUX010000009.1, read as the reverse complement.
GGCAAAGAAATTGTGCGACATATGGGGGAAGAAATCATCATCGATCCCTTTGATCCGGAGAGGGTGAATCCGAACAGCTACAACCTCACTCTGGCTGATGAGCTGATGGTGTATGATAACTATGAGCTCGACATGAAGAAGAGAAATGAAGGCACGCTGCTTCATATCCCCGAGGAAGGCTATGTGCTGCAGCCGAATAAGCTCTACCTGGGACGGACGCATGAATATACAAAAACGAGATGCTTCGTACCGATGCTCGAGGGACGCTCATCCATCGGGCGGCTGGGTCTTTTCATCCATGTAACGGCAGGCTTTGGAGATGTGGGCTTCTCAGGGTACTGGACGCTGGAAATGTTCTGCGTACAGCCGATCCGCATCTATGCGGGGGTAGAGATCTGCCAGATCTATTTCCATACCGTTTTGGGGGAGGCAGACCGATATGACAGCGGAAAATATCAGAATAATCAAGGAATTCAGCCAAGCCTACTTTACAAAGACTTTGAAAAGTAGTATGATAATACCAACTTAATAACACTTGGAGCAAAGAAGCTGCAGCATGACAGGAGAGTTTTCTCTTTGTCTGCTGCTTTTTTTGTACTTTGCTTCGGTGCAGGAGTGCTTTTGAGAGTTCAAGGTATTTGCATTTTTTTGAATATTATTTCATCTTGCGGATGGAGTCTCGGAAGGCATCCTGTTTTTGAGGAAAGCATAAGAGTGGAATTCATCTCATGGAGGACATGCTTTCCACTTGGGGGAGACGTAGGAGGTCGACTATTATGAAAAAAGCAATGAAGAAAATGATCATGGCAGGTGCTCTTTGCATCGCAGGTGCAGCTCTGATTGCAGGCTGCGGCGATTCCGGTTCTTCTGCAGGCGGCGGAAAACAGTTCCTGAACATCGCTACCGGTGGTACGGCTGGTACCTATTACCCACTGGGCGGTGCGCTCGCTGAACTGCTGAACCAGAATATCAAAGGCATGAATGCATCCGCACAGTCTACCGGTGCATCTGTAGCCAATGTCAATATGCTGAAAGACGGCTCCGTCGACATCGCTTTCATCCAGAATGATATCGCTTACTATGCAGCCAACGGCAAGGAAATGTTCAAGGACAACAAGGTAGAAAACATCCGCGGTATCGCTGCACTCTATCCGGAAACTGTCCAGTTCGTCACCACCGCTGACAAAGGCATCAAATCCATCGCTGACCTCAAGGGCAAAAAGGTCGCTGTCGGTGCTTCCGGCTCCGGCGCAGAAGCCAATGCCCGTCAGATCCTCGGTGCATATGGTCTGACCTATGATGATATCGATGCACAGTACCTCTCCTTCGGCGAAGCTGCTGATGCACTGAAGGATGGCAATGTCGATGTCGGTGTCGTCGTCGCAGGCTTCCCGACCGCAGCGATCCAGGATCTGGCTGCCAATAAATCCGCAGCACTGGTCAATATCGATGCAGAACATGCGGACAAGCTGATGAAGCAGTATCCATACTTCACCAAGATCACCGTACCGAAGGGCACCTATCCTGGACAGGAAGAAGATGTCAACACCGTAGCCGTGAAATGCGTCATCGTTACCACCGATAAACTCTCTGATGATCTCGGCGAACAGATCGTCAAAGCCATCTACGAACACCTTGACCGCATGAAAGCTGCTCATGCTGTCGGCAAGTACATCACCAAGGATACCGCGCTGGAAGGCATGTCCATCAAGATGAATGCCGGCGCTGAAAAGTATCTGAAAGCGAAATAAGATAGCGGTCATCTGGCATCATGCAGAAGCCTCTAAGGCTCAGCGGTTTTTGTACATTGAACGGGGGTGGAGCGATGCACCTTCCGCATAGCAATCGCAGAGCCTCTGGCATGGCAAGCATGTGACGTATTCAAGTTCAATCCATATCGAAACACTGATCTGATCAGCGCTTTCCCTTATAGGAAGGAGGGAGAACGGGCTCATCTAAGGAGTCCGTTCTCACTTTCATTTCATGAAGAAAAAGAAAAACGGGAAATTAGAAACTATACTTATCGTTTTCGGGATGATCATCTGTGTGATAGTGACCGTGGGAGGCTGGTTTGTTCGTCAGGACTATCTTTTCGGACAGACAGCAGACGGATTCATCATCAGGCAGCGGGTGCGTCCGGGTACACCGGTGACACTGGTGTACAGGCACTCGGTCCAAAAGACGATGATTCACGAGTACCTTGAAGTCAATGACATGGCGACGGGGCTCGTACTGAAGTCTACCAAATACCAATCCATGGGGGTAGGACTTCCTTTCTCCAAAGAAGATGGCGATTTCCGTGAAGAAGACGGCTGGTTTATTCTGGATAACATGAACCGTCCCTATCCGGAGCTGTCGATCCGTAACGGCGTGACGAATGAAGAAAAGGTCTATGTCGGAGATACGGAGTATGACCTCGCAAGCCTTATGCCTTTGGGAAAGGAACTTCATCTGTATGTAGCACCGCTGTACCAGGTGCTGTATAAGAAAAAAGAAATTAGGAGTTGATACAATTGGCTGATTTAGAGAAAAAGAACGTGCAGGCTGAAGGCGTTTCTGAAAATGGAGAAATGTCTGAGGAGCTGCAGAAGAAGTTAAAAGAGCTGGATAAAGAGTCAAATACAGCGGAATACAAAGGCATCTGTGCCAAAGTCATCGCAGTCATCTGTATTTGCTTCTCGCTCTTCCAGATCTATACTGGGTTTTTCGGTGCACTGGATGCGATGATCCAGCGCTGCGTCCACCTGTCCTTCGGTATCTGCCTCGTCTATCTTCTCTGCCCGACGAAGAAAGCCTGGGTCAAGGAGGGGCGTTTCCATCCGATCGACGTGGCACTTGCCGTCCTTGCGATGATCCCCCCCATTTACATTCTTGTGAACTACCAGCAGCTCATCCTGCGCGCCGGCACCGTCACTCCGACGGATACCGTGATCGGGGTGCTTGGCATCGTGATGATCATCGAAGCGGCTCGCCGTATCGTAGGCCTTCCGATCGTCATTGTTGTCTGCTGCTTCCTTGCGTATGGTTTCTTCGGACCGTACCTCCCCGGGCCGCTCGCACATCGCGGGCTCACCATCAAGCAGATGGTCGGACACCTCTTCTTCACAACAGAGGGCGTCTTTGGCATCCCGATGGGTGTTTCCTCCACCTTCATTTTCCTCTTCATCCTTTTCGGTGCGTATCTGGAAAAGACAGGTCTTGGGAAATTCTTCATCGATATCGCCAATGCCATTGCTGGCTGGGCATCCGGCGGACCAGCTAAGGTCGCTGTCATTTCCTCGGCTCTGCAGGGTACGATCTCCGGTTCCTCGGTAGCGAACGTCGTAGGCTCCGGCTCCTTCACCATCCCGATGATGAAGAAACTGGGCTATCACAAGAATTTCGCCGGTGCCGTAGAAGCAGCCGCTTCTACCGGTGGCCAGCTGATGCCGCCGATCATGGGCGCAGCCGCTTTCCTGATGGCGGAATTCGTCGGTATCCCTTATATGGAAGTCGTCAAGGCTGCCATCGTTCCTGCCATTCTCTACTTCATTGGGGTATTCCTCGGGGTACATTTCGAAGCGAAAAAGAATAACCTGCAGGGCACGCCGAGAAGCGAGCTCCCTCCATGGGGCAAGATCCTGAAAGAGGAAGGGCATTTGGCCATTCCGCTGATCGCCATCATCGGTCTTTTGGCTTCCGGCTACACCCCGATGAAAGCGGCGCTTGCCGGTATCTTCATTTCTATCGCTTCTGCCATGCTTCGTGCGAATACCCGCATGAGCATCTCTGATATCGTTGACGGCCTGATCAAAGGTGCCCGCGGTGCGCTCGGCGTCCTGATCGCGTGCTCGTCCGCAGGTATGATCATCGGCATCGTCACCAAGACAGGTGTCGGCCTGAAGCTGGCTTCGGCTCTTGTCGATATCGCAGCAGGCAACTTCATCCTGCTTCTCTTCTGCACCATGATCACCTCGCTGATCCTCGGTATGGGCGTACCGACCACGGCGAACTACGTCATCACTTCGACCATCGCTGCTCCGGCTCTGATCTCCCTCGGTGTGCCGATCCTGGCTGCGCATATGTTTGTTTTCTACTTCGGCATCATCGCCGATATCACCCCGCCAGTTGCGCTGGCTGCTTTCGCAGGCTCTGCGATCTCCGGCGGTGATCCCTTGAAGACGGGTGTCAATGCGTCGAAGCTCGGCATTGCGGCCTTCATTATCCCATATGTCTTTGTCCTTTCCCCTGAAATCCTGGGCATCAATGCGACACTCTTCTCCGTCACGGAAACCACTATCACCGCGCTTATCGGTATGGTCGGCGTCTCGGGTGCCATGATCGGCCAGCTCTATTGCAAGGCGAATATCCTGGAGCGGCTTCTCCTTCTGGCGGGCGGTCTCTGCCTCATCGATCCGACCATCCTGACCGACATCATCGGTATTGCCGTACTGGGCGGCGTCTTCGCTATGCAGTATTTCAGAAGCAAAAAGAGCAAGTAAGCCATGCACGAAAGCCTGTGAAGGTTCACGGGGCAGAAGCCTTATTCGTTTTGATGAACGTGCAGCCAAGTAGAGAAACTTGGCTGCACGTTTTTGCGTGAGAAAAAGAGTGAAATACAGATTGGATCGAAGGATACGGCTTTATAAGGTGCTTGATCCATCTTCCTCATGTCTGTCTTAAGCTGTTCGAGTCGGTGCATCTTTTGACGGATGATTTTGCAGTCTGCTGGCAGGATGCATATAATATAGGTAAGAGCATGCACATGAACGTATTTCTGAGGAGGAGATCATGCATATTTCATCCATGACCATTGATAACTACCGCACCTTCCGCCATGTCGTCTTTCAATTTGACAGACAGGTGAACTATATGGTGGGGGATAACAATATCGGTAAGAGCAATTTCCTTTGCCTCTTGAAATGGATCAGCCATGGGTATGGATTCCGTGAAGGCGATTTCCTTGATGCAGACCATCCCATCGAGATACGGCTGATGCTTGCCGAAGAGGCGGGAGGGGAGACCGCAGAGCTCTATCTGGTGCAGGCGGTGCAGGAAGTGGTGCCACGTCTCTTTGATCAGGCGAGCGGGCGGCAGCTGCCCTTGGAGTACCTGCGATGCCTTTTTTATATCGATTTTTCCCTGTGTGAGATGCCGCGCAGGATGATGGCTCATGCATCGATGGGAGAGCTGCTTTCTCTTTTGCAGCATTATTTCACGGAGTCCCCGGCGGTTATTTCTGAGGTGGAGACAATGTTTAGAGAGAAAGGGATCGGGATTTCCCTGCCGAAGGAGCATCCATCGCAGGCGGCGCTCTCACTGCTTGAGACGCTGTTTGGGGAAAGGGGAGATGGTTCTTCGTACCAGCGTACGGCTTGTCTGATGGCGCGGACGGCGCTTGTCCTGCTGATGCAGATGATGAAGAAAAAGGCAAGCCGCGCCATTTCCTTCGAGCACATGGTGACGACGGATGCGAAGGGGCGGCGCTTTTTATCCCTGCTCGTCAGTGTAGATGAGCCGGAGCTCCATCTCCACCCTTACCTGCAGCGGGCGATGCTTTCTTTCTGTCACATGATCCTGTCGAATGAGGAGCCGTTTTTTTTAAAGCTCGTGCAGACGCTTCTGGGGGTCGATGGGCTTTCGGGACAGCTCTTTGTCGTGACGCATTCGACAGATGCGCTGGTGAATGATTACCGGCAGATCATCCGCCTCTACTGGGATGAGAAGAAGCTGGTGCAGGCCGCCTGCGGTGCCTCATTTCATTTTGACAGGGAAATCGAGAAGCACCTCATCATGCATTTCCCGGAGGTGAAGGAAGCGCTCTATGCGAGGGCGGCGGTTCTTGTCGAGGGCGAGACAGAGTATGGTTCCTTTGCTGGATTTGCAAAGACGCTGGGGATCCGCTTCGACCACTATGGCATCTGCCTCATCAATGCGAGGGGTGAAAGCTCGATCTCAAAGATCGCTTCCCTCATCCGCCGCTTCCATGTGCCTGTCGTCTCGCTCTATGATCGCGATGTGATGGGGGAACACAAAAAGAGTGCGGGTGTCTTCTATACGGACTATATCTGCTATGAAATGGATGTCGTGAAGGCATGCCTTTCCGGGAATGGCCGACGTCTTTTAGATGCGGTCATCGCAGATATCACGGAGGGAGGAAATCTTGTGAGTTCAGCGCTTGTCAAAAAAGCAGGCGCAAAGCTCGCCATCCCAAAGGGCTACTATCCACCAAGGAAATTGTCGAATATCAATCCCAGAGATGAGAAAGCGCTGGAGTTTTATTACTTTGCATGGCTTTATGGGAATAAAGGCGTCATCATCGGGCGCTCGCTCGCCGACCATCTGGGAAAGGATTTCATCCCGCCCGCTTTCTCTCAAGTGATTCTGGCGGCGGTGGGAGCGAGTGAGAAGTAGGGGCTTATAGATTGCGTTTCCCTAGCGATCGGGAGGAGCGATCGAATCAGTGCTTTCTTAAACCCCATGCTCTTTACATAATAAAAATTTAATACCCTTATGCTATTGAAAAAGTGTGAATTACCCTTTATGATTATAGGGATAACTATTTATCATAGAATCCCATTCTATGCGTTGATTCAAGGAGGCCGGCATGAGCACGATTTCACTACAAGGCCGCAGTGTTCTTGGGCTAGCTGATTTCACAGCCGAAGAGATTGAGCGGATCTTAGAAGTAGCAGCACAGATGAAAAAAATTGTGTTATCTGACAATAAGAAAAAAGATTTCCTGAAAGGCAAATCTATCGTAACAGTGTTTTCCGAAGCATCTACCAGAACTCGTAGTTCTTTCGAGCTTGCCGGTAAGTATTTGGGAGCCGACGTGATCAACATTACAAAGAGTGGCAGCTCGATGACGAAGGGTGAAAGTATGCGAGACACATTGCTGACCGTTTCCGCTATGGGAGTGGATGCAGTGGTTATTCGTGATTCGTCTGAAGGGGCTGCTCTTTTTGCGTCCAAGGTCATGAGCCCGAAGGTGAAGGTACCGGTCGTGCTGAATGCAGGCGATGGTGCGCACGCGCATCCGAGCCAGGCGCTGCTCGAGCTCTTCACGATGAAGGAAGCAGGAAAGAAGATCAAAGGGATGAAGTATGTCATCATCGGTGATGTGCTGCATTCCCGCGTCGCAAGAAGCGATATCATCGGGTTCACAAAGCTGGGAGCGGAAGTCCATCTGGTGGGGCCGCGCACGCTGGTCCCGAAGGAACTCGAAGCGATGGGCTGCATCGTGGATGATGATCTGGAGACAGCGCTGAAGGATGCGGATGCGATCAATATCCTTCGTATCCAGCTTGAAAGAGCGGCTGGCGGATTCATCCCGACGACCCGTGAATATGCACGTCTCTTCGGTATCAATCAGAAGCGGCTGGCACTTTGCAAGCCGGATGTGGCGGTGATCCATCCGGGCCCGATGAATAGAGGCATTGAAATCGGTTATGATGTAGCCTACGATGAAGCGTCCTGGATTCAGGAAGAAGTCAGAAATGGCGTGGCTGTCCGTATGGCTCTGGAATATTTGACACTGACGGAGGGGAAAGACATTGATGCTCTTAATTAAGAATGGTACCATCGTAAACCCGGCCAAGCACCAGCATGAAGTGACAAATATCCTGGTGGAAGATGGAAAGATCAAGGAAATCGGCCAGAATGTCAGCGCGGCTGGCAAAGAGGTAGAAGAAATCGATGCGAAGGGACTTTTCGTCACACCGGGTCTCATCGATATGCATGTCCATCTGCGTGAACCGGGACAGGAAGCCAAGGAAGATATTTATACAGGCACACAGGCAGCGGCTGCCGGCGGCGTGACCCGTGTCGCGACTATGGCGAATACGAAGCCTGTCATCGACAATGCGGCGGTTTTGCGTGATGTGAAGCACCGTGTAGCTGAGACTGGTGTCGTGAAGGTTTCCGTGATCGGCTCGATCTCCAAGAATCTTGAAGGGAAGCAGCTCTCGGAAATGGGGGATATGGCAGCGGATGGCGCTGTCGCTTTCTCGGATGACGGACACTATGTAGAGAGTGCGAATTTCATGCGCCGCGCCATGGAGTACGCGGATCAGCTGGGCAAGATGGTCATCGACCATGCGGAAGATATGACGATGTGCGGGCACGGCTTCATGAATGAAGGCAAAGTTTCCTATGCGATGGGCGTCACCGGACGTCCGGCGACAGGGGAAAATATCGCAGTCGCTCGCGACCTGCTCCTTTCGGAGCTGACCGGCTGTCATATCCACATCGCGCATGTATCGAGCGGCAAGGCAGTCGATCTCATCCGCGAAGCGAAGGCGAAGGGCGTGAACTGCTCGACGGAAGTCACCGCGCAGCACCTCTATTTCACCGATGAATGGCTGAAGCACTATGAAGCGGCTTTCAAGATGGCGCCGCCGCTGCGCACGGACGAGGACAGAAAAGCGCTGATCGAAGGACTGAAGGATGGCACCATCGATGCCATCATGACAGACCATGCCCCGCACTGCAATGAAGAAAAGGATGTTCCTTTCAACTGCGCGCCGAACGGCATCGCAGGTCTTGAGACCTCTCTTGCCTCGACGCTGACGGTGCTCTACCATCAGGAGGGCTTCACCATCGACAAGATCGTCGAACTGATGAGCGTGAATCCGGCGAAGCTCCTCGGCATCGAAGGCGGCGTCCTGACAGAAGGCGCTGCGGCAGATATCACGCTGATCGATCCGGATAAAGAATGGACTGTCCACGGACAGGATCTCTATACGAAATCCCTCTTCACTCCTTATGAAGGGCTGACGCTGAAAGGCAAAGCGGTCATGACCATCGTGGATGGAGAGATTGTCATGAAAGAAGGAAAGGTGCTCAAATGAAAGGCCTCTTGATTTTGGAAAACGGCGCCCGCTTCGAAGGCGACCTCCTGGGCTCTGTCGAAGGGCTGGGGGAACTGGTCTTCAATACCGGCATGACCGGCTATCAGGAATGTTTCACGGACCCGTCCTATGAAGGACAGATCCTCACCCTGACCTACCCGCTCATCGGCAACTATGGTGCGAATGATCTTTTCATGCAGAACAGAAAGCCGGCAGCGGCAGGCTTCGTCCTCGACCAGATCGCGGAGCATCCGTCGAACTGGGAATGCAAGGAAAAAATCACCGATTTCATCGAAAGATACCATGTACCCTGCCTTTACAATGTCGATACCCGTGCCGTGACCCGCATGGTCCGTACCCAGGGCGTCATGAAAGCGATCATCGTTTCGGCAGATCGAAGCGAAGAATTCATCGCTGAAGAACTCGCCAAGCCGCTCCACCGCGATCAGGTAGAGCGCGTGACGACCGACTATCCCTATACCTATGGCGATGGGAAATACCAGGTCTCCCTTCTCGACTGCGGCCTGAAAAAGAATATCCTCGTCTCGCTCGCAGCCAATGACTGCACTGTCCATGTCTTCCCGGCACATACTTCGGCAGAAGAACTGCTGGCAGGAAATCCGGACGGCATCTTCCTCTCTCCTGGACCAGGGGACCCGCAGGATGTGCCATTCGTCGTAGAGACTGTCAAGAAACTCATCGGAAAGAAACCGATCTTCGGCATCTGCCTCGGTATCCAGATGCTGGCGACAGCACTCGGTGGTCACACCTTCAAGCTGCCATTCGGCCACCGCGGAGCGAACCATCCGGTCAAAGACCTTCGCACCGGTCGCGTTTATATCACCAGCCAGAACCATGGCTATGCGATTTCTGATGAAGACCTCCCGGAATGCATCGAAGTCACCCACAGAAGCGTCAATGACGGCACCATCGAAGGTATCCGTCACAAGACCCTTCCGATCCAGGCTGTCCAGTACCATCCGGAAGCCTCCCCGGGACCGAAGGATAATTTCTATCTCTTCACCGAATTTACCAAGGCCATGGAGGAATTCAAAAAATGATCAATAAAGACGTGAAGAAAGTCCTCGTCATCGGCAGCGGCCCGATCGTCATCGGCCAGGCTGCGGAATTTGACTATGCCGGTACCCAGGCCTGCCGCTCCCTTCGTGAAGAAGGTGTCGAAGTCGTCCTGGTGAACAGCAACCCGTCCACCATCATGACGGACGTGGATATCGCTGACCGTGTCTATATCGAACCGATCACTCTGCCATTCGTGACAGAAGTCATCAAAAAAGAACGCCCGGACGCACTGCTCGCGACACTGGGCGGGCAGGTCGGCCTCAATATGGCTGTCCAGCTCTCGGATGCCGGTATCCTTGACCAGTACGGCGTGAAGCTCTTGGGCTCTTCTCTCCATGCGATCAAGCATGCGGAAGACCGTGAACTTTTCAAAGATGCGATGGAAGAAATCCATCAGCCAGTCCCGGAATCTGAAATTTTCGAAGAACTGGAACCAGCCATCGCCTTTGCTGACCGGATCGGCTACCCGGTCATCATCCGTCCGGCTTACACCTTAGGCGGCACCGGCGGCGGCATCGCACACGATCGCTATGAGATGGAAGAAATCGCGAACCGCGGCATCAAACTTTCCCCGATCAATCAGATCCTCGTAGAACGCAGTATCGCGGGCTGGAAAGAAGTCGAATTCGAAGTCATGCGCGATAGTGCGGATAACTGCATCATCGTCTGCGCCATGGAAAATATTGACCCGGTCGGCGTCCATACCGGCGACTCCATCGTCGTCGCTCCGACCCAGACGCTGACCGACGGCCAGTACCAGATGCTCCGCACCGCGTCCCTCGATATCATCCGCTACCTCAAGATCGAAGGCGGCTGCAATGTCCAGTACGGCCTTGATACCAAGACGAACCAGTACTACGTCATCGAAGTGAATCCGCGTGTCAGCCGTTCCTCCGCGCTCGCATCGAAAGCCACCGGCTACCCGATCGCGAAAGTCGCAGCGAAGATCGCTCTCGGTCTGCACCTCGATGAGATCACGAATGCCATCACCGGCAATACGAAAGCCTGCTTCGAACCATCCATCGACTATGTCGTATGCAAATTCCCGCGCTGGCCATTCGAAAAATTCACCCTCGCAGATCGTGCCATCGGCACCCAGATGAAAGCGACCGGCGAAGTCATGGCACTCGACCGCACGCTCGAAGGCTCGCTCCTGAAAGCCCTCCGCTCGCTGGAAGTCGGGGAAGGCTACCTGCACCTGAAGAAACTCGACGGGCAGTCCCTCTATGATATCCGCTGCCTGCTCTCCCGCATCGACAACGAAAGAATCTTCGTCCTTGCCGAAGCCCTCCGCCGCGGCATCGAACCGGAAGAAATCAACCGCATCACAAAGATCGACCTCTTCTTCATCTACAAGATCCAGAACATCATCAAGATGGAGCGCCGCCTCATGAAGGAAGGCCTCACCGAAGAGACACTGAAAGCGGCGAAACGCATCCAGATGCCAGATGAAGCCATCGCACACTTCGCGGAAGTCACTCCGAAAGACGTCGAAAACTTCAAGAAGAAACTGGATTTCCATCCCGACTTCAAGATGGTCGATACCTGTGCGGCAGAATTTGAAGCACACACCCCATACTACTACTCCACCTACGGCGCAGAAGACGAAGTGAAGCCGCAGGGCAAGGGCTCCGTCGTTGTCTTCGGCTCCGGCCCGATCCGCATCGGTCAGGGCATCGAATTCGACTACTGCTCCGTCCATGCCTCCTGGGCACTGCGCAAGGCGGGGAAGAAATCCATCGTCATCAATAACAACCCGGAAACCGTTTCCACCGACTTCGATACCTCCGACTCCCTGTACTTCGAACCACTGACCGAGCAGGACGTCCTCGAAATCATCGACAAAGAAAAACCGGAAGGCGTCATCTGCCAGTTCGGCGGACAGACCGCCATCAACCTGGCGACCCCGATGGCCAAGCGTGGCATCCGCATCATCGGCTCCTCGAATGAATCCATCGACATGGCCGAAGACCGCGAACGCTTCGACACCCTGATGGGACAGCTCGGTATCGCGCGCCCGAAAGGCTGCCTCGTCGAGTCCGTCGAAGAAGCGATGGCAAAGACCGAAGAGCTGGAATACCCGCTCATCGTACGCCCGAGCTACGTCCTTGGCGGTCGTGCGATGCAGATCGTGTACGATCAGGCAGAACTTCGCCAGTACCTGAAAGAAGCCGTCGTCGCTTCCCACGAGCATCCGGTCCTCATCGACCAGTACATGGTCGGCCGCGAAGTCGAAGTCGATGCCATTTCCGATGGCAATGACGTCTGCATCCCGGGCATCATGGAACAGATCGAACGCTCCGGCGTCCACTCCGGCGACTCCATCGCTGTCTACCCGCCGCAGCACCTGTCTCAGGAAATCATCGAGACACTGACTGATTACACCAGAGAAATCGCCAAAGCCATGAACGTCAAAGGCCTTGTGAATATCCAGTTCATCGTGGTCAAAGATAAAGTCTATGTCATCGAAGTCAATCCGAGAGCCAGCCGTACCGTACCATTCATGAGCAAGATCACCGGCATCAATATGGTCGAATACGCGACCCGCATCGCGCTCGGCGAAAGCCTCAAAGACACCGGCCTTCCGCTCGGCCTCGTCCCGGATAAAGGCTACGTCGCGATCAAAGCGCCTGTCTTCTCCTTCTCGAAGCTCGGCCTCGTAGAAATCAAACTGGGACCGGAAATGAAATCCACCGGCGAAGTCATGGGCATCGGCCACACCTATCAGGAAGCCCTCTACAAGGCTGTCGTGGCGGCTCATCTCACCGTACCGGCAGGCGGTAATGTCCTTATTACCGTCTCCGACAGAGATAAGCCGGAAACTGCCGAACTCGCCAAAGGCTTCGTAGAGCTGGGCTACCACCTCATCTGCACCTCCGGCACCGGCGCTTATTTCGAAAAACTCGGCATCCCGGTCGAGATCATCAAGAAGATCCATGAAAAAGGCGAGAACTGTGAAAAGTACCTGAAGTCCGGCCGTGTCGACATGCTCGTGAATACCATTTCCTATGGCAGCCAGATCGAGCAGGAAGGCTATGACCTGCGCCGCATCGCTGTCGAGCTTGCGATCCCCTGCATCACCTCCCTCGATACCGCGAAGGAAGTCCTGCGCGTCATGGCAGCTTCTTCGAGCGAACCGCATGTCGAAGCCATTCAGGACTATGTGAAGGAGAATTGATATGGCAGGCTATGTAGAAAAAGGCCGCATCCTCACCCATGAGCTGGTCGGCCCCTCGATCTGGCGCATGCGCCTCGAGCTTCCGCTCATCGCAAAAGACGCAAAGCCCGGTCAGTTCATCCATGTGAAGGTGAATGATCCCACCTGCATCCTGCGCCGCCCGATCTCTATCGCCGGCACAGAACCGGGGAAGGGCATCCTTGAGATCATTTACCGTATCGTCGGCAAAGGCACCGAAGCCATGTCCCACCTGAAAGCAGGAGACGTGGTCGACTGCTTGGGGCCGCTGGGCACTGCTTTCGATATGGATAAAAAACACATCGTCGGCATCGGCGGCGGCGTCGGTATCGCGCCGATCCTCTTCATGGCAAGGAAAGCAAAGCCGGACCAGATGACCGTCGTCATCGGCGGACGCAACAAAGAAGAAGTCTTCTGGAAAGACCTTTTCCCTAAAACTCTGAAAGAGCTCATCGTCACCACCGACGATGGCTCCTATGGGATCAAAGGATTCTCTGTCTCCGTCCTCCCCGAACTCTTTAAGAATGGAAATGTCGATGAAGCCTGCGTCTGCGGCCCCGGCATCATGATGCGTATCACCGCGCAGATGGCGAAAGAAGCAAACGTCCCCTGCGAAGTCTCCATGGAGCGCCGCATGGGCTGCGGCATCGGCACCTGCCTTGGCTGCGTATGTGACAGAGCTGATGGCAAAGGTCACTACAAAGTCTGCGTGGATGGTCCCGTATTCAAAGCAGAGGAGGTCGTATTATGAGCTCTTTAGCTGTGAATTTCCTTGGCATCCCGATGGCAAGTCCGTTGATCGGTGCCTCCGGCACCGTCGGCTTCGGCCTTGAGCTTGCCAAGTTCATCGATATGAAGAAGATCGGTGCCATTTCCGGCAAGGGTCTTGCACCGACGCCATGGAATGGCAATAATGGTACCCGCATCGCAGAAACCACCTCCGGCATGCTGAACTGCATCGGTCTGGAAAATCCGGGCGCGCCCTACTTCCTCGAGCACTACCTTCCGGAAGTGAAGAAGCTCGGCTGCCCTTACATCGCGAACATGGTCGGCAAATCCGTCGAAGAATACGCTGAATGCGCGAAACTCCTCTCCGTCCCCGGCATCTCGGCGCTCGAAGTCAATATCTCCTGCCCGAATGTCAAGGTCGGCGGCGCAGCCTTCGGCACGGACCCTCAGCAGGCAGCGGCAGTCACTAGAGCCGTGAAGGATGCGACAGATCTTCCTGTCATCGTGAAGCTCTCTCCGAATGTGACTGACGTAGTCACCATCGCCAAAGCCGTCGAAGCGGCAGGCGCAGATGCGATCTCTCTCATCAATACCCTTCTTGGCATTGCTATCGATACCAGAACGAGAACCCCGATCCTCGGCAACGTCACCGGCGGCCTCTCCGGTCCGGCGATCAAGCCCGTGGCTCTTCGTATGGTCTGGCAGGTCGCGAAAGCCGTCAATATCCCCGTCTGCGGGCTGGGCGGCGTCATGACCGGCGAGGACGTCGTCGAATTCATGATGGCGGGTGCAAAGACCGTACAGGTCGGCACCGCGAACCTTGTTGATCCGACCGCCATGGCACGCATCATCCGCGAACTCGATGCATGGTGTGATAAGAATGGCGTCAAAGACGTCAATGAGATCGTCGGCACGCTGAAAGCCTGACCGACAGATGATCAAGAAAAGGGGCTGTGAAGAAATGAATCCTCATTTCTTCACAGCCCCTTTTTACTTTGCTTTCATTTGGTTCAGGTGGCGGCTTCGCCGCCTTTTTTTAGAAGATGGTATTCTCGTATCGCAGCCTTCCCCTTTAGGGGGAAGGTGCCCCGAAGGGGCGGATAGGGTGACTATGGCATGAAAGACAGCTGGGATAAGGTTGCCCGGTCACTCCTATGAGAGCTGCAAGTCCCCCGCGGCAGATTGAACGCGAAAATGAGATGATCGTTATTTCACATCGCCTTTTGTTTTGTGACCGCGTCCTTTACATCGTCATTCGGAGGAGCGCGGTGGATCTATTTGTCGCTTGAGAGGCGACCATTTCGCGGAGATTATCCACTATACTAAGAACCGCAGACCAGGAGACATGAGACCAGGAGACGTGAGACTGGGAGATATGAGACTTTTGCGGTTGAGAAAATAGCTGATGCTCAGTATACTAAGAGCAAAGGCAGGCGAATGATATAAGGAAACGCTGATTCAATCGCAGAGTCCGTTTCTACAAGAATTTTTACATGACTTCGTCATAGCCTTCCTTATATAGCTCGCTATTCGAAGCGGCTTATTTCTCGCCTTGCCTGAAAGTACAAGAGCCAAGGCGGACAAGATTTCATCAGTATTTTCCTTTAAGCACCTGCAAACCCGTGACCAGAAAGGATGAAAACCATGCCATTTCAAATCATTCGAAACGATATTACAAAAATGAAAGTCGATGCCATCGTGAATGCCGCCTGCCCGACACTTTTGGGCGGGGGCGGGGTGGATGGCGCGATCCATCAGGCGGCGGGGCCGGAGCTCCTCGCGGAGTGCCGGACGCTCCATGGCTGCCAGACGGGCGATGCGAAGATCACGAAGGGCTATCAGTTGCCTTGCAAATGGGTGATTCATACCGTAGGGCCGCTCTGGCATGGCGGCAGCCATGGGGAACGGGAGCTTCTAGCCTCTTGCTACAGAAAATCTTTGGCACTGGCGGTGGAGTATCGTTTAGAGTCCATCGCCTTTCCGCTGATTTCTTCCGGGGCCTACAGATATCCGAAAGAGGAAGCGCTTGAGGTGGCAGTGGATACCATCAGAGCCTTCCTGAAGGATCATGATTTGGATGTGTACCTGGTGATTTTCCAAAAGTCTGATTACCAGCTTTCAAAAGGGCTTGTGGAGGATATTTCTTCTTTCTTGAATGAGGCGTGGAAGGGAAAAAAGGATGCGCATGCCCGTGAGGAAGAGCGTCTGGACTCCGTTTCTGCTGAATTGGAAAGTATATACCTGGAGGACCGCTATCCGGAGTGGGGGCTTCCTCCTTGTCCATGGGAAGAATCGAGGCGCCTTAAGAAGCCTGGGATTCAGGGGAGGATCGAACGGGTAGAGCTGCAGATCGAGCGGGTGAACTATAACGAAACTCATCTTGGGGATTTCTTTGTAGACTCGAAGCGAGAGGAGCCATTTTTCTCTGAGTTAGAAGAAAGTTTTTCTCATATGGTACTGCGTAAAATCGATGAGAAGGGCATGACGGATCCGGAATGTTATAAGAAAGCCAATTTGGATCGGAAGCTTTTTTCTAAGATTCGGTCCCATGCGGATTATCAACCCTCTCGGGCAACGGCGCTCGCTCTGGGGATTGCCCTGGAACTCCCCCTCTCTGAATTGCAGGAGCTTTTGGGAAAGGCAGGGTATACCTTGTCTCATGCCCGAAAAGGCGACCTGATCGTAGAGTATTTTGTGAAAAAGGGAATCTATGATATCTACCAGATCAATCAAGTGCTTTTTGATTTCGACGAACCGCTAATCTAGGGAACGCTGATTCTGCGATGTAATCCGTGTTTCTCTGGTATGGCGATTTGTTAACTTCTGGACTTAGTGAGAAGTGGTGGAAAATCTTGGCTCCCCATCGGGGGAGCTCCCCGAAGGGGAGAGGGGGCTGCGCAGCGGTATTTCCTGCAAGTGTTAGAATATCGATAGTATCGGACTATTCAACATAGTACACTACAGCGCTGGCATGCTCCATCTCGCTACGCTTGAAATGGCGTCTCACTGGATCTTCGCGTAGTTACGACGCTAATTCTGACTGCATTTCTATGTTGATTGAAAGTCCTCTAAAGTGAAATACGAAATATTAGCCATCAGAAGATTCATTTGTCGCTTTCCAAGCGACCATTTCAAAAGAATAAAGGGATATACTAAGACTGCAAAAGAGTCACTGACGAAGTGATATCTGGCAGTCTTTTTATTTTGCATCAGTGACTTCTAGCTCCTAGTCACCGCTTATTCCCAAGGAGGACAACTATGAATACCCAACTGACCGAACTTGTTTTCATCTTGGATCGCAGTGGTTCCATGCACGGGCTGGAGAAAGACACCCTGGGCGGGTTCAATTCTATGATGGAAAAGCAGAAAAAGGGAGAAGGAAATGCATTGGTCACCACCGTCCTCTTTGATACAGAAATCGACGTCATTCATGACCGGCTGCCCCTGAAAAGCGTGCGTCCCATGACCGAGGAAGACTACGTGGCCGGTGGCTGCACCGCCCTTCTGGATGCAGTAGGAAGTACCATTCATCGCATTGGCACTGTCCATAAATATGCCCGCCCAGAGGACGTGCCGGCCCATACCCTCGTGGTCATCATTACTGATGGAGAGGAAAATTCAAGCCGCTTCTATGACTACGAAGACGTGAGACATATGGTCGAAAGAGAAAAATCGAAATATGGCTGGGAGTTTATTTTCTTGGGAGCCAATATGAATGCCATTGAAGCAGCAGGTCATCTTGGCATCCATGAAGATCGTGCGGCAGAATTTTTATGTGATGAGGAAGGGATTCAGAAAAATTTTGAGGCAGTGGATGACTTCTGTGACCATTTCGTAGAATCGATCTCGGTAGACTGGAAGAAAGGAATAGAGGAGGACTTCAAGAGACGGGGAAGGAAATAATGGGGGCGACTGATGACTAGGGATCAAGGTTCGCCCCGGGGGCGTGCCGCACTTTTAAATGAGAAATGAGAAATGGTGGTGCGGCGCATAAAATTAGAAGCGCCGCAGAGTATAGATGGCGATGCCCGAAGGAAGGCGGGATAACAGGTTCCCCGTTTTTGTTTCCTGACATCGTCCGCTTGACCGCGAATGACAAAGATTTCTCGCTTCGCTCGAAATGACGATACGAGAGAAAAGTGACGGTGAGATATGATGAGAAAATGGTTATTACTGGTATTGCTTTTGCTATGTCCCTTGTTTCAAAGTGTGGATGCCTTTTGGCTCGTATCTTATCAGACGGGAGAACGGTATCAATATGCAGGGGGTGGCATGTTTTTTGATGAAATGAGAGGACAGTATGTGAATATTCCCATCGTGGAGTTTATGGGGGATCAGGCACTTTCTGCCAATGGGGTCCTCTATGAGGTGGAGATGACGCCGGAAGAGCAGATCGCTATGATGAAAGCCATGTCGATGCAGCGGTAATTGGGAATGGGGGGCAATATATGGATGCAAATCAGTTAGTCGCCATAGAGAACGCAGTTATGCGGATTGTTTGTGGAGATAGCCGTTCCTATTATGTGGGACGTCCTGTGGAAGAGATGAATCCTTTGATCAAGGCAACGTTTGATTGGGGTGGAAAGCAAGGGTGGTCAGCCGAACAGATTCCGCAGTATTTCGGTGATTCGTTCCTGGCTTATTTTAGTGGGATATTAGGCATCCGGTATCGATGTGCGTCTCTTTGGCTGCATCGTGCCTACAAAAAAGAGGATGCCGATTGCATGGATTTTGCTATACGGTCTTTGATAGAGGGGACTGGATTCATTCCTGAAGGAACTTCTCATATATTCTCTGCCATGATAGAAGCCTTTCCTTCAGAGGAGTTTGAGGCTCTTTTTGTAACAGATAATTCAGCGAGGGAAATTATGAATCAATGCGATGCTGATTTGGAGGCGCTTTCTAACTATCATCCTTTGCCAGAGATGCGTAATTTCTTCATTTCTCGTTTACAGGGGGAATTTGAAATGCTCAATGCTCTTCCTGTATTTCGAAAAGAAGGATGCTGGTTTTGGGTCGGTTTGGCAGGAATTGTGGGATTCATTCTCTACCTGATCTTTTAACATAGGTGAATTAAGGAGAAGAAGGCAATACAAAAATTTGGGGTCATTATGTTATTTTGGATCCTTATGCCATTTTACTCTTTGGCTATTTCTTTAGAGGAGATACAGAGCCAACCAGAACGATATGTAAAGGAAACGCTGATTCAATCGCAGAATTCGATTTCGCATGTATTTTCATACAACGCTTCGTCATAACCTGCCTTAAATAGCCCGCTATTGAGACAGATCCCGTGAGAGGTGTTTCTCTGTGAGCCTCATTCCCTGTGGAAGGAGGCTTTTTGCTTTGTGAGATTTCCGTATTCTTCACATCGTTATGCTTTCGGAAAGCGGTGGATCCTCACTGGTGAGCAGAGCTTTCATTCCCAATCAAGGGACGGCACGCCCCGTGGGCTAACCTGTCACCCGCAAACCTTCGGGCATCGCCCCGTTTCGTCATCCTGAGCGGCGAGAAACGTCGTATGTGAGATAACGAATGCCAGAACAGCTGCGACCTGAGCCCTCGATCGCGGCGAAGCCGCCACCACAGCCCTGAACCCTGAACCCGCTCCCTTTCACCCGATTTCCTCTCATTTTCCCCCTTGTGAAAGATGAAAGTTGTATTATATAATAAATAGTCGTATAAAGAAGCATTTACTAAGGAGGAACAGGAATTGTTCAAAACATTTGAAATGGAACTGGCCGGTCGTCCACTGATCATTGAGACTGGTAAAATGGCCAAGCAGGCGAATGGCGCTGTACTGGTAAGATATGGAGATACCGCTGTCCTCGTCGCTACGACGGCGAGCAAGGAGCCTCGCGAAGGCACGGATTTCTTCCCGCTGACTGTCGACTATGAAGAGAAGATGTATGCTGTCGGCAAGATGCCGGGGGGATTCCTTCGTCGTGAAGGCCGTCCGGGGAATTCGGCGATCCTCTGTGCGCGTCTGATCGACCGTCCGATCCGTCCTCTGTTTGATAAAAGATGCAGAAATGATATCCATGTCGTAGCAACGGTGCTCTCTGTCGACTATGACAATGCACCGGAGCTGTGCGGTATGATCGGTGCGTCCGCGTCCATCGGCATTTCCGATATCCCGTGGGACGGCCCGATCGCCGGTGTCCGCGTAGGCCGTGTGGATGGCAAGTATGTCATCAACCCGACACAGGAAGAGATGGCAGCGTCCACGATGAATGTGACGGTCGCCGGCTCGGAAGAGGCGATCATGATGGTCGAAGGCGGCGCGCAAGAAGCACCGGAGGAAGAAGTCCTCGATGCGATTATGTTCGGCCATGAGACGATCAAGGAGATCTGCCGTTTCCAGAAGAAGATCATCGAAGAAGTCGGCAAGGAAAAGCGCGTGCTGACCTTCCCGGAAGTCCCGGCAGAGATCGAAAAGGATGTCGAAGCGTTTGCGACTGAGTCCCTGAAGAAGGCGATCTTCGATGCGGATAAGCTGCGCCGTGATGGCAATATCGCTGCTGCGAAGAAGGCGGCAATGGAGCATTTCGCTGAGATCTACCCGGAACATCTCTCGGATGTGGCGGATGCGCTCGACCATCTGACGAAGGAAATCGTCCGTCACACCATCACGAATGAAGGCATCCGTCCGGATGGCAGAAAGCTGACGGAGATTCGTCCGATCACCTGCGAAGTGGGACTGCTCCCGCGCGTTCACGGCTCGGCGCTCTTCACCCGCGGCCAGACCCAGGCGCTCTCCATCACCACGCTGGCTCCGATGTCGGAGACACAGATCATCGATGACCTCACCCCGATCACCGAGAAGAGATACATCCATCAGTACAATTTCCCGTCCTACTGCGTCGGTGAGACGAAGGGCTCCCGTGGTCCGGGACGCCGTGAGATCGGTCATGGTGCGCTCGCAGAACGTGCACTCCTCCCGGTCATCCCGAGTGTCGATGAATTCCCGTATGCGATCCGCGTCGTTTCTGAAATCCTGGAATCCAATGGTTCTTCCTCGCAGGCTTCTGTCTGCGGCAGCACCATGTCCCTCATGAATGCAGGCGTACCGATTAAGGCACCGGTCGCAGGCATCGCGATGGGTCTCATCGAGGATGGCGGCAAATTCTCCATCCTGTCTGATATTCAGGGCATGGAAGATGCACTGGGCGATATGGACTTCAAGGTCGCAGGTACGGCAAAGGGCGTCAATGCCATCCAGATGGATATCAAAGTCCATGGCATTTCCAGAGATATCCTGCTGACTGCACTGAAGCAGGCGCATGAAGGCCGTCTCTATATCCTGGGCAAGATGGCAGAATGCATCGATAAGCCGGCAGAACATCTTTCCAAGTATGCACCGAAGATCATTTCTCTCACCATCCCGGTCGACAAGATCCGTGTCGTCATCGGCAGCGGCGGAAAGACCATCAATAAGATCATCTCTGAAACCGGTGCGAAACTCGACGTCGAAGAAGACGGCCGCGTATATATCGCTTCCGAAGATGAAGCAGCTGCCCAGAAGGCAAAAGCGATGGTCGAATCCCTCGTGAAGGAAGTCGAAGTCGGCGAGACATACCTCGGCCGCGTCACTCGCCTTATGAAGTTCGGCGCTTTCGTAGAAATCCTGCCGGGCAAGGAAGGCCTCGTCCATGTCTCCCAGCTCGCTCTCCAGAGAGTCGAGAAACCGGAAGACATCGTCCATGAAGGCGATGAGATCATGGTCAAGGTCACGGAAATCGATGACAAGGGCCGCATCAATCTTTCCAGAAAAGCGCTGCTGCTGGAAAAGAAGAATAAATAATGGCGGAAACCGGCTCGCGCCAGCGGGCAGGTCATACAGTTGATTTGGGGCTCAAGGTTTGCGATACGCGCGACCTTTGATGTTCATGAATCATGCAAAAGCGCAGTGGGTTCTGGTGGTTCGTCTCGAAAGAGCAGGAGCCCCGGGGCTCACTGGGCTTTTTCGCTTGGTCAGGATGAGACTGAGAGACTAGGAGACATTTTCCTCGTATCGTCATCCCGACCGAAGTGGAGGGATCTTTACTGCACAATGCTTATCAGCATGTATGCGGTGATAGGGAAATGACGTCTTGCTGAGGCGGTGCTACGGATTTCCTCACATATACCATTTCCCCGTCTGCAAGAAAGATCTCTCGGCTACGCTCGAGATGACGGTACGGGAAATCTGCCACTACAACTCTGAAGTTTGAAAACAGGGATCGCGGCGAAGCTGTCACCACGATCCTGAACCTGTCCACATGAACCCTATTTCTATAAGGAGAATCCATTCTATGACAAAAACAAGAGGCTTTGAGATCCTGTCCACGTGGCAGGGGAAAGACATCCATCTGCCGGAAAGAAAGACGGAAAAGAGTGCCGGCTATGACATCGAATGCGGGGAAGACATCGATCTGATCCCGCATCAGGTGACGCTCATCAAGACCGGACTGAAGGCGTATATGAAAGATGATGAATACCTCGCCATTTTCATCCGTTCAAGTATGGCGATCAAGAAAGGGCTCTTCCTTGCGAACAGCACCGGCATCATCGATGCGGACTATTATAATAATGAGGACAACGAGGGGCATCTCATGGTCGCTGTTTACAATACGAAGGATGAACCATTCCATGTGAATAAAGGCGATCGCGTAGCGCAGGGGATCTTCACGAAATACCTCACCACGGACGATGACCATGCCGAAGGTGTACGCACCGGTGGCGTAGGAAGCACAGGTGTGAAATGAGCATAGAAAAGGAGAAGCTGATCCATCGCGCGCCTGCCTTCGAAGGGCGGATGCTGCACGTCTTCGATGATGAGGTGGAGATCCATGGTCACAAGACCACAAGAGAAGTCGTCCTGCATCCGGGGGCATCCGCCATCATCCCTGTCACCGGGGATGGAGAGATCCTCTTCGTCCGTCAGTACCGCTATGCGGTCGAGCAGCCGCTTCTGGAGATCCCGGCCGGCAAGCTCGATGGGGGAGAAGACCCTGATACCTGTGCAGCCAGAGAGCTTACGGAAGAGACCGGCTACAAGACGGAGCATATGGAAAAGCTCGGCTATGTCTATACCACGCCGGGATTCTGCGATGAGACCATCCACCTTTACCTCGCTGACCATCTGGTGAAATCTCATCAGCATCTCGATCAGGATGAATTTCTGGATGTCATCCGCCTTCCAATCGACAAGGTCTATCAGATGGTGGATCGCGGAGAGATCTACGATGCGAAGACACTGGCGGCTCTCGCCATGGCGAGGAAAAAATTAGAAATGAGAAATTAGAAATGCGAAATGAAGGAGCGGCGCGTCAGCATATGAGCGCCGCTTTTTTATAATGACTGAGAGACTAAGAGACTAAGAGACGTTAGACGTCAGACTCCCGCATCGTCATTTCGACCGAAGTGGAGGGATCTTTATTGCACGACGCTTATCAGCATGCATGCGGTGATGGGGAAATGACGTCTTGCTGAGGCTGGTGCTACGGATTTCCTCACATACACTATTTCCCCGTCTGCAAGAAAGATCTCTCGGCTACGCTCGAGATGACGGTATGGGAAAA